>DAIMZM010000051.1:0-17754 GCA_036733985.1 Bacillota bacterium
GCCATTTATATCAACGGCGACGTTCATTATACCCGTGACGAGCTGAAGCATCTGGTCTGTCATGAAGCCTATCCCGGCCATATGACCCATCTGGCTCAGCGGGAAAGCCTGGTTTCGGCAGGGCGGATTCCCGCCGACGCCGGCCTGGTGTTGACCAATACCGCCAGCAGCCCGGTGTTCGAGGGCTTGGCGGACAATGGCATGGCTATGCTGAACTGGCAGGATGACAGCGACGATCAAATTTGCCTGATTTTCAACCAGATACAGGCGATGGCTGCCCTGAACGCCGGCCATCAGCTCCATGCCCAGGGGGCGGGCCGGGCGGCGGTGGCGGACTATTTGCGCCAGGCTGCTTTCGGCAGCGAAAGCTGGGTGCAGTCCCGTCTGCGCTATATCGCCTTTCCGCTGCGGGCCCCCTTCATCTATTCCTACTGGCGGGGCTGGGAGGCCATCGGCGGCTTTTGGGCCAAGCTTGACGCGGCACAGCGCCGCCGCTTTATTCCGTATCTTTACAACAATATGCATACTGTGGACACAGCGCTGCAGTTTAGCTAATTTATCTCAATTCCAGGGAGGAGATCCGCAATGTCTTATGCAAAATCTTTAGAGCTGTACGGCCGGGCGGCCAAATCCATTTCCGGGGGCCTGCATTCCAACGGGCGCTTCCGCAAACCCCACCCCCTCTATTTCGCCAAGGCTCAGGGCCCCTATGTCACCGATGTGGACGGCAATACCTATATCGACCTGATCATGGGCAATGGCACCCTGCTGTTAGGGCATAATAATCCTGAGTTCAACCAGCGTTTCGCAGACTACGTCTCTAAAAACAACGGCCTGATCACCGGCTTTGATTCCCCCCTCAGCGTGGCCACTGCCGAGCGTTTTCTGGCCCTCACCAAACACGAGCAGGTGCGTTTCACCAATACCGGCACCGAGGCCATCACCCATTGCCTGCATATCGCCAGGGCTTATACCGGCCGGGAAAATATCGCGGTGATGGAAGGGGCCTATAATGGCTGGACCGACGCGGTTTATGTGAACAGCTTCGCCCCGCTGAACGCCATTGGCCCGGAAACGGCCCCTAATTCCGTGCCCGGTACCGCCGGCCTGGACCCCCGCATCGTCAATAATACCGTGGTGCTGCCCTTCAACAATATCGAGGCTTCGGAGCGGCTCATCACCGCCCATAAGGATGACCTGGCCGCTATTATCCTGGAGCCGATCATGATCGATATCGGCTTTGTGGAAGCCGACCCGGCCTATATCCGCTTTCTCCGGCAGATTTGCGATCAGTACGGCATCCTGCTGCTCTTTGATGAATTGCTCACCGGCTTCCGGATCGGCTTGGGCGGCTGTCAGGAATATTACCAGACCAAATGCGACCTGTCCATCTTCGGCAAAGCCTTTGGCAACGGCTATATCATCGCCGCCGTGGCTGGCAAGGCCTCGGTGCTGGATGTCTGCGCTCCCGGCGGTAAAACCGCCTTCGTCGGCACCTTCAACGGCCATCAGATCTCCCTTTGCGCCGCTGCCGCCACTTTTGATATGATCGAGTCCGGCCAGGTTACTAAGACCATCATGGCCAATACGGATTATCTGCGGCAGGAATTCGCCGGTTTGGTTCAGAAAAACAGCGTCGCCGCCCAAATCCTGGGCAAGGGCGGGCATTTCCAGGTCTATTTCACAGATATCCCCCTCCGGAATTACCGGGACGCCGCCACCACCAATGCGGCTCAGTATAGCGCTTATGTTAATGCTTTGCAAGAAAGCGGCGTCTGGTGCTCCCAGGCCCCCCTCTCCCATCATGTGCTGAGCATCGCCCATGATAAAGATATCCTTGACCAGGTTCTCACTGCCATGGACAAAGCGCTCCAGGCCGCGGCACAGGCCTGAAGCTTTCCGCCTGGCATAGTAGCGAATGCAATAGTAGCCAATGAAACAGTAGCGAATGAAAAGGATGTAAAGTATGACCTATCTATTGGACATCCAAAACCTGACCACCGCCTTTCGCACCTATGACGGTGAAGTATTGGCGGTGAACAATGTGTCCCTCCAGGTGGAGAAGGGCGAGATATTGGGGCTGGTGGGGGAAAGCGGCTGCGGCAAGAGCGTTACCTCGCTTTCGGTGATGGGCTTGTTGCCGCCGAAAAACAGCTGTATCAAGTCTGGCTCCATCCGGCTGAACGGCAGGGACCTGACCAAGCTTTCCCAGCGGGAATACGGAAAATTACGGGGCAAGGACATGTCCATGATCTTCCAGGAACCCATGACCTCCCTGAACCCGGTGTTCACGGTGGAAAACCAGATCCGCGAGGCCTTGCGCAATCACGATAAGTCCCTAAGCAAACGGGACTGCCGGGCCCGCGTCATCGACCTGCTGACAAAGGTCGGCATCCCTGGTCCGGAGAATGTGATCAAGCAGTATCCTCACCAGCTCTCCGGCGGTATGCGGCAGCGGGTAATGATCGCCATGGCCATCGCCAACAATTCCCAGCTGCTGATCGCCGACGAACCCACCACCGCCTTGGATGTGACCATTCAGGCCCAGATCCTGCGGCTCTTGAAAGAGCTGGCGGTACGGGAAAACCTGACCATCATCCTGATCACCCATGACTTGAGCGTGGTGGCGGAATTATGCGACCGGGTCGTGGTGATGTACTGCGGCCGCTTTGTGGAGCAGGCCTCCCGGGACGACTTTTACCGCCAGCCCATGCATCCTTATTCCCAGGGCCTTTTGTCCTGCATCCCCTATATCGGTATGGGCGACAAGGTGCTGGAGCATATTCCCGGCAATGTCATGCATCCGGCGGACGATACCGGCGGCTGCAGCTTCGCCCCCCGCTGCGGCCATGCCATGGAAAAATGCCACTGCCAGGTGCCTCCTCTCTATCAGGTGGGGGAAAACCATCTCAGCCGCTGCTGGCTGCATGAGGGCAAGGCGGAGGAGGTGGAACAATGAATATCATTGAAGCCAAAGACCTGAAAATGTATTTTCCCATTCCCAGCAACAGAAAGGTCATTGTCAGAGCGGTGGACGGCGTTTCCTTTGGCATTCCCGCGGGGCGCACCTTCGGCCTGGTGGGGGAAAGCGGCTGCGGCAAGAGCACCACCGCCCGGATGCTGATCAAGCTGTATACCCCCACCGCCGGGCAGATCCTCTTCAATGGCGAGGATATCACCAGGGCTAAGGGAGAAGCGCTGAAGCAGGTGCGCCGCAATATTCAAATGGTATTTCAGGATCCCTACGCTTCCCTGCATCCCCGCATGACCGTGGCCGCCACCGTTACCGACCCGATGCGTATTTATAAGACCGGTACCGAGCAGGCGATGAATAAGCGGCTGAACGAGCTGATGGAGCTGGTGGGCCTGGATCCCCGCTTCACCAAGCGCTATCCCCATGAATTCAGCGGCGGCCAGCGCCAGCGCATCGGCATTGCCCGGGCCCTGGCCCTCAACCCCCAGCTGGTGATCCTGGACGAGCCGGTGTCCGCTTTGGACGTTTCTGTCCAATCCCAGATTTTGAACCTGATGAAATCCCTGCAAAAAGAGCTGAACCTCACCTATCTGTTTATTTCCCACAATTTGGGCGTTATCGACTATATGTGCGATGACATCGCGGTGATGTATTTAGGCCATATTGTGGAGCAGGCCTCCCGGCAGGAGTTGTTTGGGGCGCCCCGGCATCCTTATACGCTGGCGCTGCTGAACGCGGTGCCGGAGATCAATCTGAACCAGCGGAAGGAGCGCCCCATCCTGGGCGGGGATATCCCCTCCCCCACTGCGCCGCCTCCCGGCTGTACCTTCCATACCCGCTGCCCTCTGGCTACGGACATCTGCCGCAGGCAAGCCCCGCCGGCGCGGGCAATCAGCGATAGCCACCAGGTCTATTGCTGGCACGCCAAGTAGCAACGGCCCGCTTCACGCATTTTCCTTAAGGAAAACCCGGACCATAAAGGCGACGCCATTCAAAAGACCACCTTTTAGGTGGTCTTTTTCCGTTGCCAGGGGTATGCGGTGAAAGATCCCCGGCGCTGCTGTTTTTAGCGCCGATGATCCGCCGCCCCCTGGGCTTGCGCATATTTAGCCGGGAGATCCCGGATCAGAGCAGCCATAACGCGCTGCCGCCTTCGCCTTATTTTTTGTCAGGCAGGAAGGGGATCATCAGCTTAGCCAGCTTGGCTATGGTCATGGTTTGCAGACAGACTTTGCCCGGACCGGTGATCACCGTATCGAACAGGCCCTCGCCGCCGAAGAACATGTTCTTGACGCCCTTGACCATCTGCACATCCAGCTGGCAGGTGGCGTCCATAACGGCCAGCACGCCGGTATCGCAGCTCAGCTGCTCCCCTGGGGCCAGATCGTATTCCTGGCAATAACCGTCCACTTCCAAAAAAACCAGTCCCGGGCCGGTGACCCGCTGCATGATGAAGCCCTCGCCGCCTACCAGGCCCGCGCCCAGCTTCTTCTGGAAATGCACCGCCAGTTCCACCCCATAAGTGGCGCAGAGGAAGGCGGATTTCTGGCAGACGATGCTTTCGCCCTGCTGCAGCGTCCGCGCGATGATGCGCCCGGGGAAAGAGGAGGAGAAAGCGATCTCCGCCGGGCCCTGGGCTGTGTAGCAAGACATGAACAGGCTCTCCCCTGCGAACAGCCGGCCCAGAGCCTTGCCCGCGCCGCCCTCGGCCTTGGCCTCGGTGAGGACAGGCCCCCGGGACCAGGTACGGCCGCCGGATTCGCTGATAATGGTCTCGCCGGGATCCAGTTGGATGATGACGGCAGGCAAAGAGCCGCCTTCAATGGCATAACGCATATACTTACCCTCCTGTATTTTTTAGAATCAGACGCCGGACATGATTGGTAAGGCTATTATACAACGCGATGAGGTAAAATGCTAGCGGATTTCCGGAGCCGATCAGCAGGGCCCTGCTTCCCGGCCAGGGCTTGCGGCGGCTTTTCCCCATAGGATTACCGCTGATTGTATTCAGCGGCCGGCCATGGTATAGTATGGATAAAGATAGCCGGAGCGTAAAAGCAGCTGCCGGAAATAGCGGGGCCAACCATTGTCCAAAGAGGTAAGGGGCGCTTGCCGAAACTTTGAGGAAAAGCTATTTGAGCTGAAGGAGCTGATGCCTATGCATAAACTGCCGACCGTCGTTCTCAGGATCATCATCATCCTTTCCACCGCCGCCGGCCTATTGGCATGTGTATTCATGCTGCCGGCCCTTGGCGCGGAACTGGTCAAAAACCTGACCGGATCCGCCTTTGCGCCATATCTTCTGATCATTGGTTTATACGCGGCCACCCTCTGTTTTTTCTTCGCCCTGTTTCAATTCTGGCTTTTGCTGAACGCTGTTGACCAAGATAATACCCTTCCGGCCAAAAGGCTTAAAGCCATCCGCTTCAGCGCCATTGCGTTCAGCGTATTGTACGCGCTTTGCGCGATGCCGATCGTCTTTTTGGCGGCGGAATTGGACGACGCGCCGGGCCTCATCCTGATGGGCGCGTTCCTGGACGCCTTCCCCATAGGCATCGCGGCGGTGGCGGCGATCCTGGAAAGAAGCGCCGCAAAATAACCATCCCCGCCTTGGCTGCCGCCAATGGCCAAGGGCTTGATATTTTATCAGAAAAGAAGCCGGAGAGGGCGTCTCCGGCTTCTTCGATATCCGTTTGCTCAGACAATCAGCCGCGATAGGTTGTGACTTCGGCAATGATGGCGTCCATGTCCAGAACCATTTCCATCATGCTGATCTGTTCCTCATAGACGGCGGGATCCACTTGATCCTTCAATTCGAATATATGATAGGACTTGAGTCCCAACGGGACTCCGGCCAGGGGTCCGGCAAAGGTCGGATCACCGGCGGAAACGGTTTCGGCGGCCAGGCCGGAAGCTTCCGCTTCCGCGCCCCCCAAGACCACGATAAGGTCTTCGTTTCCGTATTGCTCACAAAGAGCCTTGATCCGAGCCTGGTTTTCCAGGTCCATGGCGCCGGCGGAGGTTCAGACAAAGCATTCCGTGGTGGAGAAGACCACCTCTGCCCCGGCGGATTTGACGCATTCCTCGATCGCCGGGCCGGGAATGCCGTCCCGGTCCCCCAGGATGGCGATTTTCTTGCCCTGTAACATGCCCATCAGTCATTCCTGCCTTTCCGTTTTTATTTGCTGCCGGTATCTATCCTAGCGGCTCCCTGCCGGGCCGGGTTGGTTTTGCGGCCTTAAAGGGCTAGGCCTCGAAGACGGTTTGCTCCGTTACCGGGGTCTGCAGGGCCTCCAGCCCTTTCAGCACCAGTTTGCGCCGGAGCGCCTTATCCTCCGCCGGGGTCAGATGGGGATCGCCCAGGGGGTAGGGGATGGCCACGGCCGGTACGATGCGGTTGGCGCCGATCGTCAGGGAGATGGGGACCACCGTGCACATATGCACCACAGGGATACCAACGCGTTCGATTTCTTTCACCATCGTTGCACCGCAACGTGTGCAGGTGCCTCACGTGGAGGTGAGGATCACCGCGCCGACGCCGTCGGCTTTCAGCTTGGGCGCGAAATCCTCGCCGAATTTTTTGGCATTGCCGGTGGAGGTACCGGTGCCGGTGGTGGTGATGAAATAATCCGCCAGCTCCCCGATGACGCCCTCCGCTTCCAGCTCCCGCAGCACATCCAAAGGCACCACCAGATCCGGATCCTCCAGGATGAAGGTGCGGTCATAGCCGCCGTGGATGCTGAGGAAATCCGCCTTATCCATATGGTCCATGCCGGCAATGCTGTATTTGCCGTATTTGGTGGCGGAACTGGATTCGATGCGGTCGGGATTGCCGGTAGGCACGATGCCGCCGGAAGTCACCACCGCCACCTTGATTTTGCTGATATCCGGCACCGGGGCGGCGGGTTCCACCCGGTCGATAACGGGCAAGGGATATTCGGAAGGCGGGTTTTCGCCCCGCATCTTCTGCACCAGCATTTCCACGGCCCGCTCCGAGCCCCGCTGTTCATGGAAATAATTGACGCGGATGCCCCGCTCCAGATAGCCCTCCTCCGCCGGCTTGCCGACCAGCTCGCCCTTGGCCAGCTTTTTCCCTAAGGCGGCCAGCTTGGGCAGGGCGTTGCGCATATCCGCCGCGCTGTTCTTGGTCTCCACGATATAGAGGAATTTCCGGAAAGCGTCCGCCCCGGGATTCTCCGGGTACATAGCGGTGACCGCGGGGATGCCCAGCTCGTCCTGGACAGCCTTGGCAATGCTGCCGCAGGCAAAGCCGTAGCGGCCGGCATTGAAAGCCGGGCCGGCGATGAACAGCTGGGGCTGGTCGGCGCGGATATGGGCCATCAGCTCCTGGGTGGCGGCGGCGGTATGCTCGCCGAAATAGTTGTCGCCGCAGACCAGGGTGGAGATGATCTCAAAATCTTCCCCCAGCTCCTTTTGCAGCCCGATGCCGGGCCCATGGGCGCCGGGGCGGCGCTCCACGCCGATATGGGCCATTTCCTCACCGCCCACGCCGGCAAAGAAATTGTTGATATACAATACCACACGATAGTTTGCCATAGCAAATCCTCCTTATTAGCCGGTATGAGCCGGCGTCTAATAGCCGGTGGCCGTCAGCTTGTTGTAGCCGTTGGCGATGGTGGAAGCGATGATGATCTGCAGCTCCGCCTCGATGCTGCCGTCCGGCTTCAGGCTGCCGTCATAACCGCCGATCATCGTCTCCACATATTCCAGGGTGCCGATCACCCGCTCCATGGGGGGAAAATCAATGATCACGTTGCCGTTGCCGCAAGAGACGATGCTCTCCGCCTCCGGCGTGGAATCGGCCAGGGAATAGGAGCTGCCGTCCCGGCCGGGGAATTCATCGGTGATTAGCACCACCTTGATCCCCTTCTGGCTAATGGTCTTGCAGTTGAGCATCAGGTCGGTGTCCGGGTTGCCATAGCCTTCCTCCGTGATGATGATGCCGTCCAGGCCGATGAATTCCGCCAGCTTGGCGGTCATATCGGCGCAGCGGAACTTGTCGGCCAGGAAGACGTTCTCATTGGTGAGGATCACGCCCACGAAATTGATATCCCGGCCATGGCGCCGGTACAAGTCCTCGATTACCGGGTTGTTCAGGTGGTGGAAGGTGGTCACCTTATCGCAGGGAGCCACACAGTTGCCGGAGACGATGGCCCCGTCCATGATCTCGGTGGGATACATCAGGGTGGGGATGAACTGCTTGGCGTCCACGCCATAATAATAGGTGTCGTGGAGCAGGCCCTGGCTTTGCAGCATATGCAGATAGCCCACCTTGGGCAGCTCCGGGTACTGGGCCAGCTGTTCCTGCAGGGGTTTGGTCTCGTAGCTGACGATCTCGTCCGGAATAAGATCGCGGCCGGCCTCACCCAAATAGGCGGCTACTTTCAGGCCGGCCAGGCGGCCCGCGGCTTCGTATTCATGGGTGGCCAGGCCTGCTGCCGGCTCGATGACCACGCAGACATTATTGGTCTGGGAGAAGGGGGTGTAGACGGCGGTGGGCCCGCTCATATCGATCAGCCCCTCCTGGAAGCCGACGATGCGGCCTACCGTGACCACTGCCGCGCCCACCAGGGCATGGGTACGGCCCGCGCCCACCTGACCCACTTTGCCTACCACGCCGGGAAAGATCTGCCCCGGCCCTGCCACCTTCACCCGGGGTTCGATCACATCCTTTACCGGCGCGATGCGCACGCTTTCCCCGGGGCGTGCCAGCTCCACCCGGCAGGCAATGAGATGGCTGTCCGCCAGCACCAGCTTTTCGATTTCGCCGGCATTGACGTACAGCACCCCGTCTTCCACATACGTGCGGGCGGCGAATTGTACGTCCCTGATCAAGATACGGCCTAATTCCAATTTCAAATGAGACACCTCCTCATATTTTTCCCTGAGCGTCGCCGCTCTAAATCGCGCTGTCGATAATCGACAGGTCGACGGTCTTGAAATCTTCCTTCACAGCCGCCGGCCAGGGCGGCGTCTTTTTGGCGGCCAGGAATTTCCGCGCTGTTTCGATGCTGCTTTCGATCAGCAGGACGCTTTCCGTATCCGTTGGCGTTGGCCGCCGGCCCCCCTCAGCCGCTGGGCTTTCCCAGGACAGCAAGACGGAGCGGTAGGGTGTCTGATTCGGCTTCATGCTGCCGGACTGGGGGTGGGAGAGCAGCGCCGCCCCCTGGTGGATCAGGTCCCGGGCCTTTTCCAGCACCGCCAGATAATCGCCGTCCGGCAGGAAGAGTACCGCCAGCCGGCCCTGATGCTTTTGATAGACTTTGTCATTATTGGTAACGATAACAGCCTGGTTCATTTGCCCCTCCTGTGCTGGGTGGCGTTTTTGATGCTTAACTTTATTAACAGCAATATCCGTGCCACTTCCGCGGCTTCTGAAAAAAAATTTGCCCGGCCCTATCCCTGCCAAACCGCTATGCCTGATCCGCCCAGCCTGGCCCCGCCGCCTAAACCGTGCATTCCGCCGCATCGTGTGCGGCTTCTTGCCCAAATCCGTGCAAAATATTTCCCGTATCCTGTCGGAATATATTGACAGCCGCCTTTATTTTGCCTATGCTATTCTTAACGCGCGTGCATAATTTGTTACGGCAGGCAGGGAAACAGGAGGGGAAACAGGATGGACTACTGCATCGAAACCAATAGCCCGGTTTTCCGGAAAGCCCTGGCCTTCTGCGCCAAGGTGGCGGACAGCAATGTGAATATCCTGCTGATCGGCGAATCCGGCACCGGCAAGGAAATGGCGGCCCGTTACATACACCAGCTCAGCGGCAGGCGGGACAAGCGCTTTGTCGCCGTCAACTGCAGCGCCTACTCGGAAACGCTGCTGGAATCGGAGCTGTTCGGCCATGAGCGGGGGGCCTTCACCGGCGCGGTGAAGACGAAGGAAGGCAAGCTGGAGCAGGCCCATGAAGGGACGCTGTTCCTGGACGAGATCGGCGACACCAACCCCGTCACCCAGGTGAAGCTGCTGCGGGTGATCGAAACCAAGCATATTGAGCCGGTGGGCAGCAGCACTCCCCGGCATATCGATTTCCGCCTGATCACCGCCACCAATAAGGATTTGCGGGAAGCCATCGGCGCCGCCGTCTTCCGGGAGGATTTCTTCTACCGCATCAGCACGGTGGCGGTGCGCATCCCTCCCCTGCGGGAGCGCCGGGAAGACCTGGAAATCCTTATCCCCTTCTTCCTGGAAAAGTCCCAGGCGGCTAATAAAAAAGAGATACAGGCCATGGTGTCGCCGGTGCGCCGCTTCCTCTTCGAATATGATTATCCCGGCAATATCCGGGAGCTGAAAAACATCATCGACCGCCTGGTCATCCTCTCCGAGGGGGGCGTGATCACCGAGGACTGCCTGCCGATCCTCTATGCCATGCCTACGGCGGAGGAGCAGGCCCCCGCCCCGGGTCCGGCCCGCTTGGCGCCGCCCCCGCCCTACCCGGACTTTGGGGAATTCCTGCCGCTCCGCACCTATAAACAGCAAGCTGAGGCAGGCTATTTGGCCTGGGCTTTGCAGCAGACCAACGGCAATGTGGCGGCGGCCGCCCGCCGCCTGGGCATAAGCCGCAGACAGCTCTTTAACAAGATCAGCGACTATCAGCTGAAAAAGTAGCTGCCCGCGCCCTGCCTTTGGCTTATTCCGCTCCTTCCCCCCGGCTTTGCCGCAGCTCGCTGACGATTTTCGGCGTATGGTTTTTCAGGATGCGCGTGCGCACGTCGGTGACGACCATCATGAAGAAGAGCAGGAAGCCCACATAGCCGTTAAGCACATAGACCAGGTTGATCAGCCGGTCAAAGGGCACCACCAGGCCGATGAGCACGCCGGCCAGGCCCAGGACCAGCAGCAGCAGGCGGTAGCGCTTGCTTTTTTCATCCGGAGCAAAGCGCTTGACCGGCGTCCAGAGCAGCGGGGCGGCAGTGGTATAGATTTCGGTGAAGACGATGATCGTGAAGATCACCGCCAGGGCCGGGTTGATTTTGGTCGCCAGGACCAAAGTGGGGATCTGCACGCCGGCAACGTCGGTAAGATTGGCGGAGAGGCCCAGCATCAGCAGCAATACCGCCAGGGAGAAGAGGAAAGCGCCGAAAATCGCGCCGTAGACGGCTTCCCGCTTGCTGTTGGCGGTTTTGCCTAAGTTGGTCATGAACACCGCCAGCCACATCATGCAGAAGCCCACATAGGAGGCGCAGGCCACGAACCAGTTGACGCTGGCCCGCATGATGACGCCGCCTTCCACCAGGGCGGGCACCTGGGCCGGGAAGGTGGAAAGGCCTTCCGGGTGCATCAGGATGCCGGCGATGCCCAGGATGATGGCCAGCACCGAGACTACCGGGCCGATGGAGCCGATGATATCCACCAGGCGGTTGAAGCCGAAGTAAAGGGTGATCAGGGTCAGCACCCCCATAACGCCGCCGCCCAGCCAATTGGGCAGGCCGAACTGCTGCTGCACCGCAGCGCCGGCGCCGGCCACCATCACCCAGAAGGACATGAACAGGAAGATGACGGAAAAATAATCAAAGAAATTACCCACAATCCTGCCGCAATAATAGCGATAAATATTCTTCGGCTCGGCAAACTGCTGCTCATAACCGACCGCGCTGAAGCTGACGCCTACGTAGACGAATAAGATGAACATCAGGATAATACTAGCAATGCCCTGATAATGATAGGCAACGAAGTATTGCATGATTTCCTGCCCGGTGGTGAAGCCGGAGCCAATCAGGAGGCCGATGAAAGCGCCCCCCATGATGATGACCCGTAAAACGCTGACCTTACCCTTATTTTTTTCCATAACAAGCCCCTTTCTGTACCTTGTTCCATCCTCGGGAAAAAGAACTTCCTCTGCCGGTTTGTCGTACTGCGCGTCCCCTCCCCCAGCCCGGTTATGATTCATAAAATAGCCTTTCGTATTGCGCCTTTCGTATTTACTCCTTTCCTAAATTACTTAAGAAGCAATATTCGTACCAGAGTTGAATTTGGGGAAGATCATGCATATCACTGGCTAATTTGCCGATTTTGGCCTGGTTTTATGCCATACCTTCGTCCTCTCGGTTGGTGAACGTGTATCTATTATCAGGATAGAGAAAATAGTTGCACAAATTGCGGGCAACTATTTTCTCTATTCCCGGCTTCCGGGGATGTGTTCGGCCCTGGCGGCCTTCTTTCTTTGATAAAGGCCAACCTAAGCTGCTTACTATTTCCGGGTGTTTTAATTTTGACATAATAAGAGGTGTAAACTGGGAAGATATAGAATAAAGTATGGGGGTTGGCGCAGCAGTTGGGCCGGCGCCAGCGTATGGCCAGATACAGCTCAGGCTTGACCACAATAAAATAAATGGAGGCAAAAAATGGGCTATAGGATCATAGCGGACAGCTGCTGTGATATGACTCCGGCGCTGAAAGAAAGGCTGGGCGTGATAACCGTCCCCTTGTCCATGCTATTGGGGGAGAAAAGCTTCATCGATGATGAAACCCTGGATCTGCCGGCGTTTATGGCGGAAATGGAAAGCTGTACCGGGAAGATCGGCTCGGCGGCGCCCTCGCCCCTATTGTATAAGGATGCCTTTCAAGGCGCGCCCGCGTCGTTTGCCGTCACATTGTCCAGCAAGCTGTCCAGCTCTTATGCCAACGCCAGGCTGGGGCAGGAGATGGCGGAGGAGGAAGGCGCGGACGTCCATGTCTTTGACTCTAAAAGCGCCTCCGCCGGGGAAGTGCTGGTGGTGCTGAAAATCCGCGCCATGATTGACGCGGGTTTCCATAAAGCCAAGATCATCCCTGCTGTGGAAAGCTTTATCCAGGAGATGAGAACCTATTTTGTTCTGGATAACATCGAAAATCTGCTGAAGAATGGGCGGCTGAATAAAATTGTCGGCAAGCTGATTTTCCTGCTCAATATCAAACCGGTGATGGGCGCGGACAAAGACGGCAATATTACCCTCTATGACCATGCCCGGGGACAGAACCAGATCATTCGGAAAATGGCGGACGCCATTGAAAAAAGCGGCAAGCGTACCGAAGGGGAAAGCCTGGTCATTACCCATTGCCAAAACCCCGGGCTTGCGGAACGGCTGATGGCGGCCATTCAGGACCGTTACCACTTCAAAGAGATACTGATCGTGCCCACAGGCGGCCTGAGCTCAACCTATGCCAATACGGGCGGCGTGGTCATGGCTTTCTAGGCTGAGAGATGCGCTTCCGCGGCGGCGGATCCGGATTATTCTCGAAGGACTTTGTGACAGGTTAAACATGGCGTATGCCATAAGTAAAGCGGGCCCCTGGGCCCGCTTTTGGCGTCTTTATTTCTATAGTAGGATTGCTTCGGTATGATTATTTCCAGTATAATTACTTCCAATAATTGTTTGCGGCGGCTATGGTTTGATAATTTATTGCAATTACTTGTGAAACAGCTATCAGGCTATCCGCGTTTCTCGAATATTTTGGGCGCAGTTTTTTCCGGATCTCTTGAGACGGCTGTGTGTATTCCACCCCTTTTTGCGAAAGTTTAATGGCTAATTCAAAACCCTCTTGCGGGGTGGCGGTTTTCAGACTTCTAAGCCATTGGTTCATAAAATTCAGCCCCCTTTCCTATAGTTACACGATATGTTTACCAAAGCGGGGGGTTCGCGGAACAGAAAAATTTAAACCCCCGCCGGTTGTCTGCCGGCGGGAGCGGGGCCTGGGCTGATCGTGGCTTGATACGGTATATTGGGAATTATACAAAGCCAAAAACGCTATCACCGCAAATATGCGGCCCGGTTCCCCGCGCTATAGCCGTTGCGCCAGCATATGCCAATCCTCCATAAACCGGGGCAGCAGATTGGGCCGCCATCTTACCGCCAACGGATGGTAAGAGACCAGGCAGGGATATCCCAGAAGCGTCTGCCACCGTCCTCTGCGGTTTTTTACGCAGGCGTCCTCATCGTTAAACAGGGCCTGGGTAACCACGTCCCCCAAGCAGACGATGACCTTTGGCCGCATCCTTTCTATTTGGCGGATTAAAAACGGCTTGCTGAAAGCCCGCACCGCTTCTTTGTTATATTGGCGCAGGGGCCTGCATTTCAGAAGATACGTTAAATAAATATCATTTTCCGTCAGATTGGCCTGATGCAGGGCCGTCTGCAAGGTCTGCCGGGTGCCGCAGACATAGCCGTTCCCCGCTTTATCTTCCCGGGCGCCCGGGTTATCTAAAATAACAAGAATGGGCGCCTGGGGATTGCCTTCCCCCCAAATGACCCGGGATTTTTGCGTGCATATCTCACATTGCTGATAAGCCTCGGCCTCTTTTGGCAATTTATCTTCCGGCCAGATTGCCGGTTCAAAGCCTGGATCCATTTTATCCTCCACTGCCTGTTGGAATCCTAACGGATAATCCTTATCCGGGGACCGGGCGGCCGGTTGGTTTAGGGCTTTCAGCCGCAGAGCCGGAAGCCTTTTTCCTGCAGGGCGCCGCGGATCTGCTGCAAATGGGCATGATTCCGGGTTTCCATAGAAATGTTCAGGTAGCAGCCGCTGATGGCCATATTTTCCCCGCCGGGCGTGTATTGGACGCGGATGATATTGGCGTCCGCCGCCGCGATGATGGACGAGACTTCCCTGAGCTGCCCCGGCTTATCAATCAGGGCGATGGTCAGATGGGTCAGCCGCCCGGAACTGAGCAGGCCCCGGTTGATCACCCGGGAGAGGATGTTCACGTCGATATTGCCGCCGGAAACCATGGCGCAGGCCTTTTTCCCGGCGAGGGGCAGCTTGCCGAACATGGCCGCCGCTACCGCCACCGCCCCGGCCCCCTCGGCCACCAACTTTTGCTGCTCCATCAGGGCCAGGATGGCCGCGGCAATCTCGTCGTCGCAGACCGTGACGATCTCATCCACATAGCGGCTGCACAGCTCATAAGTAAGATGCCCCGGCTCCTTCACGGCGATACCGTCGGCAAAAGTGGAGACGGTTTCCAGACAGCAACAGCCTTTTTCCTCCAGGGCGCGTTTCATGCTGTCGGCGCCGCTGGCCTGTACGCCATAGACCTGGCACTGGGGATGCAGGGTCTTGATCACAGCGGCCATGCCGGAGATCAGCCCGCCGCCGCCCACCGGTACCACCACCGCCTCTAAATCCGGCAGCTGGTCCAGGAGTTCCAGGGCAATGGTCCCCTGGCCGGCAATGACTTGCTCATCGTCAAAGGGATGGACGAAGACGGCTCCTGTTTCATCCCGGAAAGCCAGGGCTTCATTATAGGCGTCGTCGTAAACGCCGTCCACCAGGCGGATTTCCACCCCGTAGCGGCGGGTGGATTCGATCTTGGAAATCGGCGCGGTGGCGGGCAGAAAGATGGTGGCTTTGACGCCGAAGCTCTGGGCCGCCAAGGCTACGCCCTGGGCATGATTCCCGGCGGAGCAGGCCACCACGCCCAAGTCCTGCTCTGCCGGGCTGAGGGAAGCGATCTTGAAATAAGCCCCCCGCACCTTGAAGGAGCCGGTTTTCTGCAGGTTCTCTGTTTTCAGGTAGAGCTCACAGCCTGGGGCCAGGCCGGGGGCGAAAATCAGATCGGTTTTCCGTACCACGTCCTTCAGCACATGGCCGGCTAAATAGAATTTATCTAAGGTCAGCATGGGGCTCCTTCCCGCCTCTTGTTTAAGTCAACACAGCGCCCGTATCCGCTGAGGATACCCGCTCCGTATAACGCTTTAGGTATCCCTTTAGCGCCCGGCAGGGCCGCAGGGGCTGTTCCGCTTGCCGCTTTTCCAGTTCCGCCCCATCCACCAGCAGGGTCAGGCGATGGGCCGGAATATCGATGCTGATTTGGTCGCCCTCCCGTACATAAGCGATGGGCCCGCCTGCCGCCGCTTCCGGCGACACATGGCCGATGGCCGCGCCCCGGGTAGCCCCGGAGAAACGGCCGTCCGTGATCAGGGCCACGGATTCCCCTAAGCCCATGCCCATAATGGCCGAGGTGGGTGAGAGCATTTCCCGCATACCCGGGCCGCCGGCCGGACCTTCATAGCGGATCACCACCACATCCCCGGGCACGATCTCCCCGGCATAGATGGCCGCTACCGCCCCTTCCTCCTGATCAAAAACCCGGGCCCGGCCAATAAAGCGCAGCATGGATGCTTTGACGGCGCTCTTCTTCACCACCGCGCCTTTGGGGCAGAGATTGCCGAAGAGCACAGCCAGGCCGCCGCTGCTGTCATAAGGATCTTGCCAGGGCCGGATCACCGACGCATCCTTCACGCGATGTCCGGCCAGGGCCTGGGCCAGCGTCCCGCCGCCCACTGTCTTGGCCTCCCCGGAGAGCAGGCCCGCGGCCAAAAGCGCCGCCATCACCCCGTAAACGCCGCCGGCGGCATGCAGATCCTGCATATGATGGGTTCCTGCCGGGGCCAGGCGGCAAAGGTTGGGCGTGCTTTCGCTGATTGCGTTGACCATATCCAGGCTGATGTTCAGCCCCAGCTCATGGGCCAGGGCGAACAAATGCAGCACCGAATTGGTGGAACAGCCCAGGGCCATATCCACGCGGAGGGCGTTTTGGATGGCCTGATCAGTCAGAATGGCGGAGGGACGGAGACCGTCCGCCAGCAAGGCCATCACCGCTTCCCCGGCGCTTTTGGCCAGGCGCAGACGCTGGGCATAAACAGCGGGGATGGTGCCGTTGCCAGGCAAGGCCATACCCAGGGCCTCCAGGAGGCAGTTCATGGAATTGGCGGTGAACATGCCGGAGCAGGAGCCGCAGCCGGGACAAGCCCGGTCCTCCAGCTCCGCCAGGGCCGCTTCGTCCAGTTTGCCGCCATGATAGGCCCCCACCGCCTCGAACACCGTGTTCAAATCGCTGCCGTCCGCCGAGAGCATGGGCCCGCCGGAAACAAATACCGCGGGCAAATCCAGGCGGGCCGCTGCCAGCAGCATGCCGGGGACGATCTTATCGCAGTTGGGGATCAAGACCAGAGCGTCAAAGCAATGGGCCCGGGCCATGATTTCGATGCTGTCCGCGATCACTTCCCGGGAAGGCAGGGAATAGTGCATCCCCCCATGCCCCATGGCCAGGCCGTCGCAAACGCCGATGGTGTTGAATTCCAGGGGCGTGCCGCCGTTCATCAGCACTCCGTCCTTCACCGCCCGGCTGATATTCTGCAAATGGATATGGCCGGGCACCACCTCGTTCCAGGAATTGACGATGCCGATCAAAGGCTTTCTCAGCTGCTGATCCGTATAACCCATGGCTTTCAGCAGCGCCCGCTTGGGCGCGTTGGCCGGCTGCTGCAAATTTAAGGCATTGGACATGGCCTATTCCCCCTTATTTGCCGGCATTTTGCCGCCAGCTCATTTTGGCCCTGAGCTCCGCGCCCACCTGCTCCACCAGGAGCTGGGATTCCCGCTCGCGGCGGGCCAGGAAATTGGGGCGGCCGGCCTGGTTTTCCTTGATCCACTTCTCAGCGAATGCCCCGCTTTGGATCTCCCCCAGCACCCGGCGCATTTCCGCCTTGGTCTCTTCCGTGATGATGCGGTCGCCTACGGAATAATCGCCGAATTCCGCCGTGTCGCTGATGGAATAACGCATGAAGGACAGGCCGCCTTTGATCACCAAATCGATGATCAGCTTCATCTCATGGACGCATTCAAAATAAGCGCTTTCCGGCTGATAGCCCGCCTCCACCAGGGTTTGGAAGCCCGCTTTCATCAAGGCGGTGACGCCGCCGCACAGCACGCACTGCTCGCCGAAGAGGTCGGTTTCCGTCTCTTCCTGAAAGGTGGTCTCCATAACCCCGGC
>DAIMZM010000052.1:0-17697 GCA_036733985.1 Bacillota bacterium
CCACACTCAGGGCCGCGGGAGTACTCCGCTGCAGACTGGTATTGTAAGCGTCTACCACAGCACTGCCACTGCTGGCAGTCCCCCCCATTGCCAAGGCGTAATCCCCCACAGACGCAGCGGCTAACTGGCGTCTTGCCACACTCAGGGCCGCGGGGGTACTCCGCTGTAAGCTGGTATCGTAAGCATCCACAACAGCACTGTAAGAGCCGGCAGTCCCCCCCATTGCCAGAACGTAATCTCCTACAGACGCAGCGGCTAGCTCCCTTCTTGCCGCACTCAAGGCCGCGGGGGTACTCCGCTGTAGGCTGGTATTGTAAGCGTTTACCACAGCACTTTTGCTGCTGCTGGTATCCCCTCCCATTGCCAAGGCGTAATCCCCCACAGACGCAGCGGCTAACTGGCGTCTTGCCACACTCAGGGCCGCGGGAGTACTCCGCTGCAGACTGGTATTGTAAGCGTCTACTGTCGCTCTGATGCTGCTATTTGACGTGCTAGTGCCGCCTCCCATTGCCAAAACGTAATCCCCTACAGACGCGGCGGCCAGCTGGTATCTTGCTACGATCAGGGCCGTGGGAGTACTCCGCTGCAGACTGGTATTGTAAGCGTCTACCACAGCACTGCCATCATCGACGTATCCCCCCATTGCCAAAACGTAATTCCCTATAGACGCAGCGGCTAGAGAGTGTCTGGCCACGCTCAATGCAGTTGCCGTCCCATAATAGCTCAGTTCCTGTTCCCCGCTATAAATCAGCCTCGCCACCCCGGAGACGCCCAGATACCCCTTCTTCACCTTCCGCGCCAAATTGTCAACGCCGATATAGCCCTTTTTGATCTTCCGCGCCGTACCGGAGACGCCGATATACATGCCCTTTACCATCAGCCCGCCCCCTTACTCATAGACAAAGTACAGCGCCCCGCTGGCTAAGGACGAACTGCCCGCCGTCAGATCAGCGGTTCCGGCGTAAATATTCCGCACCTTGGCGTCGCCCACGGCAGGATTATTAGCAATCAGGTCGCCGGTGAGCGTGCCGCCGGCCTTGGGCAAATAATCGTTCAGCGCCGCCGGGGCCAGGTAATCCGTCCCCGCCACCGCCTCGCCTACCGTGGAACCGTCGCCCTTGAGAATGCCGCTGATATTGGTAGCCGTGGCCGTGGTAACCTGGTTCGGCCCGTCCGCTCCGTCCGCGCCGTCAAAATAATCCACACCCTTGACAGGGGTATATCCGTCCGCGCCGTCCGCGCCGGGCAGGCCCTGGTCGCCCTGATCCCCTTTATCGCCCTTAGCGCCGTCATTACCAGGTAAACCTCGGTCGCCGGTATCGCCCTTGTCGCCTTTATCTCCTTTATCGCCCTTCTCACCGGGCAGGCCCTGATCACCGGTATCGCCTTTGTCGCCTTTCTCCCCGGTTAGGCCTTGGATACCCTGATCCCCTTGCGGGCCCTGATCCCCTTTGTCACCTTTATCACCTTTCACACCGGGCGCACCGTCAGCGCCGGACGGCCCCTGCAGGCCCTGGGGCCCCTGGATGCTGCCATTGTTTATCCAGGCTAATCCCACGCCGTCCCAGATGTAGATATCATAAGGCTCGGCGCCGCCCACGCCGTAGGCGTCGCCGGGCTCAGGATCAGGCCGGACAGCCTGCAAAGCCGGGAGGTCCGCATAATAGCCCAGGACAGCAAAATCCCCGCCCCGGTCGCCCTTGTCGCCTTTCTCCCCTTTTTCGCCCTGGGGGCCCATGTCGCCGGTGTCCCCCTTCTCGCCTTTAGGGCCGGTGTCGCCGGGTTCGCCTTTTTCCCCCGGCTCTCCCTTGTCCCCCCGGTCGCCTTGATCGCCTTTCTCACCTTGGAGGCCCTGGAGACCTTGCTCGCCCTGGGGCCCGATGCCGCCGGGTTCACCCCTGTCTCCCCGGAGGCCGGGGGGGCCCTGCTCGCCCCGGAAGGGGCCGTTATCCACCCAGGCCTGGGAAACCCCGTCAAAAATAAAGATCCGGTAAGGCTCAGCGTCCCCCACCCCATAGGCGTCTCCCGGCCCGGGGCTGGAAACCGCCGCGGCCAGGGCGGCAAGGCTGGGGTAGAAGCCCAGGATGGCGAAGCTTTCGCCCCGTACCCGTCCCAGATTATAAATGGTTGCCAAGCGCTTTCACCTCCTAAATACTGATATTCCAATCCGCGCCGCTGTAGGCGGTCATCACAGCGGTGCCCCCGCTGACGGCGGCAGCCTTCCCGGCCAGCCAGTTGCCTACCGCCAGCAGGCGGGAGCAGCCCTCCAGGTATAGGGAATATTCGCCGCTGCCATAGCTGTTGCTGTAAGCTGCCCGCAGCACCATATTATCCAGGATCATGGTATCCGTGGCGTACTGGGCATGGATGCCGATGGGCTGATCCACCAGAGCGTTGCCTTTAACCTGGCTGGTGACCACGGCATAAAGATGCATGCCTTTTTCCGGGCTGTTGACAATGCGGTTATAGGTCAGGATATGGGAGCCGCCTTCGGCCCGTATCCCCTGGCTGGCGCTGTCAAAAACCTGGTTATTGCTGGCCGTGTCCAGCCCGCCGCCCAGATACAGGCCGTAGCCGCAGTTGGTGAAGAGGTTTTTCATGATGCGGATATAATCCCCCTGGCTGTTCATCCCGGCATAAAAGCAATTTTTGAACAGGCAGTCCTCTACCAAAAGCTGGCTGGCGAACAGGCTGGCCCGAAGCCCCTCCACGCTGCCGCTGCTGTTTTGAGCGGAATTGCCGTCCAGGGTCAGACAGCGGATCTGGCAGCCGCTGGAGCGGATGAACAGCAGATGGGTGCTGCATTGGGGCGAGCTGGTCTGATCCGCCAGCTTCAGCACGGTGCTCCGGCCCTGCCCCTGCAGGATCACATTATCCCGGCTGATTTCGATGATGCGGTTCTGGCCGCTGGTAGGGGAAAGCCCCTCCATATCCAGCCAATAGGTGCCCTCCAGCAGCAGCAGCACGGAGCCGCCCTGGGGCGGCAGGTTATTGATGGCCGCGTTGATCAGCAGCTGATCCCCCTCCCCATCGCAAACATAGTCGGCCCGATGCTTGTTTTTGCTGTCCGCCGCCGCCACCACCAGGGTGGCGGGCTGCCTGCCCCTGTATTGATCCGCGTAAGCAAAGATGTCCTGATGCCGGTTATGGGGGTCATAGACGCTGCGGGACATATCGCCGCCCCCGGCTCCCGCCGGCCCGGCCGGCCCAACAGCCCCCGCCGGGCCGGGGGGGCCGGCTATGCCCTGGGGCCCCTCCGGCCCGGCGGGTCCGGCCGGCCCCCTGGGCCCCCGGATATAACCCAGATCATATTCCTCCGCCATATGCTTCCTCCTCATATAATGAATTTACGGTGTTTTTGACAAGAGCGCCGTAGGGAAACTTGTTATCCTGCGCAGGATGTGGGATAATAAGCGTAACAGGCAGGACGCGGTATCTCCCCCTCAAAGGCAGCGAGGTTGTGCAGATGACACAATCAGGCGAATTTATCGGCGCAAAGATTCCCGGCTCGCCATATCTAAGACGGGCTATTGGGCTTGCCGCCCACAGGGCGCCATTTTACGCGCCGCTGCTGTTTGAATATTACCCATCCCTGAAAACCAGTGGCAAACATCATCTGACCGCCGTTGGCGCGGTTGCTCGTAAGATGTGTCATATCATCTTTACCAGTCTCAAAGGAAACCGGCCGGACGAAGCTGTACCGCCAAAGAAAGACGTCCGTTTGGCTGGCGTACGGAAAGCCGCCATGGGGGATTTACCGGAAGTGGTTTCTTTGTTCAAAAAGGCGATCCGCGAGATGAATGATCGTGCTATTCATCAGTGGGATAACATTTATCCGAATCAATCAACGCTTAAAAATGATATAGAAAACGATGCTATGTATTTACTTATGATTGACCATGAGATTGCCGCTGTCTTTGTCTTGAATCGGGAATGCAGCCCCGAATATGCCGCCGCCGACTGGAAAGGTGGCGCCTCCTCGTTTGCGGTGGTACATAGGTTGTGTGTGCATCCTGATTACCAGAATAAAGGCATTGGAACGCGTGCTATGATAGCTGCTGAGGCCATCTTAAAAAGCGGTGGAGTCGAGTCGGTGCGTCTTGACGCCTTTTCTGAAAATCCGGCTGCATTAAGGCTGTATCAGAAGCTTGGATACTTGAAAGTTGGCTCAGTCAATTTTCGTAAAGGCCTCTTTTTCCTCTACGAAAAAATCTTCTGATGCCGTTTGACTTTTTCTAGCCGGCCTTTCAAATCCCCGGCCACCGACGGCAGCCCTTAGGCTGCCTTGTTTAACGCCTGATCCGCCGTCTTAGCCGATGGTATAGATCAGGTCGCCGTCCCCGTTGATGCTGAAAGGCGGCGGGGCCGCGCCGTCCGCCACGCCCACATAAAGATGGCCGTCGGCCCCTACCCGGAAAGCGCAGATGCCGTTCAGGGCGGCGGTGATCCCGGCCGGGCCCCGCAAAGCCTCGTTATCCAGCTTTTCCTGGAAGCTCTCCCCGTCATTAAAGCGGATCTCTTCCGCATTGCCGCTTTGCCCCTTGGTAATTTTGCCGTTGATCAGGTTTTGCAGGGCCTGGGACAGCTTGGCGTAGCCCACGCCCCCGTCTTTCAGCTCGGCGCTGATCCGCCTTTCCCCATCCAGGCTGACAGCCACCCCGTCGTTGCTGACGCCGGTATAATCATTGAGAAAAGCCGCCATGTCCACAAAGAATATTGCGCCGTCTTTCAGGGTCAGCACCAGCCGCCGGCTGTTTTCATCATAGGCCAGGTTTTCCACCACCTTGGCTTCGGCGGCATATTCCCGGTCCAGAAGCAGCTTGATCTGCTGCAGGGCGCTTTCGATATCCCCATCGGCCAGGCCGGGGACGGAGACGCTGTTCAGCTTGCCGACGATGGCGTTAAAATCAGCCATCAGCTTGGCCGCATAGGCCTTCTGCCCGTCCTGCAGATGATAGGGCAGCACTACTTTGCTCATATCTTCCCCTCCTTCTCCAGACCGTCCATAAACTGCGCCATACATCGTTGTCGGGATGTCCAGCGTCGGTCACATATGTTCTAATATGCTTCCTAGCTGGCCATCCCTCCGCCTAGTCTGGCTTGTTTCTGAACAGTCTGGGCGTCAGTCGTCATAGATGACCGTGGTACGGGTGATGCCTTCGGTACTGCCCCTGGGCTTACGCTTACGGTAGAGCAGGCCCAGGCCGTAAACCAGCGCCGGTTCGTCGCAGTGGTCGTCGCTTAAGAAAAACCAGATCCGCTTGGCCTTCCGCTGCACCGGCAGTTCCTTGAATACCGTATCCTTCCAGCCCCAATAAGCGGTGGCGAAGTCCCCTTCCCCATAGATCAGGCTTTCATCCAGATTCAGCAGATCCAGCCGGTATTGACTGTCGCTGTAATCCGCCTTCACCCTCAGGGTGATATGGGAGCTTTCCGCCTTGAACTGGCGGCACATCACCAGTACGCTTTTGAGCTTGATATCCTGGGCCATGGTGCCGGCCACGTCAAAGCCCTTGGTCACGGCCAGGATCTCAATGGGCAGGGGCTGGCCGTCGGCGCCGATATAGTGGCGGCTGTCTTTGTCATAAGCCAGCACATGGCCATGGTCAATGCCGAAGCAGAGCCGGCCCTGATATAGGGAATAGCAGGTAGGGGCCTGGGTATACTCGCCGAAAAAGGCCCCCAGCTGGGGATAATAGCGGTATTCCCTGATCGTCCAGGGCATGGCCGGGCCCCCGTATACGCTGAGGAAATAGATATTGTCCCAGACCTCGGCATAGGCGTCCCGGATCTCTCCCTGGCGGAGCAGGGCTTCGGCAATATGATGCTCGGAGATATTTTCCGCCGCCACCACCAGGGAATTATTGGGCACATAGAGCCGGTAGAGCCCGTTCTCCCCCAGGTACAGTACGCCGTTTTCCACAGTGCGCACGGTTTTCGGCCATTTGGCGCCGCAGGTCACATTCAGCTGATAGAGGGAAATATCGCTGCCCCCGGCCAAATCCCAGCCGGAGAGGTAATGGACGCTATGCTGCTTGAATACCAGCAGCCCGTTATTGAACTCCCGGAGGGCGGTGATCTGATCGTCGTTTTTCGTATTGACATTGATGACGCTGGTGGGGCTGATACTAGTGGGCGAGCCGATATTGGAAAAAATCAACTCATTGTTGCGGGTGGCGTAAAACCAGCGCTGCCCCCGCTGCTCCACAGCCACGGCTCTTTCCACTTTGGCCCAGACCGCGTTTTCCGCCTGGGTAGGGCTGGAACCGGCAGGTGTGATGCCAGCGGTCGCCACGACGCTGCCGTCATAGTACCTGAGTTTTTGGCCGTCCAGCCAAAAGAGCTTATGGCTATGGACAAACCAGTCCAGCAGCAAGGGCTGGTTTTCCGCCAGCAGGGTCCAGCCCTTTTTATCGCTGTTCAGGCGGTACAGATTGTGCTCATCCCATTGGGATTGCCTGAAGGCCAGCGTCAGGGTACTGCCGTCCGCCAGGGTCAGGGGGATCAGCGCCGCCAGCCGATTCATGGCGCCGGATATTTCCGGCAGTTGAGGCAGGATGGGCGTGCTGCCGAAGGTACGGGCCAGGCCGGCGCCTTCGCCGGGAATGATGTTCATCGCCCGCACCAGCTGGTTGTCTTTCATATTGTCATTGGCAGCCTCGGACAGCCCGCCGGAAAAGTCCTGGTAACAGCGGAGATACTTAGACATGGGCTTTCACCTCCTTTAGCGCCGGGGGGCGGGCAGCCCCGCCCCCCTGAGGTCCAAGCCCTATTCCGCGGGCACATAAGCCCCGGTGATGATCAGATGGGTCTGGGGCAGACGGAGTTCCAGAGAGCATTCGGTCAGGTATTCGTCCACCAGCCCGTCCACATCATTGGGCTGCACATTGATATTCAGCTTGGTATCCCGGCCTTCCAGGTAGGCATAGCGCACATTCTCCGTATCCACGATAAAGCCGTAACTGCCGTAAACAGCCCCTTCCAGCAGGGGATCATAGATTACCTTCAAATCACCGTAAGTGGTGACCAGGTTTTTCACCCGCATGCCAAAGGTGGAATTGGCGTCCACTTCGGTGACCAGCTTCTTTTCCGCCCAGGTATTGATGGCGGAGGCCAGATTGGGCCCGGCGATCAGCAGTTTTTCCTGGGAACCGTAGCGGAAGGCGGCCTTGGCCACCTGATTGTCAAAGTTCCGGTAGGTAATGGGCAGGCTGCCGGCGTCAAAAGCCACGCTGTTGGCGGCGCCGATCATCTCGATCAGGCCGCCCATGGCCCGGCGGGGGGCCGCGCCGGTGGTATCCTCTTTGCGCTGGCCGAAATACATGGCCCTGGCAATATCCCGCTTATGCTCGATGCTGGCCTTGCGCCGCTGATAGGCCCGGTCCTTGCCCCCGTGGAGATGGCTGGCCGCCTCGGTGCCGGAGAGGGCGATGGGGGTGCGGAAAATCTGGGTATAGTTGTAGCCATTGGTTTCCAGGGTGCTTTTCACTGTGCGGAGGCTGCTGTTTTCCATCATGGCCGGGCCGATATTCAACACATGGGCCTGGTCGGAGACGGCGGCCGCCACGGTAGAGCCATAGCCCCGGGATACGGTAAGATTATTGCCGGCAACAGCGGTGACCAGCATATTCTCAGCGGTTTCCGGGATTTTGACAATATCCCCCACCCGGAACAGCGCGCCGTCGTCCACCGCCAGGGTGGTAGCGGCGGCGCTGATGCCGCCGTTGGCTTGGGACCAGGTGGCCAGCAAATCGTCTTCCAGCCATTCAAATTTAGGATTATAAACCACCCGGCTGTCCTTTTTGGCCGCTTTCAAAAAAGTGACGAAAGGCCCCTCGTTGGGATCCAGCAAGGCAATGTCCTTGGCCATATCCACCTGCACCCGGGCGCCGGCGATATTTTTGGTGGTACGTACTCCGGTAATCTCGGTCATAGTTGTTCCTCCCTAAAATTCTTTTTCATATTGGCAAATTACTTATTTAAAGGCCAGACTGTTCAAAAACAAGACCTAGCTGGCTTTTCCCTTCGGGAAAATCTCAACCTACCTACCTGGCTTTTGCTTTGCAAATGCTCAGGTATGCATAGCCGCTATAGTTCACGATCAAAGATCGCGGCTCTAGCTCAGCCAGACTAGGCGGCTGGGATGACCGGCTATTCCCCAGGGGCCCCCGATCCAGCGCGGCAACGCGAAGCTGGATTGGGGTATGGGGGGTGCGTATTAAAACATACGCGACCAACGCCGGGTATCCCAGCCAACAACATGGCGCAGTTTATGGACAGCCTGGTTAAAAAATACCCCGGCCCTTGGCCGTGGACATGGCGCGGATCAGTTTCTGTTCCTCAGTCAGGGGCGGGGGGGCGCTGCGCCCCGCATGACCCGGGGCCAGGCCGATCTTGGCCCGCTGCCGGGCTTCCGCCTCTGCCAGGGCCGCGGCCCGGGCCGCCTTGGCCGCTTCCCGCACCGCCCGCTCGGTCAGGCCCCGGGGCGGGCCCAGCAGCTCCAAGGCCGCCTCCCGCATGATGCCCTGGGGCTGCCTGCGCCAAAGGCCGGGGTCGCCGTAGCGGCCGGAGATCTCGCCCATCTTATTGAACAGTTCCCGCTTCCTGCCGGCCAGCTCCGGCCAGAGCCTGTCCAGTTCCCCGGCTGCCTGCTGCCAGGGATCAGCCGTTGCCGCCGGCGTCACCGGCAGGGTCAGGCTTTCCCCGGGCTGGTCAAGGCCGGGGCTATCCGCCAAGTCTCCGGCTGCCTCCGCCGGGGCCGGGACGCTGTCCAAGGCGTCCGCCCCGCTTTCAGCCCCGGCCCGTTCCAGCAGGGCGCTGTCGGAAAAGTCCATGTCCCCGCCTGGATAAAACAATGTCATTGCCATCCCTCCTATTTTTCCTCCACCCGCCAGGCCCCGATCTGGCTTTGCCCGGCCAGGGACCTGGCCCTGGCCAGATTTTTGCCCTGATAATAGTAGCTCAGCCATTTGGCCGCCTGATTGCTTTCCTCCCCGTCCCCCTCGCTTTCCGTATCCCAGTAGCGGGCCGCGGCAAACAGGGCCGGCAAATAATGGGCCGCCTTGGGCAGGGCCCCTTCCTGGTCATGGTCGATGCCGTTAAAAGCCTGGGGCGCTGCCCGGTAATAGATTTTGCCGCTGCCGCTGCCAAAGCGCAGTTTTCCGTCAGGCAGACGGGTGTAGGGGATGTCGCAGGCTACCAGGCTCAGCCAGTGTTCGCCGGGGCAATAGTCATTGTCCGCGGCGGAGATTTCCGCGCTTTCCACCGGCCCTAAATCATAGGCCAGATCCAGCAGGGCCTCATTGAACCACAGGGCCAGCTGGGCATTGTCCACATCGTCAGCGATGCCGGTATAGGATTCAAACAGGGTTTTCAGCTCGCCGAAGGTCATTCTTCCTCACCTCCTTCCCGTATCGTCGCCACCTGGCCCAGTATGGCCTGGATGGCCAGGAGCCCGCCCTGGGCCCGGCAGCAGCTTTCCCAGGTCCTGGCGGAAAGCAGCTCCTGGTGCAGATATTGCCGCTTCGCTTCCAGTTCTTCCAGCAACCATTGCCAAAAGGCATTATGCCGTAATGCCCTGTACCCTTCGGATAATTCCCTGGACTTGCCGCCCATCCGTCCCCTCCCTTCACCTTGTGCGCGGCCTCCCTCCGGCCGCCGTTTTTAAAACGCCCGCCAACCACCCTCATCTCTAGCCCCGCGGCCCCCCATTCTCCCGCTGCCGCTCCCGGGGCAGCAGCGCTTCGGCCTCCTTGATGTCCAAGGCCTCCAGCACCTTCCGATAGAGCTTCAGCCTGGCCCTGTCGTCCGCCTGATAAGCCGGATCGGCCAGGGCCAGGGAATAGGCTTGCAGCGCTTTTTCCTTGTTCAGGGTCTTATTGGCCAGGGATTCGATGGCTGTGCCGCAATAGCTGATATCATAATCCCCGTCCAAATCCTCAGGATCTACCTGGAAAAGGGCTTCCGCCGGGCTGTTCAGCAAGCGGATGGCCCGGCTTTCCCCCAGGAATTGCTGATCCAGGGCCATGAATTTTTTGGCCACCGGCAGCAGCAGATCTTTGACCACTGCCGTTACCACGGCCTTGAAGCGCAGGGAAGCGTTATTGTCCCTGGTCATAGTGGTGGTGGCGGTCTCATTGGCATAGGAAAGGCCCATCAGGATATCATGACAGCCGGTGGCGTCCTGCATATCCTGTTTGACGCCGGCTTCGTTGGCGAAAGCGTCGGCAGGCAGGCCCTGGATATTGATTTCCTGTACATCGTCCATATTTTCCACCTGCAGCACCCCGTTTTGCCGCCAGAGCAGATCCCGGGCGGTCAGGCCGCAGCCCTTGCGCAGCTTCCACATGCGCCGGAGGGCCAGGGAATTGTAGTCGATGCGCTGATTGCGGCTGGTATTCAGCTCATCCTGCAGGCTGGCCAGGATTTCCGGCACCCCCATGCCGTAGAATTCACCCGGCAGCCGCACATAGCAGCATTTATCATAGGGGATCTGCCCATGCCAGAAGGGGTTTTCCTCATCCAGCACGCATTGGCGGCGGTTGAGGATCACCAGATGCCGCTGCCCCTGCCAGTAATGGTGCAGCAGATAGCGGCCCAAATCCGGGCCGCCCGGGGTCTCGTCGTCTAAGGGGGAAAGCCTGTCCCAGTCGATCCGGTATTTGCCCTGATCCGCCAGTTCCTCCAGCTGGGGCTGGGATAAATATTCCTTATGCCCCAGGTAGCGGGCATTCTCCAACGTATCCGCCTCCGGGTCGATGTAGAAATCCGTCAGGGGGATATGGGCGCAGACCGGGTCGTCGTGGATGACCTGCCTGGTCTTTGCCACTTGCCTGCTCTCATAATAAAGGGGCTGCCCGCCTTCATCCAACAAAGGCTGGCCCTCTGGGTCCAGCAAAGGCTGCTCCCGGATGACAGCCTGGCGGATCAGCCGGGTTTTCACCTGCCAGCCGGTATAGGTGACGGCTGTGCCGTAAATAATCATATTCCCCACCACGGTTTCGCCGATCAGCCGGGCAAAGTCCGCCCGGTCATTCATCTGCCAGTCCAGCAGGGTCTGAACTTTGGCAGCCCGATCCAGGTCGGCGGCTTCCCGGGGCAGGGCGGAAATATAGGGCCGGCTGGCGAAGAGGCTTTCCGCCACTCTGGCCTTGATCACCTCGCATTGCATAAAGGTATGGGGCACAAAAAGATTGCTCCCTTCCCGGCGCGCCTTCACCTCTGAGCGGTAGCGGCGCAGGCAGTCTTGCCACAGCTCTCCATAGGCGCTGTCCCGGGCCTGCTCCGCGCTGTTGATGCGCTCTAAAAGCGTTTGCAGTTCCTTGTCGTCCATCTCATCACTCCTATCTCTCGGTCAATATCAATGGCTATCCCGTCCTTTTGCCGGCCTGCTTAATACCCGGTAGTGCCGCAGGCCCCGTAGGCCCGCCCCCAGTCCGCTTCGGTAAAGTCCGGGCCCCGGGGCCGTTCCGTGGCGGCATAGAGGGCGATAGCCATGGCCATGACCCGGTCGTCATAACAGCCGGGCTGGGCATTGGTGCGCCCTTTTTCATCATAAGCATAGGAGAGGCATTCCCCGGCCAGCTCCCGATCCCGCAGCCGGGCTCCGTCCTCCCGGATATAGCGGGCCAGGGCGTTGATGATCAGGGGCTTGGTCCTGGCGGTGGTGAGGAAGCCGTATTCCCCGTCCCCGGCGCCGGCCCGGCGGTAGAGCCGGGGATAATGCTCCCGGCGGATCGCCCCCACCGCGGCAATGCCGTGATTATTGGCTTCCGGCACCAGCAGCGCCCCATTATACCAGCGGGCCAGCAGCACCGCCTCCTGGCCCAGCAGATCCGGGTCCATATGCCCGTGCCACAGGGCGGCCAGGGCCAGGCTCTGCCTGTCCACCACAGCCATGGCGGAGTAGTCCCCCCCGGCCAGCCCTTCGGCCACGTCGATGCCCACCACATAGTCGGCCCCGGTTTCCGGCGGCTGGTAGAGGGCCAGATATTTGCTTTGGGCCGCAAACTCGGCCCGGCCGTTCAGCTCCACCACCCGGCCATAGCGGGGGCTGGCGGGCCGGGCATAGATCTTGGCCAAGGCCTGGGTATCAAAAACCGGCCTGCCGGAGAGGAGAAAGGCCTCCTCGGCAGTGCCGGGATATTCCTGGGCGAAAACTTGCGGGTCGCCGCCGCAATTGGCGTCGATACACCAGCGCCGCCAGCGGAGCTGGGCGTCCGCCAGCCGGTGCAGCTTTTTCAGGGCCTGCTCCTCCGGGCTGAGCTTGAGCCTGGGCCCCTTGTTCATCCGGTATTCCTGATGCTGCCACCAGGGGAAGAACAGGGGCGCGAAAACGCTTTTCCCTGCCGCCGCCCGCTGCCATTCCTTGTAGAAAGCGCCGCCCACCCCATTGGCCGTACTTTCAATGACTACCATAGTCTCCGGCAGATTGGGCACCGCCTGCATCAGGGAGATCAGGGTCTCTTCCGGATAAGGCCAGTAAGCCAGCTCGGATAAATGCAGGCAATGCACGGTGGCGGAGCGGCCCGCGTCCTTGTTGCCTGCGGTCTCGATGACGATTTTCGAGCGCAGTCCCGGATCCCTGGCCTTTTCCTCCGCCTTGCTGGCCGGGTTTTCGAAGAGCAGTTCCTTGGCATTGCTGGCCTTTTTCAGGGGCCGCAGCTCCGGGGGCAGCTCTTCGTAGAACAGCTTGGCCTTGTTGAAAATATTGGTGGAAGCATCCGCCTTATGGGCCACGATCATGGCGTTGGTATGGGGAACCGTGGCTGCCCGCTGAAAGAACAGGGCCGCCGTGGCGGTGGAGAAGCCGATTTGCCGCGCTTTCAGGATGATGATGCGCACCGGCTTCCCCGCCCCCTGCTGTTGCTGGATTTCCTGGTAAAACCTACGTTGTAAGGGATTAAAAATAAGCGGCGCCAAACGGCCCGCTTTGTCCTGGATTTTTAAGTTTTCCTCAATATACGGTAAAACTTGATCCGGTAGAACTTCTAAATATGGTAATGCCTCCAACCAACCACCCCTTTCACCGCCCCTTACGCCTGTGGCGACATTAACATCTTAACACAGGGTTTGGTGAAAAAAGTGCCATATGAAAAATTTATTTTAATTATTTTTGATACTGGCTGGAAAGGCCGGTGCCCCGGTAAGCCAAGCCCGGCTTCGGCGTCATCCCGGCCAGCTGATAATATTCCGTCAGCGTCACGAATTGCCAGCACTCCGCCTGAAGCTGATCCACGGCGGCCAGCGTCCCCTCCAGGGTGTTCGCGAATTCATCATGCATAATGACCACGCCGCCGCTGAAAGCATGCTCCACAATATAGCTGGCCAGCTGTTCCGGGCTTTTCATTTCCCAGTCCCGGGGGTCGATGTTCCAGAGCATCACCGGCACGTCGATAACCGCTGCCGCGTCCTGGTCAATACTGCCGTAGGGCGGCCGCACATAAGCCGGAGGGCTGCCGATGATATCTTCGATGATGGCGGCGGTCATGGCCAGTTCCTGTTCCAGCTGGCCGCCTTCCATCTCGGTGAAGGGATGCAGATGATCATAGCCGTGGGAACCCACCTGATGCCCCAGCCGGGCAATTTCCGCCACCACCTCCCGCTGCTGCTCAGCCTGGCAGCCCAAGACAAAAAAAGTAGCCCGGGCGTCCCGCTGGGCCAGGCCCTGAACCAGCAGGGGCGTGATTTCGCTGCTGGGGCCGTCGTCAAAAGTCAGGGCCAGATAAGGCTGGTTCGGATTCAGCAGGCGCTCTTCCCGGAGCGGCGCTGCCACCGCCTCCGGGGAAACCGCGGCCAAAGCCCTGCCGCTTGCCACCGGGCCAGCCAAGGCCCCGTTCAGGTACAGGGCCAGGGTCAGCATGATCAGGCCGCAGCATAAGCCTAGTCTAAAGATTCTGGTCAGTTTTTGCCCCATCATAACCCCGGCTTGGCTTGGCAAGGCAGCCCCCTGCCATGATTCTCCTATTATGTATGCGTTTAAGCCGGCTGATTATGATCAGGCTAAAAATTATAGGGGGGCAGATGCAGGCCCCTTTGGTCAATGATACCGCTGATCAGCTCGGCCGGGGTCACGTCGAAAGCCGGGTTCAGGGTCCTGACCCCGGCCGGGGCCATGGGCCGGCTGTACCAAAGGCTGGTGATCTCACTGCCGGGCCGCTGCTCAATAACGATATCCGCCCCGCTCCGTGCAGATAGATCAATGGTGCTGTCCGGCGCGGCCACATAGAAGGGGATCTGGAAATAATGGGCGTTCACCGCCAGGGAAAGGGTGCCGATCTTATTGGCCGTGTCCCCGTTCCGGGCGATCCGGTCAGCCCCCACGATGACCAGGTCGATCTTCCCCGCCGCCATCAGGGCGGCCGCCATATTGTCGCAGATCAGCACCGGGTCCATACCGGCGGCCTGCAGCTCAAAAGCGGTAAGCCGCGCCCCTTGGAGCAGGGGCCGGGTCTCGTCGCAATAGACGGTAAACGCACAGCCCGCTTCATGGGCCAGATACAGGGGGGCCAGGGCCGTGCCCAGCTCAGAAGTGGCCAGGCCCCCGGCGTTGCAATGAGTCAGCACCCCGGAACCCGGCTTGATCAGCTCCAGGCCATGCCGGGCAATGCTGCGGCTGATGGCCGCGTCCTCCCAATCAATGGCCTGAGCCTCCGCCTTCAGGGCTGCCAGCCAGTCCTCCCGGCGGCAAAGGGCCGGATCGGCGGCGGCCTGTTCCAGCCGCTCCAGGGCCCAGGCCAGATTGACGGCAGTGGGCCGGGCCCCCTTGATCTCCCGGCTGTCCGCCAGCAAACGGCGGCGCAGGGCGGGTAGATCCTGCTCCGGATAAGCTTTGGCCAGCATGAACAGGCCATAGGCGGCGGCGATGCCGATGGCCGGCGCGCCCCGCACCCTTAAGGCGCTAATGGCTTCGATCAGGGATTGCTTGTCCCCCAGTACCAGATAAGCCACCTGGCCGGGGAGCAAGGTCTGGTCTAAAATCACCAATTGCTCCTCCGGATCCAGCCGCACCGCTTTCAGCATTGCTTTTGGCATCATAAAAGCATCGCGACGGCCAGCATCGCCCCCCGGTTTTCCCCCTGGATGCGGTGGGAGTAGAACAGATCGTGATGGCAGATGGTGCAGAGCCCGGCCACGCCGATCTGTGATTCCGGCACCCCCGCCGTCAGCAGCTGGGCCTGGTTGGCCAGCCAGAGATCAGCCAGATATTTGCCGGGTTTGCCGGAAATCGGCCGCGCCGGCGTGCCCAGAGGTCCGTCCAGTTGCTTAAAGCAGGCGGCGGTGGCTTCGTCCACCTCATAGCAGCAAGGCCCGGCGGAGGGGCCGATGGCCACCCGGAGCTGCCCTGGGTCAGCGCCCAGCTGGGCCAGGCTTGCCACCATGGCCCGGGCCATGCCCTGTACCGTGCCCCGCCAGCCCGCATGGGCGTTCCCGGCCAAGCCCCGGTCAGGGGCGTAGAAGACCAGGGGCACGCAGTCGGCGTAATTGGTAAGCAGCGGCAGGTCCGGCGTATCGGTAATCAGGCCGTCCACATCCTGGTAATCCCGGGGCCGGTTAAAACCCTTGCCTTGATCCGCCCTGGTGACAAAGCGGATATTCAGCGTATGGGTTTGCTGGGACAGCACCGCGGCGGCCGGATCAAAACCCGCAGCACGGCTGAAGCGCTGAAAGTTTTCCGCCACCGCCGCCGGGTCGTCCCCCCGGCTGACGCCCAAATTCAGGCCGGCATAGCCCCCCTGGCTGACGCCGCCCAGCCGGGTGGAAAAGCCGGCCCGAAATTTTTCGGCAAAGGCGTCGAAAACCGGGAACTCATAATAAACAAGCCCGTCCCGCTCAAGGGGACGGGCGCCAACAGTCTCCGGATAACGGCTCATAGCACGCCCTCGTTAACATAGCGGTTGAACAGGATAAAGTAGCGGTACAGGGAGAAGAGCAGCATCACGCTGATAATAACGCTGATCAGCGTCACCCCAACCGGCCCTAGCCGGTCGCTGAAGGCCATGATCACCAGGACGCCGATATAGAATACCGTGGTGGAGAGCTTGCCCCACCAGCGGGCGGAAATCGGCGGCAGCCCGGCTTTCAGCATCCTGAGGCCCATCAGCAGCATGATCAGCTCCTTAGCCAGCAGGATGATCATCAGGGGGATCAGGGTCTTAAAGGTATGGCAGAGAAAAACCGCCAAAGAGATCTGGGTCAGCTTGTCGGCGATAGGATCCAGCACCTTGCCCAGTTCAGTCACCTGGTCATAGTGCCGGGCAATATAGCCGTCCAAAGCGTCGGTAAAGGCGGAGAAGATCACCACTGCCGCAGCCCAGTGGGCATAACCCCGCAAATAGAGCTCGATCATCAGGGGGATCAGGGCCAGCCGCAGCAATGAGATCAGATTTGGTATGGAAAAGTTATGTTTAGGGGCAAATTGGGCGAAATCGATTTTATTTTGTTCCTTCTCTTTAACCATGTATACCTCAGCATAATTAGTTTTTCCCAAAAACCAATAATACCTGTATAGTATTCTTCGCGTTCCGGCTTTTTCCTTTCCGTATCAGCCCGTCCCCTGGGGAAACCTGGGCGAAGCCCCCGGCCCCGCCCAGGTTACCGCCCTGGCTCCTGCCTTTGGCCAAAAAAAAACTCAGGCCGCGCCAAGGCGGCCTGAGTGCTGAAACTGCTGGTGCTGCTTAACTTGTGCTGCTGAAAAGTAAAGCGGGCTTACATCATATCATAGCCGCCGGGGGCGGGGGGCATGGCCGGTTCCTTTTTCGGGATATCCGCCACCAGGGTCTCGGTGGTCAGCACCATTGCGCCGATGCTGGCCGCGTGCTGCAGGGCGGAACGGGTCACCTTGGTGGGATCCACGATACCGGCGTCGATCATGTTCTCATAAGTCTCGGTGGCGGCGTTGAAGCCCACGCCGGCCGGAGAAGACTTGACCTTCTCCACCACCACAGCGCCTTCCACACCGGCGTTATGGGCGATCTGCTTTAAGGGTTCTTCCAGGGCCTTTTTGATGATATTGACGCCGGTCCGGACGTCGCCTTCAGCCTGGATGGCGTCTACGGCGGCGATGCATTCCAGCAGGGCCAGGCCGCCGCCGGAAACAATGCCTTCCTCCACAGCGGCGCGGGTGGCGGAGAGGGCGTCCTCATAGCGGAGCTTCTTCTCTTTCAGCTCGGTTTCGGTGGCGGCGCCGACTTTGATCACGGCTACGCCCCCGGCCAGCTTAGCCATACGTTCCTGGAGCTTCTCCCGGTCAAATTCAGAGGTGGTCTCTTCGTATTGGCGTTTGATCTGATTGACCCGGGCTTTGATCTCATCGCTGTCGCCATTGCCGTCAATGACGGTGGTGGTGTCTTTGGTGATCTTGACCTGGCGGGCGCCGCCCAGCATATCCAGGGTGGCGTTCTCCATTTTGGTGCCCAGGGTCTCGCTGATGACGATGCCGCCGGTCAATACGGCGATATCTTCCAGCATGGCTTTGCGGCGGTCGCCGAAGCCGGGGGCTTTCACAGCCACGCAGGTGAAGGTGCCGCGAAGCTTGTTCAGGATCAGGGTAGCCTGGGCCTCGCCCTCAATATCCTCGGCAATGATCAGCATCTGCTTGCCGCTCTGCACCACTTTTTCCAGCACCGGCAGGATCTCGTTGATGGCGGAAATCTTCTTGTCCGTGATGAGGATCAGGGGATTGTCCAATACCGCTTC
>DAIMZM010000053.1:0-17520 GCA_036733985.1 Bacillota bacterium
TGATTGCCGCCATTGCCGCCGGTAAAAACACCGCCCTTTCCATCAATACCTACTGCGGCGGCAAGCGGCTGCCGGTGGAAATCGTGGCTGCCCAAAGGCAGGAACGCCAGCGGCTGACCTTCAATCCCCAGGTGGCCCATTGCGTCCAAGCCCAGCAGCCGGAGCTGCTGCCTGTGGCGGAGCGGGGCATGGATAAAGAAGACCTGGGCGGCTTTAAGCCGGGGGAAGCCCTGAACGAGGCGATCCGCTGTTTCAACTGCGGCTGCCTGGCGGTGAACTGCAGCGATATGGCGAATATGCTGTTGGCTTATGAAGCCACCGTCAAGACCAACCGGCGCGCGCTCAGCGCCGCGGAGCTGCTGGGAACCAAGACCCGGATCAAGGATGTGCTGCTGCCCGGGGAAATCGTCACCGAGATCATCGTCCCCAAACTGCCGGACAATGCGGTGGCGGTTTACCATAAATACCGGACCCGCAACGCCATTGATTTTGCCATCCTGGCCGTGGCCTCTGTCTACACCCTGGATCAAGGCAAAGTGGCAGACGCCAAAATTGTGCTGGGCGCCATGGCCCCGGTACCCCGGCGGGCTTGCAAGGCCGAACAGTATCTGATCGGCAAAGCTTTGGACAGCCAAGTAATCGCGGAGGCTGCCGAACTGGCGCTGGAAGGCGCTATTCCCCTTGAATACAACTCCTATAAAATTGAGATGGCCAAGACGATGGTTCGCCGTTCCTTGGAGGAGTTGCATTAATATCCCTTGCCCGATGGGGAGGACGGAATCCTGGCCGCCCTCCCCATCACCCTTTTACATGGAGAAAACTTATGGCGACCGATCTTGATAAAGTAAAGCGATTGGCCGGGGAAGCAGCCTACCGGCAGCTGCCCCGGGCAGCCAACGGCTGCGGCGAAGCGGAAGAAATCAACTGCCATGACCGGCTGCGCATCTGCCTGACTGTGAATCAGCGGCAGATCGTCACCGAGGCCGGCTACGACGTGACCGAGGAAGCCTGCCCTACCCTTTATGCCAGCGCCGCGGCAGCGGTGGCCCTGGCCCTGGGAAAACCGGTATTGGCCGCTTATGCGGTGAGCCATACGGATATCGGCAGCCTGTTCAGCGACTGCGGCACCCTGGACATCGGCCACGTGCATTGCGCTATCATGGCTGAGCTGGCCCTGAAGCGGGCGGTGGTGGATTATTCCCGCCGCCTGCAGGCAGGCCAGGCCCTGGCCTGATCCTGGCTGATCAACAATAGCGTCATTCTTTTCCGGCAGGCCCGTTTCTTATATGCTTAGTTTCTTATATGCTTAGTTTCTTAAAGGAGAAGAAAAGCATTATGGACAATCAGAATAAACCGCCGGCCTATCGCTGGCTGATCCTCTTGCTGACCTGGCTGACCGCGGTGGCCCTGTTTTCCAGCATCAATCAGCTGGCCCCCCTTTCCGGCAGCATCATCGCCGACCTGAATCTGGCCGGCGCTGCTTATGGCATCCTCTATTCCTCACCCATGTTCGGCGTGGCCTGCATGGCCCTGGTGGCCGGGGCGGCTTCCGACTGCTTCGGCCCCCGCATCGTCATCAGCTGCGGCTTAAGCTTTGTGGCCCTCTGCGCCTTCTGCCGGGGCTTTGCCGCCAGCAGCGGCTCTTATGGGCTGTTCCTGCTCTGCAATTTCTTGATGGGCCTGGGCTTTGGCATCACTTATCCCAATCTGCCCAAGCTGGTGGGCGATTGGTTCCCGGTGCGGCAAAGGGGCGCGGCTACTTCCATCTATTCCACCGGCATCCCCTGCGGCTCCAGCTCCGCCCTGATGCTGACCATCCCGGTGGCCCTGGTGCTGGCCAAAGGCGTCTGGCAGCATGTGCCCTTTATCTGGGGCTGCTTTGCCCTGGCTGTTGCCCTGCTGGTCTGGCTGCTCTGCCGGAACGGCCCCGGCTTTGTCTCTTCCCGGAGCAGCGGCGGCAAAATGTTCAATAAAGAAGTGTATACCAACCGCACTTTATGGCGGGTGGGCGCGACCTTTTTCTGCTGTACCTGGGTCTTTTACGTTTGCCTGTCCTGGTTCCCCAGCATCCTGGCTTACCGGGGCGCCAGCCCCGGCCAAGCCGGGGCCATGACCGGGCTGATCCCCCTCTTTGGCCTGCTGGGCAATTTGATCGTGCCGGTTTTATCGGACCGGATTCACTGGCGGAGCATTTTCATCATCGGCGGCCAGATCTGCGGCGTCACCGCTTGCCTGCTGATGCTGTTCTGCCCCTTAAGCTGGTTCTATGTTTTAATGCCGCTGATCGGTTTCTTTGATAACGCCGCCTATGCCTGCCTGGCCTTTATGCTGCCCCTGGATTTGATGCCGGCCCATCAGCGGGGTTCCGCCACCGGCTTCATTATGACCATGGGTTATATCTCCGCCCTGCTGGGGCCCACCGTAGTGGGCCTGATCTGGGACGCCAGCCAGAGCATGAATATCGTCGTTACCTCCATTGCCCTGGTCTATTTGGTGGGCATCACCTGCGCCCTGCGGATCCCGGACCCGGTGCGGCAGCGCTGGCTGGCTGCCAAAAAGCAAAACCTGGCCATGGCCCAAGCCTAGCCCTGATTTGCGGATAAAACACGGACAAAGGCCGGCCCGGAAGTTTCAGGGCCGGCCTTTGTTTTGCTCAAAATTCCGGCTAAAACACCAGGTTGCGGCTCTGGTTGATCTCCGGCAGCCGGATCAGGCGGTCGCAAACCCGGCCGGCCAGGGCCAGGTTATGGGTGATGACGATCAGGCCCAAGCCCTTCTTTTCCACGATCCCCAGCAGCAATTGCCAGATCTGGGCCTGGGTGATCAGATCCAGCATGGCGCTGATCTCGTCGCAGATCAGGAATTTCGTCCCCGGCCCCAGCACCCGGGCAATGCAAAACCGCTGCAGCTCGCCGCTGGAAAGCTCTCCGGGCCAGCGGGACAGCCAGGCCGGCTCAATGCCCAAGGCGGCCAGCAGCCCCGGATCAGGCGTCCAGCATTCGGTGAGGATTTTCCCCATTTTCCATCTGGGGTTGACGGCCAGCTCCGGCTGCTGGTGTATCATTTGCACCGGGCAATAGCCTTGCTTTGGCAAGGGCTGGCCGTCCAATAATACCGCGCCGGAACAGGGCTGTTCATAACCGGCCAGCACCTTGGCCAAAGTGCTTTTACCAAAACCGGAAGGCCCGGCCAGGGCCAGCTTTTCCCCGCTGCCGAGGGAGAGGTCAACCCCTTGCAGTACCCATTTGCCCTGATCCCCATAGCGGAAGCTGAGATTTTTCGCCTCAAGTCGCATGGATGCACCGCACCTCCCCGCCTCTTAGCTCACGCATCCGGATCTCCCCGGCGCAGGCTGCCGTACGCTTTGGGCAGCTGGGGGCGAACAGGCAGCCGGTAGGCAGCTGCCCCGCATAGGGCTGGCTGCCGGGAATGGGCTGGAAAGCGTTTTGCGGCAGCGCGTTGATTAAGGCTTTGCTATAAGGATGGCGCAAGGCCTCTTGACCGGCCCGGAAATCCGCGGCAGCGGCGATCTCCATGGCGGTTCCGGCGTAAAGCACCGCGATCCTGTCGGCTGCGCCCAGGGCCAGATCAAGATCATGGGTGATCAGCAGTACCCCAAAGCCCCTATCCGCCAGCTCCCGGAAATGGCCCAGGGTTTCCCTGGCCAAATCCGGGCTGAGGCCGGGGGTGGGCTCGTCCGCCACGATCAGGCCGGCCGCGCCGCTATTGGCCGTTGCCGCGGCGATCAGCGCCCGGCGGGCCATGCCCCCGGACAGCTGGAAAGGATACAGTCCTGCCGTGTCCTGGTCAAGGCCATAGCGGGTAAAAATTTCCCGCTGTTTTTCCTTGCTGCCGAAGACGCCCCGCACCTGCCGGCCAATGGGCATCAAGGGATCCAGATAATCCAGGGACTGGGGAATCAGCAGGATTTCCCGGCCCCGGTACTTTTGCTGCAGCGCCGGGGTCAGGGCCCTGCCCTGATAAAACAGGCTGCCGGAGACGCGGGCATTCCGGGGCAGGATACCCAGGAGCGCCTGGGCCAGCAGGCTTTTGCCGGAACCGCTGGCCCCGGCCAGGGCCAAAATCTCCCCTGGATAAACCCGGAGGCTTAAGGCGTGGATCAGGGTCAGGGTTGTTTTGCTGAGGCCCTTGCCGTACATGCTGAAGGCAATCCTTAAATCAGCCGCCTCAAAAACAGGCTGTCGGTCATTCCGGTTCATCCCAGGCCTCCTAAACATTGCCGCTGCCCGGATTCAGCAGCTTTTTCAGATATTCGGCGATCAGATCGAAGAGGATCACCAGCGCCAGCAGCATCAAACCGGGAAACAGGGCCAGCCACCATTTCCCCGTGGCGATATGGGCCATGGCTTCCGCCAGGATGGCGCCGATGGCCGGGGATTCGGCCGGCAAGCCAAAGCCTAAAAAGGTCAGGGCAGCCTCATGCATGATGGCATGGGGGAAAAGCAGCACCAGGCCCACCAGATAGACCGGCAGCACCTGGGGGAGCAGATGGGCTTTGGCCACCCATAGCTTTGATTTGCCCATCTTATAAGCGGCCTGCACATACTGGGCTGAGCGGATTTGCAGCACCTCGGCCCGGACGACCCGGGTCAGCTCCGGCCAATGGGTCAGGGCCACGGCAACGGCCACGCCTTTGACGCCCCGGCCCAGCATAAAAGAAATCAGCAGCAGTAACAGCAAATGGGGCAGGCCCATACAGCAATCCACGGCAAAATTGATCAGCTGATCCAGCTTGCCCCCTTTGGCTGCCGCCGCGATTCCCAGCGCCAGGGCCAGGACAGAGCTGACGCCGGCCGCCAGCAAACCGATGACCAGGCTGGCGGATAAGCCTTTGATGCTGCGGTAAAACATATCCCGGCCCAGGAAATCCGTGCCAAAGGGATGCTCAAGCCCGGGGGCCAGAAACTTATCCGCGTAAGCTACCCCGTACCGGCTTTCATCCATACAGAGGCCGAAGACTAAGACCGCCAGCACATACAGGGCGGCCAGGAGCAGGAAGATCAGGGTTTTGCTTCTGGTATTGGGCGTAGGCGGCAGGAACTTTTTCCCGGCCGGCCTTAAGGTGGGATCAGACATAATCGCCTCCCGCCTTGACCCTGGGGTCTAAAACACCGTAGAGCAGATTGGCCAGCAGATTGCCGGAAAAGACAAACAAAGCGCTGAACAGGGCGATGCCCAGCAAAAGCGGGACGTCGCTGTTGAGCAGCCCGGCCATCAGGGCCGTGCCGATCCCCGGATAAGAAAAAACCGTTTCCGCCAGGGCCATGCCGCCGAAAAGCTCGCTGAAAGCGGCAAACTGCACGGTGACGGCGGGCAAGGCAATATTCCGCAGCACATGGCGGCGGATCAGCTGCCGCTGATTTTCCCCTCTGGCCAGGGCGAAGCGGATATAGTCGCTATTCATGATCTCGATCAGCTTTTGCCTGGTATAAAGGGTGATTTTGCTGATGCTGACCAGGGTCAGGGTCAATGCCGGCAGGGCCAGATGATAAGCCCGGTCCGCCAGGGTCACCTCCGCCGCCAGCTTGCCCAGGGGCGCGGCCATGCCGATGGGGAACCAGCCCAGGCTGACGGCGAACAGGCTCAGCAGCAGCAGGCCCAGCCAGAAGGTGGGGGCGGATTGGAGGGCCAGGCAGAAGGCTTTGACGATCTTGTCAAAAATCCGGCCCTGGCCCAGTCCGGCCATAATGCCGATGAAAAAGCCCAGCAGGCCCGAGGCGGCCCAGGCGATCAGCATCAGCACGACGGAAGAGGCAAAGCGCTCCTGGATCACCTCCAGCACCGGCCTTTTGTAGGTGATGGACAGGCCCAAATCCCCCTGGCTCAAATGGCTCAGCCAAGTGAGGAAGCGCTGGGGCAAAGGCGCGTCCAGCCCCCAATAGGCGGTGATCTCCGCCTTGGCTGCCGGGGAGAGGGTGGAATCCGGCCCGATATAGGCGGTCAGCGGGTCAATGGGGGATTGGCTGACCAGCACAAAGGCGATGATTGAGACCGCGATCAGGAGCAGGAGCAGCCGGGCTATGATCAGGAACAGGTGTTTCGCTTTAGACATACTGGCCTCCGCAGGGACGCTTGACTATCGGTAGCGCCAATCCTTCATATTGCAGATGATCGGCGAACCATGGCCATGGGGGTGGGGGATCTGGGTTTCCAGCGCCACGTCCAGGCCATCGCGGATGAAATAACAATGCTCGATATTGACCAGGTACAAATAGGGGTAATCCTGGTTGGCCAGGGCCTGGGCTTCTTGCCAGGCCGCCACCGCCGCCGGCCGGGAAACGGCGCTGAAGGCTTGGGCGATGGCCAGGTCCACCGCCGGATTGGCATAGCCCACCACATTGTCATAGCCGCCGGAGAGGAACAAATCCGATTGGAACAGGGACTTTAAGACGGTGGGGCTGTACTGCCCCCAACCCCAGACGATCCCGGCAGTATGCTGCAGGCTGCCGACCTGATCCCAGCTGGCGGTTTTCACAGTGATTTTCACGCCCAGCTTTAAGGCGTCCTCAGCCACGGCGCTGGCCAGCAGGAAGCGGTCCTGGTCGCCGCCGGGGGCGTAAACGTCAAATGCGCAGCTGATTCCGGCTTTCTCCCGGATGCCGTCCCCATCCTGATCCTGCCAGCCCGCTGCCGTCAGCAGCGCCTGGGCTTCATCCTGCCGGTTATCCGGATCAGCCCCGGTTTCCGCCCATTCCAGGTTGGCGGTAAAGCTGAAGGCGGGCCGGCCCACGCCGTTGAAAGCATGATCGATGATGGTTTGGCGGTCCAGGCCGATGGCCAGGGCCTGCCGGACGCTGATATCCGCGGTGACGTCATTGCCGACGATAAGGTCTTCCCCGGCGGCGTTCTTCAGTGTCTGCAGGGGCCGGACAGGCAGGCTGATCATGCGGATATCCATGGTGGCAAACCTTTCCAGGCTCATACCCGGCACGGTCTCGGCAGCATAATTAGGCCCGGCCATGACGATATCCAGCTGCCCGGAGCGGGCGCTGGCAAAGGCCGCCTGGCTGTCCAGGGCCACGAAGGTCACCTTTTTGATGGCCGGCGGGCCCTCGTAATAGTGTTCGTTGGCTTCCACGATGATTTGCTGGTTGGGGTCGTATTGGCAAACGATCCAGGCCCCGGTGCCGATGGGGTAGCGGTCAAAGCGGGCGCTGTCATAGCTGTCGCTGGGGACAATGCCCAGGCAGGCGGCGGCGTCCAGGAAGGGGGAATAGGGTTCGGCTAAGGTAAACCTTACCGTATAGTCGTCCAGGGCCTCGGCCGCGGACAGCTTGGTCAGGTCCACATTTTCATTATTGGCCTGGTTGGCTTGCACCGTCTGATAAGTAAAGACCACATCGTCAGCGGTAAAAGCCGAGCCGTCGCTGAATGTGACGCCCTGCCGCAGCTCAAAGGTGTAGACCAAAGCATCGTCGCTGACGGTCCAAGCAATTGCCATATCCCCTTCGTAGCCGGAATCCGGCTTCACCCGCAGCAAAGCGCAGTTGGTAAAGGAATAGCCGTAACTCATGCCGCCCTTGATTGGGTCTAGGCTGCTTTCAAAAATCGTTCCGCCCACATACGCCACAACGCCGTCTTCATTAAAGAGCGGATCAGGGCTTTGCCCCAAGCCGGCCCCGGCGCCGCCCTGATCCTGGGGCTGGGCGCAGGCTCCGGCAAAAACCACTGTAAACAATAGCATCAACGCCAATACACGCTTTTTCATACCGTCTCCTTTACTGCTGATGATAGTCACGGCCGCAAAAAAAGAAGCCTCGCTGAGAGCCTTCCTGACCTTACCAATAACTTCATGCTATCATTTGGACATCTGGCTGGATATCTGGCATAAAAAAAGCTGCGCGGAGGTTTACCTGCCGGCTTCTGCCGGGCCCTGTACTTCAGATACAGGTTATTTGCAGCTATCATGCTTATTATAGAGATTTTGCGGTTATTTGTCAAGCCGCCCCCAGGGGGCGGCTTTCTTTCGCTAACAGTGCCAGGGCTTGGCGGCGGTCAGAGCGGTTCCGGAACCGGCTCTTCCGGGCAATCCGCCTGCAAGGCCAGGCTTTCCGCCACCCGGATCAGTTCTTCTGCCGAAAGCTGATTGGATTGCACCACAAAGAAGGTTTGCCCATCCTGCCATTCCACCGAAACCCGGCGATGGCCCGCTTCATCCGCTTCCTTCTGCCAGAGGACGAAAACAGGCCGGCCCCCCACGGTATAGCCGGGGAGCAGGGCCTGGCTTTCCCCTTCCTGGGGTTCCCGCCAGCGGGACAGGGAATAGGTCTGGCAGAAGAGGAAATCGCCGGTTTCCGGCTGCTGAAAGCAGAGGGAGAAGCGCTTCCATTCATCGTCCACCGAATTGAGCAGATAGCCTTCGGGCAGATAGCCGGGCACATAATACTTGGCGAAATCCGAGACGAAGATGGGGGAAGGCTCCGGCGCCGCTTCCTGCCAGGTCAGGCTTTCCGCCACCAGCAGTACCTGCTCCAAATCTAGATCCGTGGCGTCCACGCTATAGGCCAGCCGGTCGTCATGCCACATCACGCCCACCCAGGAATCGCTCACATTGGCAATGGCGTCATGGCCCTGGACCTGATGGTCGTAAACCAGCTCCGTATGTTCCGTATCCATGGAGATGCCAATGCTCAGGCTGCTGATCTGAATCAGCAACAACTCTTCCTCCAGGGTGCAGTAAGTCAGGAAGCCGTAAGTCCCGCCCTCAATGCTTTCCAGATAATAGCCCTCCGGCAGATAGCCGGGCACATAATAGCCGCTGGCGTCATCAGGCCCGGTCTCCCCCTGCTCAATGGTGATATCCACATGCCCCGCGTCCCATTCCAGGATATAGCCGAAAATATAATCCCGGAAGGCCGGGGAGGCCACCGCCAGCATGGTGGTGGCAAAGAGCAGCAACAACAGGGTCATCAGGGCAATGGCCGCTGTCCGCCGGAACCCCCCGCGCCCGGCGGCCCGCTGGGGCCGGGTTTGGCCGGCGTTGAGCAGGGCCTGGACATTCCGGCTCAGGGCAGCGGTATCCCAATCCAGATCCCGGGCCGCCGCTTCATAAGCGTCCAGCCTGGCGGCCAGCTCCCGCTGCCGGCATTCCGCCATCTCCGCCAGGATGCGCCTGCTCTCCCTGGGGCAAATCCACGCGCTAATCATGGCAAGCGCCTCCTCTCCGGCTGGCGGCACGGGCCATTTTCAGGCCCCGGTGTATGCGCACCCGCACATTATTGGGAGTAACCCCTAAAATATCGCCGATCTCCCCATCGGAAAGGCCTTTGCCATAGCGGAGGAAAATCGCGTCCCGGTACATTTCCGGCAATTGATTGACCAGGCTAGCCGCCAGGGCATAGCTTTCCTGCAGGATCACGGTTTGCTCCACACTGTCCCCGCCGGGCAGGGGCCCGGCCTCCTCCTGCCAAGGCGTTTCCCGGTCCCGGGCCCGCAGCACATTGGCCGCCATATTATGGGCCATGGCCATCAGGTAAGCCTTATTTTCTTCCGGGGTATCGAATTTCAGCAGCTCCGGCCGGGCGATCAGCTTGGCGAAGGCTGCCTGCACCACATCCTCCGCCTCGGCCCGATTATTCAGCAGATTATTGGCGTATAGCAGCAGCGCTTTACTATAACGCTGATACAGCGCCAGAATCAGCTCCCGGTAGCGCTGATCCTCTATTGCAATGATTGCCAGCAACATCTTTTTTCTCCCCTAACGGCAGGCGGATGGCACGCTTTTTCACGCAGTCATCCGGCAATGCCGGCGCAGCCTTTAGGCCGGGTCCTTGCCGCCTAGTTTCCGGATAATGGCGGTATCCGCCGGACAGAACTCATACTGGGAGATTTCCGCCGGGGTGATCCAGCGGAGATCATGATGTTCCAGCTTTTTGGGGCTGCCCTGGGCAATAGTGGCATTGAACAGCGTCAGATGCACCGTGGTTTTCGGATATTCATGCACCACATCCATGAACACCTGGCCGACCTGAAGGGTGATATCCAATTCTTCCTGGCATTCCCGGATCAGGGCCTGTTCTTTGGTCTCTCCCGCTTCCACTTTGCCGCCGGCGAACTCCCAGAGCAAAGGCAGGGCCGAATCAGCCGGACGCTGGCAGATCAAAAACTTGTCTTTGTCCCAAATCAGGGCGGCTACCACCTCTGTCATCTTATAAAACCACCTTTATCCAGCGCCGCGGCAACCTGCGCTTGCGCCATAATAGTTTATTTAAATTTAATCATATCATATTCTCCTCCATAATGCCAGTAAAAGGTTCACTTAAGGCTGGGCGGGCGTCCGGGAGCCCCTGCTTCCCCTAACCGGCCTGGGCTTGGACCAGCCTGGCCATGCCCTGCTTGAGCAGCTGATCCGCCTCTTTCTGATCCCGGCCCATGATGCGGAGGGCCTGGCTTTGGCTGAGGCCGGAGGCGAAGCGGAGGGCCAGGGCGGCGCGGACGGCAAGATCCGCCTGGGCCAGGGAAAAAATCAACTCCCGGCTTTCCGGGCTGGCGCTGGGAAAGGCGGCCAGCACGGCCCTGGGCTGATAAGCCGTCTTTCGGCCCAGGCAGCGGCGGTAGATGTCCGCAAGCAGCTGCCGGCACAATTCCGCCCCGCTCTCCCGCCCCTTTAGCCGGCGGCAGACAGCGCCGCAGCTTTCCGCCACCAGGCAACAGGCCGCCTCCTGGTCGCCCAGGGTCAGGATGGCGAAGCGGTACATCAGCCGGGCTTCTTTTTCAATATCAGTATTAACGCTAAGGCTTTTTTGCTTCATATGTTTATCCTTGCTTTCAAATTTGTCAGCCTGCTTGAACCTCCCGGGCGCTTAGGCCCGCATACTTATCATACACGCCAGCGGCGCAATGATTACAAGCCCCGGCATTTTTCCGGCATTTCAGGCAAAAACCGCAAAGGCCATCCGGGAAACGGATGGCCTTTGAGACTGGAAGAATGCAATTGTGCAAGCGGCAATTCGCGCGGAGCAGGTCTTTTAACTTATAGCCCCATCTCCGCCTTGACCGCCTTGAAGCAGGCCACAGCCTGATCCAGGTCCTCCCGGCTATGGCCGGCGCTGACTTGGGTGCGGATGCGGGCCTTATCCCGGGGCACCACCGGAAAGCTGAAGGCGATGACATAGACGCCTTTTTCCAGCATCCGGCGGGCAAATTCAGCAGCCACCCGGGCGTCATAGAACATCACCGGCACGATGGGGTGGGTTCCGGGCAGCAAATCAAAGCCCAATTCCTCCATACGGCCGCGGAAATAGGCGGTATTCTCATGCACTTGATCCCGCAGCGCCGTGCTGGCGCTGAGCATCTGGAACACTTTCAGGGAGGCGGCGGCAATAGCCGGGGCCAGGGTATTGGAGAACAGATAGGGCCGGCTGCGCTGGCGCAGCAGTTGGATGATTTCCTTCCTGCCGCTGGTATAGCCGCCGGAAGCCCCGCCCAGGGCTTTGCCCAGGGTGCCGGTGACGATATCCACCCGGCCCATGACGCCGCAGTATTCCGGGGTGCCCTTGCCATGATCGCCCATAAAACCCACCGCATGGCTGTCGTCCACCATCACCAGGGCGTCGAATTCCTCCGCCAGATCGCAGATGCCCTGCAGATTGGCGATATAGCCGTCCATGGAAAACACGCCGTCGGTGGCGATCAGCTTCACCTCCGCCCCGGCTGCCGCAGCTTCTTCCAGCTTGGCCCGAAGATCAGCCATATCGTTGTTCTTGTAGCGGAACTTCTTGGCTTTGGAGAGGCGCACCCCGTCGATGATGCTGGCATGGTTCAGCTCATCGGAGATCACCGCGTCGTTTTCAGCCAGTAAAGTCTCGAACAGGCCGCCGTTGGCGTCAAAACAGGAGGAATAGAGAATGGTATCCCCGGTTTCCAGAAAGGCGCTGACAGCAGCCTCCAAGTCCTTATGGATTTGCTGGGTGCCGCAGATAAAGCGCACGGAAGCCAGGCCGTAGCCCCAGCGTTCCAGGGCCTCTTGGGCCGCCGCCACCAGCAGCGGGCTGTCCGCCAGGCCCAGATAATTATTGGCGCACATATTGATCACCTTGGGCCGGGCGGTGGTATCGATCAGCCCTCCCTGAGGCGTGGTGATGATCCGCTCCTCTTTGTACAGGCCCTGGGCCTTGATCTCTTCAACGATAGCGCCGTATTTCGCCAACGCGGATTTTGTCATGGCAAACCCTCCTTGCTGAATCAGCTTATTTTCTCAAACAACGTCAGTCCAGGTTGGACCAATCCAGAACCACTTTGCCGCTTTTGCCCGTATTCATGGCGGCGAAGCCCTGTTCATACTCCTGGGCCGGGAAACGGTGGGTGATGACGGGGTCGATCTGGAGGCCGCTTTGGAGCATGGCCGACATCTTATACCAGGTTTCGAACATCTCCCGGCCATAAATACCCTTCAGGGTCAGGCCGTTCATGATCACCTTGCTCCAGTCAATGGCGGTATCCTTCGGGATAAAGCCCAGCATGGCGATTTTGCCGTAATTGGCCATATGATTGATCATCTGATTAAAGGCCTGGGAGGAGCCGGACATTTCCAGGCCCACGTCAAAGCCTTCCGTCATCCGCAGTTCCCCCATGACCCGGGCCAGCTCCTCTCGGGCCACGTTCACCGTGCGGGTGGCCCCCAGGGTGGCGGCTAAACCCAGGCGGTAATCGTTCACATCCGTGACCACCACATGGCGGGCGCCCACATGGCGGCAGATGGCCGCGGCCATGGCGCCGATGGGGCCGGCGCCGGTGATCAGCACATCCTCGCCCACCAGGTCATAGGCTAACGCCGTATGGACGGCATTGCCCAGGGGATCGAAGCAGCTGACAATATCATCGCTGATATCCGGAGAGCAGCGCCAGACATTGGTATAAGGAATGCTCAGGTATTGGGCAAAAGCGCCGTCCCGCTGCACGCCCACGCTGACCGTATTGGGGCAATAATGCCGCCGACCGGCCAGGCAGTTGCGGCAATGGCCGCAGACGATATGCCCTTCGCCGCTGACCCGCTCGCCGATCTGGAAGCCCTTGACATTCTCTCCCAGGCCCGCGATCCGGCCCACAAATTCATGGCCGATGGTCAGGGGCGGATGCAAATGGGCGGCCGCCCATTCATCCCAATTGTAAATATGCAGATCCGTGCCGCAGATGGAGGTTTTGCTGATCTGGATCAGCACATCGTTGATCCCCACCTGGGGGAGCGGGACTTCCTTCATCGCCAGGCCGGGCCCGGGGCCTTCCTTGACCAGCGCCAACATGGTTTTTTTCATCTGGCTGCCTCCTTTTGGCCGTTTGTTTAGCGGCTGATTGCGCCCGCGGCTTGCCTTCAAGCCGGAAATGCGGTAAGATATTTGCGGTAAGCTATTTAATGTAACCACTTTGGAGGGGGATCCCATGGAAATCGGCGTCAAGATCAAAACCCTGCGTACGGCTAAAGGTGTGACCCTGAAAACCCTGGCCGAACGGACCGGGCTTTCAGTGGGCTTTATCAGCAATGTGGAGCGGGAGGTGAACAATCCCACCATCAGCTCGCTGCAAAAGATCTGCGAAGCCCTGGATACCAATCTGGCCGACTTTTTCAGCGTACCGGCCAATCACGGCATTGTCATCCGTAAAAGCGAGGGGCAAAAGCTGGATCTGCACCGGAGCAAAGGCGCGGCCTATGCGCTGTTTCCCCTGCCGGCGAAAAAACTCCAGGCCAGCATGATCACGGTGGAGCCCGGCGGCCATTACGGCGACGCGCCCACCGGCCATGAAGGCGAGGAGATCTGTATGGTGACCCGGGGCGCTGTGGAATTTATCGCCGGCGGCCAAAGCTATCTGCTGGAGGAAGGCGATCTGATCTATATCGACCCCTTTGTCCCCCATGAGCTGCTGAACCATAGCGACGCCCCGGCAGTGACCTACTGGGTGACGGCTTACGGACCGGCCTGATGCCGCTATTATACAATAGTATAGCAGCGAATGCAATCATTATAGTGAAAATAATTATCGCCATAAACGAATTAGGGACAAGGCCCTTGCCCCTGCCCCGGCCTGGCTGTTAAAGGCTTTTCAGCCCGGCGCCGCACAGCAGCAGAACAGCGCTGCGCTCCCGCCACTGGGGCCGCTCCGCCAGGCGCCGGCGGTAAGCGGCAAAGCTGGCCGCCGCGGTTTTTTCCACAAAAATCCCGGCCAGGGCCAGCTCCTGCCAGGCGGCTAAGATTTCTCCCTCCGTCACTGTGACGGCTTCCCCGCCTATCTGCCTGAGCACCTGCAGGAGCTGCCTGCCCCGGGGCGGCGTGGGGATGGCGATCCCCTCCGCCACCGTGGGCAGCGCCTGGCCTGTCAGCCCGGGGGCGTCGGCTCCGGCGGCAAAGGCCTGGGCCAGGGGGGCGCAAGCCGCCGCCTGCACCATCACCACCTGGGGCCAGGCGGAAATATACCCCCCGGCCAATAATTGGCTAAAGGCCCGGTAAGCGCCAAGCAGCAGGGTGCCGTTGCCCACCGGCAGGAAAAAAATCTCCGGCAATTGATGGCCGAACTGTAAAAACACCTCAAAAAAGCAGGTCTTTACCCCCTCCGTAAACAGGGGGTTATAAACATGGCTGGCATAATAGACGCCGGAAGCGGCCAGTTCCAGAGCGGCCTGGGCAGCGGCGTCCCGGCCGCCTTCGACCCGGTGTATCCGCGCGCCATAGCTTTCCAGCTGGCGCAGCTTGCCGGGGGAAGCGGCGGCGGGCAGAAACACATGGCAAACCAGGCCGGCCCGGGCCGCATAAGCCGCCATGGCGCAGCCCGCGTTGCCGCTGCTGTCGATGAGCAGTTCCCGTTGGCCTAAGCGTTTGGCAGCCAGGGCCAGCAGCACCGCGCCCCGGTCTTTAAAGGACAGGGTGGGCTGATAATAATCCGCCTTCAGCCAGAGCCGGCCTCCCGGCGGCTGCCAGGGGATCAGGGGCGTCAGGCCCTCCCCCAGGGAAAGGGTGCGGACCGCCTGATCCTGGCCGCGGAAAGGCAGGGCTGAGGCGAAACGCCATAAGCCGGGCAGGTCCCGGCCGGTATCAAAAGCCAGGGTTTGCCCCGGGTCCGCCAAATCGAATAAACCGCCGCAGCCGCAGCGAAAAGCGGCAGTATCGGCAGGATAGGTTTGCCCGCAGCTGGGGCAGATAAAATGATGCATAGCCAGCTCCCCCTTAAGGCGCTCCGGCTCAAAATCAGCGATTCCGGCCTGTGCCGCTATTATACCACTTTTGCCCAGGGAAAAACAGCCCCGGCCCCGGCCCATAAGAAATCCGCGCCCCATTGCCCAGGGCGCGGATTTCTTATGGTTGTACCGCCGGCGTTTAGCTGCCGGACACCGGATGGTCCAGGATATATTGGTTCATCTCCTCAAAGGTGCTGCCGAAAAAGTAGGGCTCCGGCTTCAGCTCCCGGCCTGCCGCCTTGGCAGCCAGGGCGGCTTTGACCCTGGCCGGGGTAGCGGGCAGCTCGTAGATGCGCACGCCTACAGCGTCCTGGATGCCGTTGATCACCGCCATATGGGTGACGCTCTGATACCCTTCCGAGCAGCCGCTGGAACCATAAGGGCCCCGCTCCCGGGGGGTGATATGGAAGATGAACGCCGCGTCGTCCGGGATATCCCCGATCTCCGGGATACCGCAGCCCAGCAGGGAGGCATGCTTTTTGAAATCCGCCTGATCCACGGCGCTGTAGTCCTCGGAGAGGGCGAAGCCGATGCAATGGCTCATACCGCCGTAAGCCTGGCCTTCCACAGCCAGCTGATTGCCGATGACGCCGATGTCGCTGACGTTCTTCACACTGAGCACCCTGGTTTTGCCTGTGGCCGTATCCACTTCCACCTCGGCCAGGACCAGCAGATAATTGGCCTCCGGATTGGGCCGGCCTATGCCTGTGTCGTAATCGATGTTGATGGTTTCGGTAATCGTATGCACGCCCAGGTATTTGGTGGGGATGCCTTCCGCCGCCATCTCACTGTAAGTGCGGTATGTGCCGTCGGGCTTCCGCATGGCGTCCATCAGCTTGGCCGCCGCGTCCTGGGTAGCCCGGCCCACCATATAATGGGATTTGCTGCCGGAAGCCGGGCCGGTCACCGGCGTGATGGCCGTATCGTTCATCACCAGCCTGACCTGCTCCGGCCGCACCTTCAGGGGCCGCAAAGCCTCCGCCGCATGGGTCAAAGCGCCGATATCCGCGCCCTGGCCCTGGGCTTCCCAGGAGCTGTAATGGGTAAAGGTGCCATCCGGGTTCAAGTCTAAGGCTACCTCGGAACGGTCCCCAGGCAAGCCCACATGGTAGCCGCCCCAAACGATGCCCACGCCCCGTCTCAGCGGGCTGTCGGCATTGACCTTATTGAAAGCGTCCGTCCTTTGCCGCGCTGCCAGATAATCGGGGCGCATCAGCTTCATCATCGCTTCCATGGGGTATTCGTAGTAAGGATAACCGTTGACTGTCAAATCAACCGGGCGGGCGATGTTCAGGTAGCGGAAGTCAAAGGGGTCCATGCCGATCTGCGCCGCCATCATGTCCATCAAGGCTTCGGAGCAGGTATAGGCTTGGGGCGAGCCAAAGGCCCGGTACATGATGGCAAAGGCCGTATTGCTGAGGCCGGCCCTGATCAAGCCCCGGATATTGGGCACCTGGTAAGGGTTGCCGATGAAGCGGATGGCTTTATCCATCAGCTTATAGGCGGTTTCCGGATAAGCGCCGTGTTCCAGCACCATATCGTATTCGATGGCCAGGATCCTGCCCGCTTCGTCGCAGGCCATCCGGCCGTTGGTATAAGAAGGCGCCCGCTTGCCGGTAAAGGCCTGATGCTCGGCATAGGTCATGGTCAAAGTCACCGGCCTGTCCACCGCCATGGCCGCCACAGCTACCAGGGCGCAGCCGGAAGGATCCATGGCATAGCCGAAGCTGCCGCCGGTAGGGTTCTCCACGATGCGTACCTTGTCCAGGGGCAGGCCGATGCCCGCGGCGATCTGGGCCTTATTGGCATGGATGTTCTGGCTCTTGCAGTGCACGGTGATGCGGCCTTCCTCATCCCAGTACGCCTGCAGGGTTTCCGGCTCCAGCACCAGATGGGGCTCCCGGCTGCTGTAAAAGCTGCCCGCCACCACATGGGGGGCTGTTTTAAAGATCTCCGCAGTGTCTTCGCCTTTAGCCAGGCGGTTGACGCAGAACAGATTGGGCGTTTCCTCATGGATGGGCTGGGCGTCCGGGGCCAGGGCCTCCAGGGCCGTGGGATAGACCGGCAGCTCCTCCAACTCCACCATGACCGCCTGGGCCGCCGCCCGGGCTTCCTCCCGGGTATAGGCGGCCACCAGCGCCACCACGTCGCCGAAGCGGAAAATCTTCTGATCGCAGAGGATGGGCTTGAAATCCCCGTTACTGCTGGCCCGGGGATGATCCTGGGTGATGGTGGCCCGATTGGTGCCCCGCACATCCCGGGCCGTGACCACCTTTACCACGCCGGGCATGGCCGCCGCCTGGCTGATGTCGATATTCCTGATCCGGGCATGG
>DAIMZM010000054.1:0-17327 GCA_036733985.1 Bacillota bacterium
TCGCGCTCATGGAAATCTTCAATATTGGGAAGGACCAATGTTTCCATAAAGCGCTTGATGAAGGTGGATTTGCCGGTGCGCACCGGCCCCACTACGCCCAAATAGATATCCCCACCCGTTCTTTCGGAGACGTCTTTCAGTACATCAAAACTTTCCACGTTTTTCCCTCCCTCATTATGGATTTGGTTGCAAAAGAAAAAAGAAAGCATGGAATACTCCATACTTTCTATGTCCGCGAGGACGGTTTTATGATTGGATGGGCGGAAAATTATCGTTCTTCTTTCCGCTCCCTCAGCATTAAAAGGCGCATGGCCTGATCCGGATCCGCGCCCTCGTAAAGCACGCCGTAGATCTGCTGGCAGATGGGCATTTCCACCTGATGGCTTTGGGCCAGCTGATGCACGGCTTGAGCGGCGTAGACCCCTTCCACCACCATGCCCATGTGCCCGATCACCTCCGCCACCGGCCGGCCCTGGCCGATTTCCCGGCCGGCCCGGAAGTTGCGGCTGTTTTCCGAGGTGCAGGTGACGATCAGGTCGCCGATGCCGGCTAAACCGGCGAAGGTGGCTTCCTCCGCTCCCAGGGCCACCCCCAGCCGGGTGATTTCCGCCAGGCCCCGGGTCATCAGGGCAGCCTTGGCATTATCCCCCTGGCCCAGGCCGGTCAAAAGCCCGGCCCCCAGGGCGATGATGTTCTTCACTGCCGCCCCCACTTCCACGCCGATCAAATCATTATTCGTATAGACCCGGAAATAGTCGTTGCTGAAGGCTTCCTGCACCTGCTTTAAGATGGGCGGATCATCCCCGGCCACGGTGACGGCGGTGATCAGCTCCTGCCCCACCTCCTCCGCATGGCTGGGGCCGGACAGGGCCACGCAATGCCGTCCCGGCAGGGTTTGCCGCAGCACCTGGGAAAGGCGGAGCATAGCGCCGCCGGCTTCGTCCTGGAAAAAGCCCTTGGCCGTGCTGATCAGGATAGCGTCTTGCCGCACATAGGGCAGGGCCTGCCTGGCCACGCTGGCCAAGGCCGGGGAGGGTACGGAAAAGACCACCATGTCGCCGCTGTTAGCCGCCGCCATATCCCCGGTGATGTCCAGGCGCTCCGGCAAAGCCACGCCGGGCAGGAATTGGCGGTTTTCCCGTTCCCGCCGCATCTCCGCCACATGATCGGGCTGCCAGCTTTGCAGGGTCACCTGGTGCCCGTTCAGGCAGAGCAAGCGGGCCAGGGCCGTGCCCCAGCTGCCCGCGCCCAGCACTGTGATGTTCATGCTTTTCTCCTGGAGGCTTTGTGCTCCGTGCCGCCCGCGATATTCTGGAAATTTTTCCGGTGCCTGACCACGACCATGGCGGCGATTACGGCGAACAGCAGGGTATAGAACCAGGGCTGTTGGCTAAAGAGGCTGGCCAGCACCAGCACCGGGCCGCCGCTGCAGGAAGCCAGGGAAATGTAGCCGGTGGCCAGGGCGACGATGACCCAGGCAATGAAGGTGGCCAGGGCTGCTTCCGGCGCCAGCACAGCGGCAATGCCGATAGCAATAGCCACGCCCTTGCCGCCGGAGAAACTCAGCCAGATGGGATAAAGATGGCCCAGGAAAGCGGCCAGGCCGGTGCAGACCGCCAGCTCAGGCAGGTCCAGCATCCAGTAGGCCAGGGCCACCGGGATCGCGCCTTTCAGAGCGTCCATGAAGAAAACCAGGATGCCCGCGCCGGTTCCCGCCACCCGCACCGCATTGGTGCTGCCCACATTGCCGGAACCGTATTTGCGGATATCCAGCCCCTTTTTAGCCTTGACCAGGATGTAGGCGGAGGGCAGGGAGCCCAGCAAATAGCCGCCGATGATCAAGATGATCCAGGTAAACCACATTGTCCTCGACTCCTTTTGTGGTGTTTATTGAGGTTAGAAAAACCGTTCTTTTCTTTCAAGAACCAAAAGAACTTTAAACTTAATCCGCTCCAACTATCATAATCTAAGTTTGTTAATTCAATTTAAAATTTTCTTGGTTCTTTTTACTCAGCTGGAGCCGCGATCTTTGATCGCGCGCTATGGCTACCTGCAATAGCTGCGGTTTTGCCGATAGGCAAAATCCAGCTGGGTCAAAAGAAAAACGGTTTTAAGGTTTTTATCCCCGGCGTCAGTCTTCCGCCTTTTCCCGCTTCCGCCAGATCAGGGAAATGGGGGTGCCGCTGAAGCCGAAGGCTTCCCGGATCTTGTTTTCCAGATAGCGGGCATAGGAAAAGTGCATGATTTCCGGTTCATTGAGGAATAGCACCAGCTTGGGGGGCTTGACTCCCACCTGGGTGCCGTAGAGGATTTTCAAGCGGCGGCCTTTGTCCGTAGGCGGCGGGTTCAGGGCCACGGCTTCCCGCAGCACCTCGTTGAGCTGTGCCGTGGTCACCCGGCGGCTGGCCTGTTCAGCGATGAAATCCACCAGGGGCAGGATCCGCTCGCAGCGCTGGCCGGTTTTGGCTGAGACGAAGAGGGTCAGGGCATAGCCGGCAAAGGCCAGCTCCTCCCGGATCGTCTCCTCGAACTTCTTCATGCTGTTGGAATCCTTTTCCGGCAGATCCCATTTGTTCACCAGGATCAACAGGCCCTTGCCGGCTTCATGGCTATAGCCGGCGATATGCTTGTCCTGCTCCCGCACGCCGGCGGCCGCGTCCAGCACCAGGACGCAGATATCCGAACGGTCGATGGCGTTCAGGGCCCGGCTGACGCTGTAGCTTTCCGCCGGTTCATTGATGCGGGCTTTGCGGCGCATGCCCGCGGTGTCGATGATCACGTATTCCTTGCCGTCCCGTTTCAGCACCGTGTCAATGGCGTCCCGGGTGGTGCCGGGCTGATCCGCCACAATGACCCGCTCTTCCCCCAGCAGCCGGTTGACCAGGGAGCTTTTGCCCACATTGGGCCGGCCGATCATGGCGAAGGCAATGCGGTCCGGGCTTTCCTCCGCGGCGTCATGGGGCTTTAGATGCTCGAAGGCCGCGTCCAGCAGATCGCCGATATTCAGGGCATGGCTGGCGGAGACGGGGATAGGCTCCCCTAAGGCCAGGTCGTAGAAATCATAGAGGGGCAGCAGCTTGTCCGGGTTGGTAAAATCATCCGCCTTGTTCACGGCCAGCACTACCGGCTTGCCGCTTTTCCTGAGCAACTCCGCCACATCTTGATCCTCCGCGGTGAGCCCGGCCTGCAGATCCAGGACGAAGATGATGACGGCGGCTTCCTCAATGGCCAGCTCAGCCTGTTGTTTGACCTTGCCGTAAATCAGGCCGTCGGCGGCGTTGAATTTGATGCCGCCGGTATCGATGACGGTGAATTCCCGGCCCAGCCATTCCGCGTCCCGGTAGAGCCGGTCCCGGGTGATGCCGGGGGTATCCTCCACAATGGCGTGGCGGGCGCCGATAATCCGGTTGAACAGGGTGGATTTACCTACGTTCTCCCTGCCGACTATGGCGATAATGGGTTTAGACATAGCAGCATCCTTTCATTTGTATCAGAGCGGCGATACCTGCCGGAACTGGGGGCTGAACAGGGCCCGGAGCAATTCCAGGCCATTAACCTCCACTGGCTGCAGGGGCGTTTGCAAGGCCTGGGAAACCTGGGCCAAGGTCAGGTCGTCGAGAAAAATCTCCTGGCCGGCTTTCAGCATAGTGCCGGGAATCAGCAGCCGGTCGTAGCGGCCTTTGGGAATAGCGGCCAGCAGGCAGGCCCCGGTCAGCAGGCCGGAGACGGTGACGGTCTCGCCGAAAAAGGTGTTGGCCACGGAGAGCAGCGTGATTTGGCAGCGGCAGCGCTGCTGCAAATCGCTGATGACCGGCACCAGCGCCAAGGCCCCGGCCAGGCCGGTGACAATGCCGATTTTTTCATGTTCCCATTCCCGGGGAATTTTGAAATCCCGCAGGGCTTCCGCATATTCCTGGCCAAAGCGGGCGGCCATACCCACCCCATTATCGATCTGGCAGAAGTCCCCGTACCGCTCAGGAAGGGGGAAAGGCCGGCCTGCCCGGATATAAAACTCATCGGCGGCATAGACGAAGGAACCGGCCAGGGGATCTTGATCCAGGGCCCTGAAGGCTTCCTGGCGCCGCTCGATCGTGTCGATGATGCCGGCGGCTTCTAAAGGCGCGAACTGACGCAGCTCCGGGTGCTTCTGGAATTTGGTGATCCCCACCGGTACCACAGCCACGCTGGCTACGCCGGGCCAAAGGGCGGTCAGGGCGTCTAAGGTGCGCTCCAGGGCCGGGCCGTCGTTAATGCCGGGACAAAGCACGATCTGGGTATGAAGGCGGCAGCCCAGGGCGATCAGGCGCTGCAGGGTCAGGAGGATTTCCGCCGGGCCTTTGGTGCCCAGCAACCGCTGCCTGAGCTCAGGATCCACGCTGTGCACTGAAATATAGAGGGGGGAAAGACGCTGCTCGGCAATGCGCTGATAATCCGCGTCCGACATATTGGTGCAGGTAATATAATTCCCCAGCAGGAAGCTCATGCGGAAATCGTCGTCCTTCAGCAGCAGCGTAGGCCGGGGCTTTGGATGGAGCTGATCGACAAAGCAGAACAGGCAGTGGTTGCGGCAGCCCCGGATCTGATCGAAAACCGCATTTTCAAAAACCAGGCCCAGGTCTTCATCGGGATACTTTTCCACCTCGCAGTCCCAGATTTCGCCATCCGGCTTTTCCACCACCAGCTGCAGATAATCCTCATCCAGCCAATAATTATAATCGATCACATCCCTGACCGGGCGGTCATTGATGCTGACCAGCCAATCTCCGGCTTCAATACCCAATTCCTCAGCGATGCTGTCCGGCAAAACGCCGGAAATTTTTCCGCCCATGAAAGCTCCTTTGCCTTGAAATCATGCCCACCCTGGCAAAAGCCCATACTTGTCAGGGTAATATCCTAATTATCCATCAAACCAAGGGAATAGTCAAGGGCGTCCTCAGTCCCCTGCCCCAGACTCTGGGTAAGGAATTAGATTCCGGATAAGGAAGCCTCTGCCCAACCGCCGGTTGGGCAGTTGGGCAGGGGCTGAAAAACCTTGCTTTAAGCCGGGCTGTCCGGAAACAAGCCGGGCTAGGGCATGACCGGATCCAAAGGCAGCAGGGCCGTATCCAGCCGGGCTGTGCTGCGAGGATTTTCCCGGTTATAGCGCTTGACGATCCTGTCCAGCACCGCCAGGCTGTTTTCATAAGCGGCGTTGGTCAGCATGACGATGTATTGGGAAACGCTGTAACGGGCGTAAATATCCCCTTTACGCAGGCAAAGGCGTATACATTCCTTCAGCTTGGCCATGGTTTGGTTCAGGCTGGCCAGGGGCAGCTGCCCGCCTTTGGCTTTGCTCACGGTAATCAGGCCGATATGGACCACGCTGCCGCTGCGCAGGGCGGAGCGGGCCTCCACCCGGTAAATATCCTTAAAGAACTCGTATTCGCAGAAAAAGGCCCCTTCCACCCGGTCGGTTTCCTTCAGGGTGCTCCGGATGGCATGCAAATCCGTTTCCTGGCTATTGATGGTTTTGACTACCTCCCGGTAGAGGCCGATCAGCCGGCTGCCTGGGGTAACGCCGAATTCCTGGTAAAAGAGCCCGGTCATCCGTTCGTATTCCCTAAGCGCCGCCTGGTGCTGGCCCGAATCCACCAGCGCCTTGATCAGGTGGTAGTACAAATCCTCGTCATAAGGGTCGATCTCCACGGCCCGGCCGCAAATAGCCGCGATCTCCGCATATTGGCCCTGTTCCGAGAGCAGCCCGGCCATGTCATGGATGATTTGCATGAACAGCATATGGTAATAGACGCTGATGGGGATGATCCAGGATTCCCCGCGGTATTTGGGCAGGAAATCCCCCTGATAAATCGCCACGGCCCGGCGGTAAATAGCCAGCTTTTCCTGGTCGCTGAGGCCCGGCGTTTTAGCCTCCCGGGCCAAATCCTCAAACGCCTCAATATCCAGGGTGATTTCCAGGCTGTTGTTCCAGGAATAAACGCCCTGGCGGCAGCGGATCAGCTGCTGCCCGTATCCTTCGTCCAGCCGGTTCAGGGCCATACGCACCCGGTGGAACATGGTTTTCAGGGCATTGGCCGGATTCTCGCTGCTGTCATTGGCCCAGAGCATATCGATCAATTCCTGCTGGCTGATTTCCCGGTTGCGGAAGCAAATCATGTACGCCAGCAGCGTCCACACCTTTTTCGAGCGGTTCTCCGTATCGCTGATCACCTGGCTGCCGGAGGCCAGGGAAAATTCTCCCAGCATGCGGATGGCCAACTTCTTTGTCATGAAACCACCTCCCTTGCCTCCAGGGGTTTTATCCGTCCCCGGGCCGTCTTGCCCCGGAATTTTACCGTTTTCTATATAGATAATTAAGAATGTTAGTACAAATATAGTATAGTTAAAGAAATATAGCAAGGATAAATTTTTTTTTGACAGCCGTCCTTTGTTAGTAATAAGAGTTAAAACCATAAAAATTTATCCGCTATTGTTCACAAGTATGGAAATCCATGGTATAATATAGTATAATTAGGGTTACAAAAACAGAGCGATTGCTGAGTTTCTGTTTGCGAATATAACCGTTGCCTTGAGACAGTGTTTGGCCAGCCATAAAACCTGTTGGGAGTTGATGAAATGATGCGGCTACATAAACGGAAAGGTACGGCCCCGGTTCTGCCGGCAATGCTGCTGACTCTGGCTTTGCTTTTTTCCGCCTGCGGGCCCGCCCCGGCCCCGGAGGGCGGCTGGGGGGCGGAGATCCCGCCGGCGGCTGTGCCCGCCGCTGCCGTTGCCGCCGGCCTCAGCCCTGGGGAAGCGGCGGCTGTTGTGGAAAGCGGGCAGGCCTATGGCGCTCAGGTGACCCTGGCCGGCGTGGATATCCCGGCGGAAAGCGCGCTGCTGGGCAATACCCTGGCGGCGATGCCCACCGGAGCGGATCTCCCCATGCCCAGCGCGCCGGGGACTTTGACCGCCAGCAATAAAAAGGCGGTCATCGATTATTCCAACAGCAGCTCCGGCTATGTGATGATCTGCTATGCCAAGGCCACCTCCCTGAAGCTGAAAGTGCAGATCGCCGGGCCTTCCGGTGTGACCTATACCTATAATCTGAACGGCAGCGGCGATTACGAGGCCTTCCCCCTTTCCGATGGCAACGGCAGGTATAAGATCAGCGTTTATGAGAATATTTCCCGGGATTCCTATGCCCTGGCCAATAGCGCCAGCCTGGACGTGTCCCTGATCAGCGAGTACGCCCCTTTCCTGCTGCCCAATCAGTATGTGAACTATGGGCCGGACAGCGCGGTGGTGGTCAAGGCCCGGGAGCTGACCCAGGGGATCTCCGATACCCTGGACAAGGTCACGGCCATCTATAATTTTGTGGTGAACACCTTCACTTACGATTATCAATTGGCCGCCACAGTCGCCAGCGGCTATGTGCCGGATGTGGACGCGGTGCTGGCCAAGGGCTCCGGCATCTGCTTCGATTATGCCGCGGTGATCACCGCCATGCTGCGCAGCCAGAATATCCCCACTAAGCTGGTGGTGGGCTATAGCGGCAGCATTTACCATGCCTGGATCAGCACCTGGTCGGCGGAGCAGGGCTGGATCAACGGGGTGATCTATTTTGACGGCGTCACCTGGAAGCTGCTGGACCCCACGTTTGCCTCCAGCCAAAAGACCAGCCAGGCCATTATGGACTATATTGCCGACAGCGCCAACTATACGGCCAAATACTTATATTGACAGCCGGGGGCGGGACAAAAAACCTGTTCCGCCGGGCTCTCCAGAGGTGCGCATGAAAGCCGTTGCCCTAAACAATGATGATTTGTCCGCTTTTTGCCTGGAAATGGCCCTGATGTACAAAGCCGGCGTCCATGTGGGCGACGGCCTGTACCTGCTGGCTGAGGATGCGGCCAATCAGGCGGACCGGGATTTGCTGCTGGATCTGGCCCGGCAGGTGGAAAGCGGCCGCCCGGTTTCCGCGGCCTTGAAGGCCAGCGGCTGCTTTCCCGCCTATTTGCTGCAGATGGCGGCGGTAGGGGAGGAGACGGGCCGCCCGGAGCAGGCCTTCAGCGCCCTGGCCGCCTATTATGACGATCAGGCCCGGCTGGCCGCTTCATTAAGGGCGGCCCTGCTTTATCCCGCCCTTTTAGCGCTGCTGATGCTGTTGGTGGTCTGGGTGCTGGTGGCTAAGGTTTTACCTGTCTTTCAGACCGTCTTCCAGCAATTGGGCGCCACCATGTCCGGCTTTGCCCTGAGCTTGCTGGCCCTTGGCCAAAAAGCCGGCGGCTGGGGCTGGGGCCTGCCGGCGATTTTGGCCCTGCTGGCTGTTCTCGGCCTGGCCCTGATCATCAGCCCGGGCCTCAGGATCCGGGGTTTGCGTTGGCTGGCCGGCCTGGGCAAGCCCCAGGGCCTGTTCGCCCAGGTCTCCACCTCCCGTTTTGCCATGGCCATGGCCATGGTCATGGCCAGCGGCATGAATCTGGACCAGGGCCTGGCTATGTCCTTCCAGGCCGCGGATAATTCCCCGAAGGCCGCCAGGCGGCACCGGCATTGCCGCCAGCTGCTGGACGAAGGCGCTTCCCTGCCCGACGCCCTGGCCCGTTCCGCTATTTTTCCGGCAGCCTACAGCCGGATGCTGGCCCTGGGCTTTAAAAGCGGCGCCGCCGACACGGTGATGGCCACCATCGCCAGCCGTTCGGTGCAAAAGGCCGCGGAAGGGCTGGACGCTTTATTGGGCCGCCTGGAACCGGCCCTGGTCATCACCGCCGCCCTGATGGTGGGGATGATCCTCTTATCCGTGATGCTGCCGCTGATGAACATCATGTCGGCTTTGGGCTGAGGGGCCTCTGCCGGGGCCGGGAGAAGGATATGGCAATACTGAAAACCCCATGGCGAAAAACCGGGCGCTGCCCCTGGCTGGGCCACCTGCTGGGCTTGCTGCTGTTTGCGGCCGCCATATGCTGGCTGCTCCTGGGCCTGGAGCGGATCAGCGCTGCCAGCCAGGCTGAGGGCCAGCGTTTGTTTGAGCAGAATTTGCGCCGGGCCGTCGCCGCCTGCTATACCCGGGAAGGGGTTTATCCGCCGGATCTGGCTTATCTGCAGGAACATTACGGCTTTGTCCTGGATAAAGCCAATTACGCGGTGCATTATGAGATTTTCGCGGATAATATCATGCCGGAGATCACGGTGATCCGGCTGGATCAGGGCCCGTCATGATGGCCCGCGGCTCCCAAGGGCGGCGGGGGCATCAGGCGCAGCTGATTTTTGCCTTGCTGGCCTGCTGCCTCTTTGCCCTATGCCTGCTGATGGTGCTGCTGCTGGGGGCCCGGGCCTATCAAAGGGTGGCCGCGGCCGGGACCGGGGCCGGGGATCAGCTGGACTGCCTGGCCTATATCAGCGCCAAGGTGCGGAATCATGACGGCTTGGGCCAGGTTTTCCTGGACGGCTTTTCGCCGGAGCAACCCTTGGAAACCCTTTATTTGCGCCAGGAGCTGGATGGCGTGGTTTATGATACCCGCATCTACTATTGGCAAGGCTGGGTCAGGGAATTATACAGCCAGGCTGGCCTGGCCTTTAGCCCGGAGGACGGCGCAACCCTGCTGGAAGCGTCCGGCCTGGGCTTTAGCCTGGAGGACGGCGTTCTGACCGTCAATTGCCCGGATGAGGAGGGCCGGCCCCTTTGCCAAAAACTGAAGCTGCGCAGCGGCTGGGCGTCGCCATGAGGGGCCGCAATTATTCCGCCCTTGCCCAGCTGCTGCTGATGGAGCAGCTGCTGGCCCTGCTTTTTTTCGCCCTGGCCGCCGCTGTCGGGGTGCAGCTGTTCGCCGCTGCCCATGATCTGGCTAACCAAAGCCGGGACCTGGACCGGGGTGTGCTGGCCGCGGAAAACGGGGCCGAATGCTTTAAGGCGGCCGGAGGCGATCTGCAACAGGCGGCCGCCCTGCTGGATGATTCGGCCCGAGTGGTTGACGGGGTCCTGGTCTGCGCCTATGACAGCGCCTGGCAGCCCATAGCGGCGGGCAGCCCTGCTTATCTGCTGGAAATCACGGCCCGGCCCTTGACCTATGGGGCCATTGGCGGCCTGGTGCGGGTGCTGGACAGCGGGGGCGGGGAAATCTTTTGCCTGGATGTGGCTGCCCGGGGGGTCGCGCTATGAGGGCCCGGCGGGGCAGGGCCGGCTTTGGCCTGGGCTGGCCCTCTTTCCTGCTGATGCTGGGCTTGCTGACTTTGGCGGCTTTCGCCTTGCTGACCTACAGCGCCGCCAGTTCCCAGCTGCGGCTCAGCCGTTCCGCTGCCGCAGCGGCCCGGGCCTGGTATGGGGCGGATACCCAGGCGGAGCTGGCCCTGGCCCAGATCCTGGACAGCGCGGCCCAAGGGGAGCGGCCGGCAGCGGTGGGGGATCAGATTCCGGTGGCCTGGCAGCAGGCGGAAACCGGCTGGCTGGCTTCTTTCAGCCTGCCCCTGCAGGAGACCCGGGAATTGCAGGTCACGGTATTGATCGAAGACAGCGGGCCCGCCATCCTGCGCTGGCAGGGCGTTTATACCGCGCCCTGGCAGGCCGGGGACCGGCTGCCGGTGTTTCAGGGCCCTTAAGCTAAAGAGAATTGAGAGAAGGGAATACCCATGACTGCGATTATGCCATATTTGGAAGCGGCGGTGCAGGCAGGGAGCTCGGATATTTTTATCCTGGCCGGCCAGCCCCTGAGCTTTAAGATCAACGGGGCCATTGTCAAGCAGGGCGAGGCGCTGCTGATGCCCCCCCGTACAGAAGCGCTGCTGCGGGAGATTTATAGCCTGGCCGGCCGGGAGATGCAAGTTTTCCTCAGCCAGGGGGATGATGATTTCTCCTTTTCCATCGCCGGCCTGTCCCGCTTCCGGGTCAGCGCTTACCGGCAGCGGGGCTCCTGGGCCGCGGTGATCCGGGTGGTGGCTTTTGAGATTCCCAGCCCAGAGGCGATGGCCATTCCCCCCCAGGTGATGCGGCTGGCGGAAAAAAATGTGGGGCTGGTGCTGGTCACCGGGCCCGCCGGCGGCGGCAAATCCACCACCCAGGCCTGTATCATCCATGCCATCAATCAGCGCCGGAACGGGCATATCGTCACTTTGGAAGACCCCATCGAATTCCTGCACCGCAATGTGAAAAGCATTGTCAGCCAGCGGGAGATCGGCCAGGATACGGAAAGCAGCCTGACCGGGCTCAGGGCCTGCCTGCGCCAAGCGCCGGATGTGATCCTCCTGGGGGAGATGCGGGATTACGAAACCATCAAAACCGCCATGACCGCCGCGGAAACCGGGCATCTGGTCATTTCCACCTTGCATACGGTGGGCACGGTCAATACCATCGACCGCATCATCGATGTTTTCCCCCCCAATCAGCAGCAGCAGGTGCGGGTGCAGCTGGCCATGACCCTGGCTTCCGTGGTTTCCCAGCAATTGCTGCCGCAAAACGGCGGCGGCCAGATCCCGGCCTTTGAAATCATGCATGTGACCCCCGGGATCCGCAATATGATCCGGGAAGGCAAGACGTATCAGATCGACAATATGATACAAACCTGCCAGGCCCAGGGCATGATCCCCATGGACGGCTATATTTTCAGCCTTTATGAGCGGGGGCGGATCAGCGGGGAAACCGCCCTGAAATACGCCATGGCCCCGGATCAAATGGAGCGGCGGCTCTATCCGCAAGGTCAAGGCAAGCCCTGCCTTTAAGGGCGGGGCAGGCCCTTTGGCTGATTGACCCCGGGGCTTTTTGGCCGGGAGACTTGATTAGGCCGGTTATCGGTGGTATAATGGTTAAAATGTTTAATGGGAGAGTCCGTAATGAAATCATATAACCTGGCCATTGTCGGCGCCAGCGGCGCTGTGGGGCATGAATTTTTGAAAGTATTGGCAGAGCGGGATTTCCCCATTGCCGAGCTGCGCCTGCTGGCTACCGAACGTTCCGCGGGGAAGCGGATCGATTTTAAGGGCAGAACCTATACGGTGGAAAAAACCACGGCCGAGAGCTTCCGGGGTATGGATATCGCCCTGTTCGCCGGGGGTGCCGCCTCACTGGAATTTGGCCCCGCGGCTGTGGCGGCCGGGGCGGTGGTGATCGACAACAGCAGCAATTACCGGTACCGGGACGATGTCCCCTTAGTGGTGCCGGAAGTGAACCCGGAGGATGTGCGCTGGCATCAGGGCATTATCGCCAATCCCAATTGCTCCACCATCCAGCTGGTGGTGGCTTTGAAACCCTTGCATGACGCCGCCCGGATCAAGCGCATTATCTGCAGCACCTATCAGGCGGTTTCCGGCGCGGGCTTGCCCGGCTTAACCGAACTGACGGAGCAGACCGGCCGGATTTTGCGGGACGAACCCATTCAGCCGGAGGCCTTCAAGTATCAGATCGCTTTTAATGTGATCCCCCAGATCGATGTGTTAAGCGAAGACGGCTACTATAAAGAAGAAATGAAAATGCTTTGGGAAACCCGGAAAATGTTCCATGATCCGGAGATCCGGGTGGCCTGCACCTGCGTACGGGTGCCGGTGCTGCGCAGCCACAGCGAATCCGTCACCATTGAAACGGAAAAACCCCTGTCACCGGAGGAAGCCCGGGCCCTGCTGGCCAAAGCCCCCGGCGTGGTGGTGGTGGATGATCCTGCCCAGTTCCAATTTCCCATGCCCATTATGGCTTCGGACACGGATCTGGTTTATGTGGGCCGGATCCGCAAGGATCTTTCCGCCGACAACGGCCTGGCTCTTTGGGTGGTGGCGGATCAGATCCGCAAAGGCGCCGCCACCAACGCGGTGCAAATCGCCGAGCTGCTGGTACGGGAAGGCTTGGTTTAAGCCTGAGGTTTTAGGCCTGCTGGTTTAATCCGGCAGCGTTTCCGCATATAATAGCTGTATGCCGGCGGATTTCAGCGGGCTTCCCAGCCATCGGGAGGCCGGCCCCGGCGTAGTTGTCAAAAATATTCGCTTTGGTTAGTTAATGGAAAACTAAAAGTCACCCAGGATAAGTCTGCCTTTTAGGAGGTTGAGCATATGGATTTCGGGCGCGTGCTGACAGCGATGATTACCCCGATGCATGAAAACGGCGACGTTAATTTTGAAGAAGCGCAAAGAATAGCGGAATACCTGCTGGATAATGGCAACGACGGCCTGGTGGTGTCCGGCACCACCGGCGAGGGCGCGACCCTGGCCCCTGGGGAAAAGCTGAAGCTCTTTTCCGTGGTCATGGAGGTGGCCCATCCCCGCAAAGCCCCGGTGATCGCCGGCACCTCCAATAACGATACCGCGGACACGGTGGAATTATCTAAAAAAGCCGAGGCTCTGGGGGTGGACGGCATCCTGGCGGTGACGCCCTACTACAATAAGCCGCCCCAGGACAGCATGTACGCTCATTTCGCCGCCTTGGACCAGGCGCTGAATATCCCCATCATGCTCTATAACGTACCGGGCCGCACCAATAATAACCTGGCCCCTGAGACCCTGGCCCGCCTGGCCCAACTGCCCCATATCACGGCCATCAAGGAAGCCAGCGGCAATATGGAGCAGATGAGCCTGTACCAAGCCCTGACCCCGCCGGATTTCCATATTTACAGCGGGGAAGACAGCGTGCTGCTGCCTATGTATTGCCTGGGCGCCACCGGCGTGGTTTCCGTGGCCGGCCATCTTGTGGGCAAGGAACTGCAGGAAATGCTCCAGGCCTATGACCGGCGGGACACGGAGCGGGCCCGGGAATTGCATTACCGCTATTTCAATGCCTGCACCAAGCTGTTCATCACCACCAATCCTATGCCGGTGAAATATGCCATGAAGCGTCTGGGCTTTGCCACCGGCCCTTGCCGCCTGCCCATGACCTGGGTAAATCCGCAGCAGGCGGCGGAGATCGACGCCATGCTGGCGGAGATCGGCTTGATTTAAGGCTTTTATTGGCGAAAGGCAAAGCAGCGCTTGCTTTGCCTCACATCTATGCGCCTTTAATTTAATAAATAGAACCGTAAATAATTTGGCAAATTAGTCTGGCATAGCGCTGGATGATTCGTCATGCTTTGATAGCTTAAAATCGCACCATTGGCAAAGCCGGCAAGCGCTGGCCGTTTTCCTGTGTCTGGATGAATGATCGCCATCAGCGGCCCGGATCAGCTTTTTCAACCCTTAGGCTGGGCGGCTGGGATGATTGGCCTCAGGCTGGGGGAGCGGAATCGGCGCGGTTTTGGGACAACCTGGCGCGCTTTTGGCGGCTCTGGGCCGTCTGATCATAGGATTATGACAATTTAGGAGGTTATATGGAAGAAAGCAAAAACAATAACGATGAAAAAAAGCGGGGTATCGACCGGATGGTGAAAGACGCCATCGAGCGGGTGCTGGCCAATGAGGCGGAGCTGGCGGCCCATCAGGAAGCCGCGGCAGCCCAATCCGCCCAGCGCAAAGCCGGGTTGGCAGCCCAGGCGCAGGCAGCGGAAACTGCCGGGGCGGAGGCCTTGGCCCTGCCGCGCCCGGCCCGGAAGCGCCGGGGCCCCAAGCCGGCGGACGCGCCTGCCCCAACAATGCCGGAAGAGGCCCCGGCAGCGGCCAAAGCCCTGCCGCCCCAAGAAGCGGCAGCGGCCAAGGGGCCTGCTGCGCCCCGGAAAAGGCGCGCCCCCAAGAGCCATGCCGCTGAGGCCCCCCCTCAGCCTGAGGCCAAGATCCAAAATAGCGATAAGCTGAAAAACAATGCCGCACCCAGCCGGAAAAAGCCTGCGGAAAAAGGCCAGAACGGCCGCATGGTGCGCCGGGTAGAGCTGGCCAAGGCAGCGCCGGACGAGCTCTCCCCCTCCCAATTCTTCGGCAGCAATAAGCTGGCCCTGCCTTTGCGTTCAACGCAGCCGGCGGAAAAGCGCCAGGCCAACCGGGATTTTAAGCTGCATATCATTCCCCTGGGCGGTTTGGGCGAAGTGGGCAAGAACATGATGCTGCTGGAATATAACGACGATATCATCGTGATCGACGGCGGCCTGGCTTTCCCCGAGGATGGGATGTACGGCATTGACCTGGTGATCCCGGATTATTCCTACCTGATCGAGAATAAGGAGAAGGTGCGGGCCTTCCTGCTTACCCATGGGCATGAGGATCATATCGGCGCCATGCCCTATGTGCTCCGGGATGTGCCGGCGCCGGTTTACGGCTCCACCCTGACCTTAGGCATGCTGAAAGGCAAGCTGAACGAGCATAAGCTGGAAGCGGATCTGCGCCAGGTCTCCGCCCGGGAGGAAATCAGCGTAGGCCCCTTTAAGGTGGAATTTATCCGCCTGACCCACAGCATCCCCGACGCCATGGGCCTGGCCGTGCATACGCCGGTGGGCACCATCCTGATGATCAGCGATTTTAAAATGGATATGTCCCCCATCGACGGCAAGCTGATGGATTTCGGCCGTATTTCCGCCCTGGGGGAAAAGGGCGTGCTGCTGCTGATGAGCGACAGCACCAATGTGGAAAAGGAAGGCTTCTCCGCCAGCGAGCGTACGGTGGGCTATCATTTGGAGCGCTATTTCTTCGAGGCCAAGGGACGGATCATCGTCACCAGCTTTGCCTCCCATGTGCACCGGGCTCAGCAAGTCCTTTGGGCGGCGGAGCGCTGCGGCCGCAAGGTGGCGGTGGTGGGCCGGGGCATGCAGAATATGTTCGCCATCGCCTCTTCCCTGGGCTATCTGGATGTGCCGCCCCGGCTGATCATTGATATCGACAAGATCAACGATTACCCGGCGGATAAAATCGTGGTCATCACCACCGGCTCCCAGGGCGAGCCCTTAAGCGGCCTGACCCGCATGAGCACCAGCGAACACCGGCAGGTGCAGATCATCCCCGGGGATACGGTGATCATCTCCGCCACGCCCATTCCCGGCAATGAAACCACCGTGGCCCGGACCGTGGACAACCTGTTCCGCCTGGGGGCCACGGTGATCCACGAGCGGGCCCAGGGCGTCCATGTCAGCGGCCATGCTTCCCGGGAGGAATTGAAGGTGCTGCTGAATATGGTGAAGCCCCGTTTCTTCCTGCCCATCCACGGGGAGTACCGCATGCTGTACAAGCATTGCGCCCTGGCCCAGCAGGTGGGCATGCCGGAGGAAAACACCATTGTGCTGGAAAACGGCCTGGTGCTGGAGCTGTCCCGCCGCCATTGCCAGATCAGCGGCTCCGTCCACAGCGGCCGGGTCCTCATTGACGGCCTGGGCGTGGGGGATGTGGGCGCTACCGTGCTGAAGGAGCGCCGGCAGCTCTCGGAAGGCGGCGTGATCGTGCTGTCCATGATTTACAGCAGGCAGAAAAAATGCCGCATCCTGAACGGGCCGGAAATCTATACCCGGGGCTTTATCTTTGAAAAGGAATATGAGCATATCATCGGTGAAATGAAGGAAAAAGTCACGGCCATCTGCAGCCCGGAGCATTTAGCGGAGATCAATACCCATGACCTGAGCAATCAGCTCCGCAGCAATCTGGCCAAATACGTGCTGGAACGCACCGGCAGGAAGCCGGTGATTATGGCCATGGTCTCCGAAGTCTAAGGCCGGCCTGTTCATCAACTGCGCCAACCAAACCAAAAGCGCCTCTTTGCCGGGGCGCTTTTTGCCGTCCGCTTTTGCCGGGAATTTGGCCCGGCTATTCATATTTGCCGGGGAATATGCGCATATTATCGGCGTTGAGACAAAAAGGGCCAGGCGCTCTGAATCAAGGAGGGGAAGCTGTGCGCGCATATCCGCAAATGTTGAACGAGGTAAATCCTGATTTGCTGCCGGATGAGGGCGGGGATAATCAGGAACAGAATAATCAGGAGCAAAACGAGAATCTGACTGATTTCGGCCAGATGCAAATGCCCAAGACCCAAAGCGATATCCATGTCATCACCATCATCGGCCAGGTAGAGGGGCATCTGGTCATGCCTTCCCAAAACAAGGCCACCAAGTACGAGCATATCATTCCTCAGCTGGTGGCGGTGGAGCAGAGCCCGGAGATCAAGGGCCTGATCGTGATTTTGAACACCGTGGGCGGGGATGTGGAAGCGGGCCTGGCCATTGCCGAGATCATCGCCACCATGAGCAAGCCCACGGTTTCCCTGGTGCTGGGGGGCGGCCATTCCATCGGTGTGCCCATTGCCGTGGCGGCGGACCGCTCCTTTATCGCCAGCACTGCCACGATGACCATCCACCCGATCCGCCTGACCGGCATGGTCATCGGCGTACAGCAATCCTTCGATTATCTGGAGAAAATGCAGGAGCGGGTCATCAATTTCGTGGTGGAGCATTCCGCGATCACGGCGGAGAAATTCAAAGAAATGATGATGACCACCGGCGAGCTGGCCCGGGATGTGGGCACGGTGGTGATCG
>DAIMZM010000055.1:0-2902 GCA_036733985.1 Bacillota bacterium
GCGGGCGTTTATGCGCCGGGCCAGAGCCCGGCCACTGGCGAAGCCCTGCGGATCCTGCCCCTGTGCCTGACCCTGGGTGAAAACCGGCTGGAATTCAGCAGCGGCGCGCCGGCTTTGGCGGATCTGTTGGGCGTTTACAGCGGCCAGCTGACTTTGGATGAGTTCTACTTAGCGCCGGATTTGGGCCTGGAGCTGACCGACCAGGAATTGGCGCTGATGGGCTGCGACGCCGCGCTCCAAAACACGGTGGGGGATTATATGAATAAGCCCTATCCCGTTACCATCACCCTGGAGGCCGGGACGGACAGCCCGGGCCTGGCGGTGCTGACCAGTCCCAACGGCAGCCGCTATGAGCTGCCCTTCACCTACCAGGACGGGGAGCTGGTTTTCACCGACCTGGATTTGCAGGGGCTTTCCGCCAGCGGCGTCTGGACTGTCCAGTGGCTGCCCGAGGGCGGCCTTGGTTTCAGCGGCCAGCTGTCTGTGGAATGGCCGGCGCATCCCGGGGAATTCTACAGTCATCTGAGCATTACCGGGGAACCGGAGGATTGATATGGCGGAAGCGGTTTATCCCCGGGCCTATGGCGTGGCGGAGATCACCTATTACCTGAAGCAATACCTGGAAGAGGACGGCTTCCTGGCCCAGCTGGCCGTGGCCGGCCAAATCAGCGGCTATAAAGCCCATCCTTCCGGCCATTGCTATTTCCAGCTGCGGGAAGGCGCGTCGTCCCTGAAAGCGGTGATGTTCCGCCGCTATGCCGTGGGATTGGACTGGCAGCCCCGGGACGGGGATCAGGCCGTGGCCGTGGGCGCTATTTCCCTCTACGAGCGGGACGGCTGCTGCCAGCTGTATGTCCAGGCCCTGCTGCCGGCAGGGGCTGGCCGGGAAGCCCGGCAATTGGCGGAATTGAAGCAAAGGCTGGCGGCGGAGGGCCTGTTCAGCCCGGAGCGGAAGCGCCCCCTGCCTCTTTACCCCTTAAGCGTGGGGGTGATCACCAGCCGGGAGGGGGCGGCCTGGGCGGATATCCGGCGCATTGCCGGGCAGCGCCATCCCGGCCTGGATTTACGGCTGTACCCGGCCCTGGTTCAGGGGGAACAAGCCCCGGCTTCCCTGGCGGCGGCCCTGGCCCAGGCGGACCGGGGCGGCCATGAGGTGCTGCTTCTGGGCCGGGGCGGCGGGTCTGAGGCGGATTTGTCCGCTTTCAACAGCGAGCTGGTGGTGCGGGCGGTGGCCGGGGCCAAAACCCCGGTGATCTCCGCGGTAGGCCATGAAAGCGATTTCACCCTTTGCGACCTGGCCGCCGACGTCCGGGCCGCCACCCCCACCCATGGGGCGGCCCTGGCCACGCCGGATCTGGCGGAGCTCCTGGCCCGGCTGGATCAGGCGGAACAGCGGCTGGCCCAGGCGGTGGCCAGGCGGCTGGATCAGGCGGCCCAGGGCCTGGATCAGCAGGAGCGGCGCTTCAGCCAGGCGGCTGCCAGGGCCCTGGAAAAGAAGCAGCGGCAATTAGCGGAGCTGGCCGGGCGTTTGGCTCTGCTCAGCCCTTTGGCCACCCTGGCCCGGGGCTACAGCCTGGTGCTGGACAGCTCCGGCAATGCCGTCAGCGACGCGGCCGCGGTCACCGTTGGGGATCTGCTGGACATTTACCCGGCCCAGGGCCATCTCCTGGCCAGGGCCGAGGCGGTGGAAGCGGAGGCGCGTTTTTAAGGGCAATGCGGTTTTAAGAGCAGGATAAGGAGGGCCTATGGCCAAGGCAAGTTTTGAGACGATGATCACGGATCTGGAAGCGCTGATCGCCGCCATGGAAAGGGGCGACCAGCCTCTGGATCAGTTGCTGAAGCAGTACCAAAGCGGGCTGAAGCTGGTGGCTGCCTGCCGCCAGCGTTTAGCCGGGGCGGAGGAAAAGCTGAACGCCGCGGCAGCGGCAGCGGCAGCGGCAGTGGAACCATGACTACCGCCGACTTTATCATGGCGGCGGCCCTGGATACCAACGCCGCCCTGGAACAGCTGCTGCCCCCGGCGGAGGGGCCGGAAAGCCCCCTCTATGAAGCCATGGCTTACAGCGCCCTGGCCGGAGGCAAGCGCCTGCGGCCGGCTTTGTTCCTGGCCACGGCGGAGCTGTTCGGCCTGAACCGCCAGGATTGTCTGGCCTGGGCCGCGGCCCTGGAAATGATCCACACCTATTCCCTGATCCATGATGATTTGCCCGGCATGGATAATGACGATTTCCGCCGGGGCCGGCCGGCCTGCCATAAGGCCTATGGCGAGGCTATGGCCATCTTAGCCGGGGACGCTTTGCTGACTCAGGCTTTTTGCCTGCTCTCCCGCCCCTTGCCAAATATCGGGCCCGGCCGGCAGCTGCGGGCCTTGGGATTGGTGGCAGCCCAGGCCGGGGGCATGGTGGCCGGCCAGGCGGCGGAATTTGCTCTGGCAGGCGGGGAGATCGGCTTGGCCGAGCTGAAGTATATCTATGCCCGGAAAACCGGCGCCTTGTTTCAGGCCGCCGTCCTGTCCGCCGCCTTGCTGGCCGGCGCGGAGGCGGCGGCGCTGACGGCGTTGGCGGATTTCTGTTATCACCTGGGCCTGGCTTTCCAGATCAGCGACGATGCTTTGGATGTGGCGGGCAGCGCCGAGGATTTGGGCAAGCCCATCGGCAGCGACGCCCGGAATCAGAAGGCCACCTATGCCGCCCTGCTGGGCTGCGGCCAGGCCTGGCAGGCCGCCCGGGATGAGGCTGGGCTGGCCGTGGCCGCCCTGGCGGATTTTGGCAAGGAAGCGGATCTGCTGCGGGGTTTCCCAGCCCTGTTCAGCGAAAGGCGGAAATAGCCGCCTCTATTGACAGGGCCGGGCTGGCCGTGGCCGCCCTGGCGGATTTTGGCAAGGAAGCGGATCTGCTGCGGG
>DAIMZM010000055.1:3002-16544 GCA_036733985.1 Bacillota bacterium
CCCAGCCCTGTTCAGCGAAAGGCGGAAATAGCCGCCTCTATTGACAGGGCCGGGCCGCTATGCTATAGTGAATTTATTATTCAGCAAAAATCAGGAGATGCCTTTTTGGAGATTGTTCTGTAAGGAACACCTTTAACCGTTCGCAGCAGGGGAGTGGCCGGGGCCGCTTTGTTTGCGGTACGGTTTTTTTGTTCCCTGCGGAACCAAGGGGCGTTCTGCGGGCATGGCGATGGCCATGTCCTTTTTCTGTGGCAGCGCCAGGCTGTCCCGGCAGGTTGCCTCTCCCAGCGGCCCCGGTACAATAAAAAAGTGAGGTAAAAACCATGAAATATACAAAAGCCGATCGATACGATTCCCAATACGTCCGGGAGCTGAGCATGGGCCCCAACCCCGTCAAGCTGCTGGAAGAGCTCTTAACCCTGCAGCCCCTGGCCGAAGGCCAAACCCTGCTGGACCTGGGCTGCGGCATGGGCCTGACCTCTATTTTCCTGGCCCGGGAATACGGGCAGCGGGTTTTCGCCGCTGACCTGTGGATTTCCCCCACGGACAATTGGCAGCGTTTTCAGGCCCAGGGGCTGGATCAGGGCCGGATTATCCCCCTCAAAGCGGAAGCCCATGATCTGCCTTTTGCCGAAAACTTCTTCGACGCGGTGGTCAGTGTGGATTCCTACCATTATTATGGCTTGGATCCGGATTACCTGGCCCGGCATCTGCTGCCCCTGGTAAAGCCCGGCGGCTTCCTGCTCCTGACTGTGCCGGGCCTGAAAAAGGATATCCATGACAATATCCCTGAGGAAATGTTGCTTTCCTGGACAGCGGCGGATATCGGCACCCTGCATGACGCGGACTATTGGCGGCGGATTTTAAGCGCGGCCCCGGAGGCGGAGATCCTCCGCCTGGAAGCCATGGAAAGCTTCCAGGAATGCTGGGACGATTGGCTGGCCAGCGAGAATCCCTACGCCGTCCAGGATCGCCGGGCCATGGCGGCCGGCGCCGGCAAATACATGAATTTCCTGGCCATGATCCTGCGGCGGCGGGGTTAAGGTTAGACTGCTCCGGGGCGCGGCTTCCGCCGCGTCTCCGGAGCAAAATGTTTGCATCCAATACTTTTTTTATGATATAATGTATACTTGGAGGCGAATATGAATCCCTTAAACGAACAGATCAAACGTGCGGACAGGCCCTTTGTCCTTCATAGCGATTACCGGCCCACCGGCGACCAGCCCCAGGCCATCGACGCGCTCTGCAGCGGGGTGACCCAAGGCCTGCGCCACCAGGTGCTGCTGGGGGTCACCGGCAGCGGCAAAACCTTTACCATGGCCAATGTGATCGCCAGGCTGAACCGGCCCACCCTGGTTATTGCCCATAACAAAACCCTGGCGGCCCAGCTGTGCGGCGAGTTCAAGGCTTTCTTCCCGGACAATGCGGTGGAATACTTTGTCTCTTACTATGACTATTATCAGCCGGAAGCTTATATCGCCAGTTCGGATACGTATATCGCCAAGGACGCTTCCATCAATGACGAGATCGATAAGCTGCGCCATGCCGCCACCACCTCTTTGCTGACCCGGCGGGATACCCTGATCGTGGCCTCGGTTTCCGCTATTTACGGCCTGGGCGATCCGGCGGATTATCTGGATATGAGCCTGACCCTGTTCCGGGGCGGCCGGACGGAGCGGGAAGAGATCCTCAAAAGCCTGGTAAAGATGCAGTATAACCGGAATGAGATGGATTTCCACCGGGGCACCTTCCGGGCCCATGGGGATGTGGTGGAGGTTTTCCCTGCCGGCAGCGGCGACCTGGCCCTGCGCATCGAGCTGTTCGGCGACCAGGTGGAGCGCCTGACCGAGATCGATACCTTGACCGGGGAAGTCCTGTCCGAGCTGCCCCGGCTTTCCGTGTTCCCGGCCAATCATTATGTGACCCGGGACGAGAAGATGCAGGCGGCCCTGGCCACCATCCGCCAGGAGCTGGAAGCCCAGCTGGCCCAGCTGCGGCGGGAAAATAAGCTGCTGGAGGCCCAGCGCCTGGAACAGCGGGCTAATTTTGATTTAGAGATGATGGCGGAGCTGGGACATTGTTCCGGCATTGAGAATTACAGCCGCCATCTGACCGGCCGGGCCCCGGGGGAGCCCCCCTATACGCTATTGGATTATTTTCCCGACGATTACCTGGTGATGATCGACGAGAGCCATGTCACCCTGCCCCAGGTGCGGGGCATGTACGAAGGGGACCGCTCCCGCAAGTCCGAGCTGATCAAATACGGCTTCCGCCTGCCTTCGGCCCTGGACAACCGGCCCCTAACTTTCCGGGAATTCGAGGAAAAAACCAGGCAGCTGGTGTATGTTTCCGCTACCCCCGGCCCCTATGAGCAGGAGCATGGCCAGAACCTGGTGGAGCAGGTGATCCGCCCCACCGGCCTGGTGGATCCGGAAGTGGAGATCCGGCCTATCAAAGGCCAGATCGACGATTTATTGGAACAAATCCGCCGCCGCACCGTCAAAAACCAGCGGGTGCTGGTCACCACTTTGACCAAGCGCATGGCCGAGGATTTGACCAAATATCTGGAGCAGGCCGGGGTCAAGGTGCGTTATCTGCATTCGGATATCAAGACTTTGGAGCGCATGGCCATTGTCCGGGATCTGCGCCTGGGCGTTTTCGACGTGCTGGTGGGCATCAACCTGCTCCGGGAAGGCCTTGATTTGCCGGAAGTCACCCTGGTGGCCATTCTGGACGCGGATAAGGAGGGCTTCCTCCGCTCCGAACGCTCCCTGATCCAGACCATTGGCCGGGCTGCCCGCAATGTGGAAGGCCGGGTGATCATGTACGCGGATCAGCAAACCGACAGCATGGCCGCGGCCATCAGCGAAACCAACCGCCGCCGGGAAAAACAGCTGGCGTATAACGCGGCCCATGGGGTGATCCCCCAGACCATCATCAAGGAAGTCCGGGATGTGGTGGCCAATTTACTGCCCAATGGGGGTAAGGCCGGGGAACAGGCCAAAGCCGCTGATCTGGCGCGGGCGGCCGCGCCCGGCGGCATGAAGAAGAAAGAACGGGAAAAGCTGCTGCAGGCCTTGGAAAAAGAGATGAAGGAGGCGGCCCGGCGGCTGGAATTCGAGCAGGCGGCGGAGATCCGGGACGCCATTATGGAGATCCGGGCTGCCGGGAGGGAATAAATGGAACCCTGGAAAAAGAAAACCATCTTGTTTATCGCGTCCCAGACTTTGTCCATGTTCGGTTCGGCAGTAGTCAGCTTTGCCGTGGTCTGGCATATCACCCTGACCACTTCCTCAGGGGTGATGATGACCATTGCCACCTTATGCGTGTTCATCCCCCAGATCTGCGTTTCCCTGCCCGCCGGGGTGCTGGCGGACCGCTGCAGCCGGAAAAAACTGATCATCCTGGGGGACGGCTGCGTGGCCGTGACCACCCTGGCCCTGGCCTTGTTTTATATCAGCGGTTATACGGCGCTGTGGCTGGTTTTTCTGGCTTTAGCCCTCCGCTCCCTCTTTTCCGGCATTCAATCCCCGGCGGTGGGGGCTTTGATCCCCCAGATCGTGCCGGAGGAACATTTGCAGCGGGTCAATGCCTTAAATACCACCATCAATTCCCTGTCCACCCTGGTTTCCCCGGTGGTGGGCGGCGCGGTCCTGGCCGGCCTGGGCTTTGGCTGGTCGTTGATGGTGGATACGGTCACGGCCCTGCTGGCCATCGGCATTATGTTCTTTATCGCGGTTCCCCAATTGGCAAGGCCGGAAACCGAATCCCGGCCTGTGGCTGATCTGAAGGAAGGGCTCCGCTATACCGCCGCCAATAAATTCCTCCGCTATTTGCTGATTTATTATGCCGTCACCTTTTTCCTGGTCTCCCCGGCCAGCTTCCTTACGCCTTTGCTGGTGGAGCGGACCTTTGGCTCGGAGGTCTGGCTGCTGACCGCCAATGAGATGAGCTGGTCCGTGGGCGCGGTGATCGGCGGCGTGATCGTGGCGATGTGGGGCGGCTTCAAGAACCGGGTGTTCAGCCTGGGCGTGTCCATGCTCAGCTGGGGGGTGGGCTTCCTGCTTTTAGGGGTGGTGGGGAATTTCTGGGCCTATCTGGCCGTGATGCTGGTTTCCGGCATGTTCCTGCCCCTCTTTTCCTCAGCGGAAATGACCCTGGTCCAGGAAAAGGTGGAACCCGCCATGATGGGCCGGGTCTTTTCCATGATCCAGCTGATCATTTCGGTGATCATGCCTTTGGGTATGCTGTTCTTCGGCCCCCTGGCGGATGTGATCTCCGTCCAGGCCATCCTGATCGCCAGCGGCGGGGCCATGGCCCTGCTGGCCCTGCCGATCTTCAGCCGGAAAATGCTGGCCTTTGATGAAAAGGCCATGCTCAGCCGGGGCAAGCGGGGCAAATACAGCCCCCAGGCGGAAGAGGCCTGAAGCCCTTGCCCGCCTGCTTTTAGCCGGGAGCTTATCATCATTAAATACTCAAACCAATATTTTTAATCATATTTAGGAGACTTTCATGCAGGACAATATCATCATTCGCGGCGCGCGGCAGCATAATCTGAAGAATATCGATGTGACCATCCCCCGGGACAAGCTGGTGGTGCTGACCGGCCTTTCCGGCAGCGGCAAAAGCTCTCTCGCTTTCGATACCATCTACGCGGAGGGGCAGCGCCGCTATGTGGAATCCCTGTCCTCTTATGCCCGGCAATTCCTGGGCCAGATGACCAAGCCGGATGTGGATCAGATCGACGGCCTGTCCCCGGCTATTTCCATCGACCAGAAATCCACCAGCCATAACCCCCGCTCCACCGTGGGCACGGTCACGGAGATCCATGATTATCTGCGCCTGCTCTATGCCCGGGTGGGCCGTCCCCATTGCCCCAAATGCGGCAGGCCCATCAGCCAGCAGACTGTGGACCAGATGGCGGACGCCATTTTCGCCTGGCCGGAAGGGAGCCGCCTGGTCTTAATGGCGCCTTTGGCCCGGGGCCGGAAAGGGGAGTACCAGAAGCTGTTCCAGGAGATGAAGGCCAAGGGCTATATCCGCGTCCGGGTGGATGGGGAGATCCGGGAGCTGGAACAGGAGATCAAGCTGAACAAGCAGCAGAAGCACACCATCGAGCTGGTGGTGGACCGGATCATCCTCCGCCCCGGCAATGAAAAGCGCCTGGCCGATTCTTTGGAGCTGTGCCTGTCCCTGGGCAATGGCCTGGTGACGGTGGCGGCGGAATTCCCGGACGGGCAAAAGCTGGAGCAGATGTTCAGCCAGAACCTGGCCTGCCCGGATTGCGGCGTCAGCATAGAAGAGCTGGCCCCCCGCATGTTCAGCTTCAATAATCCTTACGGCGCTTGCCCGGCCTGCACCGGCCTGGGCTTTTCCCAATACATCGATGAAAAGCTGATGATCAATGACGAGAACCTTTCCCTACGCCAGGGGGGCTTGCTGCCTTTAGGCAATAATCAGGAGGGCTGGTATTTCCGGCATATCGAGGCTATCAGCAAGGCCCATGGTTTTTCCCTGGATGCGGCGGTGAAGGACCTGCCCCGCTGGGTGCTGGACGAGATCTTTTACGGCTGCGGCAGCGAGACTTTTCCCATCACCTATATGGAGCCGGACGGCAGCCGCCTGCGCACCTGGATGCATCATTGGGAAGGTTTGGTAAAGAATTTCGAGCGCCGCTATCGGGAAACCAACAGCGAGGGCATGAAGGAAGAATTCGAGCGCTATATGACGGTGAAAACCTGCGAGGTTTGCCAGGGCACCCGGCTGAAGCCGGAAAGCCTGGCCGTCACCGTGGGGGGCAAGAATATCCATGCCCTGTCCTGCCTGCCGGTGCGCCAGGCCCGGGCTTTCCTGGAGGCCCTGGAGCTGACGGAGCGGGAGCGGATGATCGCCGCCCGCATCTTGAAGGAGATCCGGGAGCGCCTGGATTTCCTGATCGACGTGGGCCTGGATTATCTGACCCTGTCCCGGGGGGCCGCCACCCTCTCCGGCGGCGAGGCCCAGCGCATCCGCTTGGCCACCCAGATCGGCTCCCATTTGATGGGGGTGCTGTATATCCTGGACGAGCCCAGCATCGGCCTGCATCAGCGGGACAATACCCGCTTGATCCAGGCTTTGAAGCATCTGCGGGATCTGGGCAATACGGTGCTGGTGGTGGAGCATGACGAGGAAATGATGGAAAACGCCGATTATATCCTGGATATCGGCCCCGGCGCCGGAGAGCAGGGGGGCAGGATCGTGGCTGCCGGCAGCCTGACGGATATCCTGAACAATCCGGCTTCCATCACCGGCCAGTACCTTTCCGGCAAAAAATGCATCCCCCTGCCGGAAAGCAGGCGGCAGGGCAATGGCAAAAGGCTGCTGGTCAAGGGCGCTTCCGCCAATAATTTGCGGCAGATCGATGTGGAGATCCCCTTGGGGCTGTTCGTCTGCGTCACCGGGGTTTCCGGCAGCGGCAAAAGCTCCCTGGTGAACGAGATTTTGTATAAGGCCTGCGCCCGGAAGCTGAACCGGGCCCATACCATGCCCGCGGCCCATCAGGCCATCGAAGGCCTGGAACATCTGGAAAAAGTGGTGATGATCGACCAAAGCCCCATCGGCCGCACCCCCCGTTCCAATCCGGCCACTTATACCGGCATGTTCGATCTGATCCGCCAGCTGTTCAGCATGACCCCGGACGCCAAGGCCCGGGGCTATAAGCCGGGCCGGTTCAGCTTCAATGTGAAGGGGGGCCGCTGCGAGGCCTGCCAGGGCGACGGCAGCACCAAGATCGAAATGCACTTCCTGCCTGATATCTATGTGCCCTGCGAAGTCTGCAAGGGCAAGCGCTATAACCGGGAAACCCTGGACGTTTACTATAAAGATAAGAATATCGCCGATGTGCTGGATATGACCGTGGCCGACGCTTTGGCCTTCTTTGCCAACCTGCCCCGGATCAAGCGGAAGCTGCAGACCCTGGCCGATGTGGGCCTGGGCTATATCCGCCTGGGCCAAAGCGCCACCACCCTTTCCGGGGGCGAGGCCCAGCGGGTGAAGCTGGCCACCGAGCTGTCCCGCCGCTCCAACGGCCGCAGCATCTATATCCTGGACGAGCCCACCACCGGCCTGCATACCGACGATATCAGCCGCCTGCTGGACGTGCTCCAGCGTTTGGTGGAAGCCGGGGATACGGTGGTGGTGATCGAGCATAACCTGAATGTGATCAAAACCGCCGACTGGGTGATCGATCTGGGCCCGGAAGGGGGCGAGGGCGGCGGCAGGCTGATCTGCGAGGGCACCCCGGAGCAGGTGGCGGCCTGCAAGGAAAGCTATACCGGCCGGTATTTGGCGAAAGCGCTGAAATGAATGGAGAGCGGGGGCGGCTGTGGGATCTAGCCTGCCGCCGCTTTCTTAGCGGGAAAGTGGATTGGTGCAGCCATGAACGATATCCTCAGGGAAAAACTGCAAAGCCTGCCCGACCAGCCCGGCTGCTATCTGATGCGGGACAAGGACGGCCTGGTAATTTATGTGGGCAAAGCGGTGAATCTGCGCAACCGGGTCCGCTCTTATTTTCATGGCGCCCATGACGGCAAAACCGAATTGCTGGTGGAGAATATCGCGGATTTCGATACCGTGGTGGTGGGCAATGAGGCGGAAGCCCTGATCCTGGAAGCCAATCTGATCAAGGAGCACCGGCCCCATTACAATATCCTGATGCGGGACGATAAGCATTATCCCTATCTCAGGATCACCCTGGAAGAGGAATTTCCCCGGCTGCTGGTGGCCCGCCGGGCCAGGAATGACGGCAGCAAATACTTTGGCCCCTATCCCACGGTGGGCGGCATCCGCAAAGCTATTGAACTGCTGCGGGACGCTTTCCCCCTCCGCTCCTGCGCCGGGGCCCGTTTCCGTCCGGGACAAAGGGCCTGCCTGAACGCGCATATCCGCCGCTGTCTGGCCCCTTGCGAAGGCCGGGTGGGCAGAGACGAATACCGGGCTATGGTCGAGCAATTGCTGCTGTTCCTTCAGGGCAAGGCCAATGCCCTGCTTAAGGCGGAGCAGGCCGCCATGACCCTGGCCAGCGCGGAATTGCGCTTTGAGGACGCGGCCCGGCACCGGGACCGGCTCCAGGCCCTGACCGCCCTGACCACCCGGCAATATCTGGACAGCGGCCTGGGCCAGGGGGATCATGACGTGGTCGCCGTGGCCCAGGGAGAGGATCAGGCCGTGGCCCAGCTGTTCTTTGTCCGGGGCGGCGTGGTGGTGAACCGGGAGCATTTCTTCCTCACCAACGCCCAGGCCGGGGAGGAAGCCCTGCTGCTGCAGCGGGTGGCCCTGGATTATTATGGCGGCGGCCAGCTGATCCCCAAGGAACTGTATGTAAATGCCCTGCCGGAGGAGGCGGAAGCCGCCGCCGGCCTGCTTTCGGAAAGCGCCGGGCATCAGGTGCGCTTCATCATCCCCCAGCGGGGGCATAAAAAGCGGCTGCTGGATTTGGCAACAGCCAATGCCCGGCTGATCCTGGACAATTTTCTCCAATCCCGGCAGCGGCAGGAACAGAAGAACGCCGTGGGCCTGGAAGCCCTGCGGCAGCATTTGCGGCTGCCCCGTACCCCCCGCCGGCTGGAATGCTATGATATCAGCCATATCCAGGGCAGCCATATGGTAGGTTCCATGACCGTGTTCATCAACGGCGCCCCCGCCCCCAAGCTTTACCGCCGTTTCCGCATCAAGACCCTGGATCAGAGCAATGACTTCGCCGCCCTGCAGGAAGTTCTGGCCCGCCGCTGGCAGCGGGGCCTGGAGGAAAAGGCCGCCGGCAAGGAGCCGCCGGATTTCAGCGATTTCCCGGACCTGCTGGTGATCGACGGGGGCAAGGGCCAGCTCTCCTCCGTTTGTGAACGCCTGGCTGAGATCAACGCCAAGCCCCCGGCCATCGTCTCTTTAGCCAAGGAGCATGAGGAAATCTTCCTGCCCGGCCAAAGCGAGCCCCTAAGGCTGCCGGAAACCGATGAGGGCCGCCTGCTGCTGCAGCGGCTGCGGGATGAGGCCCACCGCTTCGCCGTCGCTTATCACCGGCAGCTCAGGTCCAGGGGCCAGGTGGCGTCGGAACTGGATCAGATCCCCGGCATCGGCCAGGCCCGCCGGAACAGCCTGCTGAAAACCTTCGGCTCCCTCTCCCGTATCCGCGCCGCTTCTTTAGCGGAGCTGGCGGCGGCGCCGAAGATGAATCAAAAGGCGGCCCAGGAATTATATGCTTTTTTACACCCGGAAGCGGCAGGGAAAGCGTAGCCGAAGCCGAATTCTGACATAATAGCGCATATCAGCTTTTATGGAGGAACTTTCACCGTGGGGCAGGATGGGAATATCATTATCATCACCGGTATGAGCGGGGCAGGCAAGTCAAGGGCTGTCAACGCCCTGGAAGATATCGGCTATTTTTGTGTTGACAATTTACCGCCAAACCTGTTCGGCAAATTCATCGAGGGCTTGCGGCTGGCCAATAAGTCCCTGCCCCGCACCGCCATTGTGGCGGATATCCGGGCCGGGGAAGCGGCCCTGCCCGAGCTGGAGCAGACCCTGGCGAAGCTCAGGATCGGGGGCCTGGATTTTCTGCTGCTGTTTCTGGAAGCCTCCGACGATATTCTGGTGCGCCGCTATAAGGAAAACCGGCGGCCCCATCCCCTGGCCAAAAACGGCAAGAGCACCATGGACTGCATCCGGGCCGAGCGGCAATTGCTGGAAGGCCTGCGGGGCCAGGCGGATATTATCCTGGATACCACGGATATTTATAATTCCCACCTATCAGACTATATGGTGGATAAATTCGGCGGCGAGCACGGCGACGAGATCACCATCTATATGATCAGTTTCGGCTATAAATACGGTATCCCCCTGGACGCGGATCTGGTGATGGATGTGCGCTTTCTGCCCAATCCTTATTATGTGCCGGAACTGAAGGCCCTGACCGGCCTGGATAAGCGGGTCATGACCTATGTGCTGGACAATAGCGTGACCAAGGACTTCCTGCGGCATTATCTGCGCCTGCTCCGCTACCTGATCCCCCATTACCGGCGGGAGGGCAAGAAGAATATCGCCATTGCCGTGGGCTGCACCGGCGGCCATCACCGCTCCGTGGCCCTGGCGGAGAAGATCGGCAAGCGCCTGCGCCAGTCCGGCTACCAGGTGATGGTGGCCCATCGTGATATTGAGCGGGGGAATCATCAGCCATGAGCTTTTCCGCCCATGTGAAGGACGATCTCTGCCGGGTGGTCACCAGCCGGGCCTGTTGCCGTTTCGCGGAATTCGCCGCCTTCTTCCTGATCAGCGGCAGCATCCGTATGGCGGGCCAAAACCGGCTTTCTTTGGTCATGCCCACGGCCCATCCCGGCGCGGCCCGGAAAATGTTCAGCCTGGCCCGGGAATTCCTGCCCCAGCGGGAAGTGGCGGTTTACCGCCGGACCCGGCTGAAAAAGAACCAGGTCTATAATCTGCTGATCCCCGACCAGCCGGAGCTGCGCGGGTTTTTGTCGTCCTTAGGCCTGCTGGATGAAGCGGGCCAGATTGCTTTGGGTTTTCCTTTAAGCCTGGAGGACCGGTATCTTCGGGAGAACTGTTGCCGCCGCGCTTATTTACGCGGCGCTTTTTTAGCCGCCGGCTCCATCAGCGCGCCGGAAAGCGGCTATCATCTGGAAATCAACAGCCTGGACAAAGCCCAGGCCGCTTTGCTGCAACGCCTGCTGGAAGGCTTTGGCCTTGCCGCGAAAACCGTGGGGCGCAAGGGTGCGGTCATCCTTTACCTGAAAGAGGCGGAGCAGATCAGCGATTTCATGAACATTGTGGGCAGCCACCGCTCTCTGCTGGAATTCGAGAGCGTGCGGGTGACCAAGGAGATGCGGAATAATGCCAACCGCCGCCGCAATTGCGATACGGCCAATGTGAATAAGACCGTCACCGCTTCCATGCGCCAGGTGGCGGATATTCAGTATGTATTTGCCCAGATCGGCGCGGAGACCCTCCCCGCCCAGCTGCGGCAAACCGCGGAGCTCCGGCTGGAGTATCCGGAGGACAGCCTGGCGGATCTGGCCCTCCTTTCCGGCCAGGGCCGTTCCGCCTTGAACCACCGTTTGCGGCGCCTCTGCCGGATCGCTGAGAATATCCGGGATTACGGCAGCCAGGACTGGAACCGGCAGGAGTAGGACAATGCAGGAACAAAGGCTTACCATCCGCCAGGAACAAAAGCAGGTCGCGACCCAGGCCCAGATACAGGCCTTGCATTTGCTGACCCTGACCACCCAGGAGCTGCGGGATTTTATCAGCGAACAATTGCTGGAAAATCCCGTGCTGGAGCTGACGGAAGCGAAGGAACCGGCGGAGGAGGGGGATTGGCAGCCGGCTGAGGGCCGGGAAACCTGGGAAACCGGTGCTGCCGGGACTATCGGGGCCAGGGAAGAAAGCGGGGCAATGGAAGAAAGCGGCTGGCCGGAAGCGGAAGCCAGCCAAACCGTCTATGAGGACTGGGGCTATGGCAGCGGCGGCGGCCTGCTCCCGGAGGCTGTGGCGGAGCAGGGCGGCTTAGCCCGGCAATTGTTGCTGCAGGCAGCCTTCTTGCCGATAGAAGGCCAGGTAGAACAGGCTGTGCGGGCTATTATCGCGGCTTTGGATAGCGACGGCTATTTGCGGGTATCCTTGGAAGAGCTGGCGGACGGCCTGAACCTGGCGGAAGCTGTGCTGGAGCAGGCCCTGGGCCTGGTGCAGACCCTGGAGCCCCGGGGCGTGGGCGCCAGAGATGTGCGGGAATGCCTCAGCCTGCAGGTGCCGCCGGAGCATCCGGAGGGGGCGCTGCTGCTCAGGCTGATCCAGGACTTTTTGCCGGATCTGGTTGAGGGGGAATACAAAGCCGCGGCTAAGACCTGCGGCGTCCGGGAAGAGCTGGTGGCCCAGGCTTACCGCCTGATCCAGGCCATGTCCCCCAGGCCGGCGGCGGATCAAAGCAAGGGCCCGGTGCAGTATATCGTGGCGGACGTCAGCGTCACGGTGGAAGACGGCCGGCTGCTGATCTGCCTTAACGATACCCTGGGTTCCCGGCTGACCCTGAGCCGCTATTATCAGGAACTCTACGCCGCCCCGGCCCTTGACGGGGAACTGGCGGATTATCTGCGGCGTCAGTTCGCCTCGGCCCGGATGCTGATCCGCAATGTGGCCCGCCGCCAGCAGACCCTGGCCGCCATTGCGGAAATCGTTTTCAGCCGTCAGCAGGATTTTTTTACCCTGGGGGCGGCGGGTTTAAGGCCCCTGACCTTAAGGCAGGTGGCGGCAGCGGCGGAGCTGCATGAATCCACAGTCAGCCGGGCCGTTGCCGGGAAATATGTGGAAACGCCCCGGGGGCTGCTGCCTTGGAAATTCTTTTTCCCCCGGGGCCTGGAAACAATCGGCGGCGGCAGCATTTCCAATGCCCGGGCCAAAAGCCTGATCGCCGCTTTGATCAGCCGGGAGGATCCGGCCCATCCTTTTTCCGACCAGAAACTTTGCGAGATCCTGCAGGCCCAGGGCCTGATCCTCTCCAGGCGTACCGTGACCAAATACCGGCTGGCCCTGGGGTTGCCGGCCCGGGGTGGCAGGAGGCGGAAAAGGTCCCCTTGAAAAACCGGAACGGAGTATCGAAAATTGCCCCATAAGTCAGAAAATAGACGCGCTTAAAAGGATTTCCTGCTATCGTAGAGAAGATGGATTTGTCGGAACCCGTAAGGGGAGAATAAATAATTTGGAGGAAGATATCAATGGTTGTGAGAGTAGCGATCAACGGCTTTGGCCGGATTGGCCGCCCCTTTTTCCGCATGTCTTTTGACGATCCGGATATTGAGGTCGTTGCCATCAACGGCACGTCCAGACCGGAGCTGTTCGCGCATCTGCTCAAGTACGATTCCACATTCGGCGTATGGGATAAGGATGTGACCTTCGACGAAAGCAATATCATCGTGGAAGGCAAAAAGGTCCCCGCCTTTGTGCGCAAGGAATTAAGCGGCCTGCCCTGGAAGGAGCTGGACGTGGACGTGGTCCTGGAATCCACCGGGCGTTATACGGATGTGGAGAAGGCCCAGGCCCATCTGGATATGGGCGCGAAAAAGGTTTTGCTTTCCGCCGCTTCCAAAAACGGCCAGGCCATCACGCTTTGCTATGGCATTAACCATAGGGAATACGACCCGGCCAAGCATGATATCGTATCCAACGCTTCCTGTACCACCAATGCCATGGCCGGTACCATGATGGTCATGGACAATGTATTCGGCGTGGAAAAAGGCCTGATGTGTACCATCCATTCTTATACCAATGATCAGGTGATTTTGGATAAAAGCCATAAGGATCTTCGCCGTGCCCGCTCGGCCAGCGAAAACATCATACCCACCACCACTGGCGCGGCCAAGGCCGTGTCTTTAGTTTTGCCCCAGCTCAAGGGTAAGCTGAACGGCTATGCCCTCCGGGTGCCCACCCCGAATGTCTCCGTGGTGGATCTGTCCTTGGTGCTGCAGCGGGTCGTGACCGCGGAAGCAGTCAACGCCGCCT
>DAIMZM010000056.1:0-16419 GCA_036733985.1 Bacillota bacterium
TCCAACCTCCCGGCCTTTCCCTCAGGGACCTTTGCCTTATTCTCATTTAAACATATTTTCAAGCGAAAATCAAGCCTGGCGCATCTTCGGCCCCCTTACCAATCATCCTGGCCGGCAATCGCCCAAAGATAAAGGCTGGCCGTGGAGCCGTAAGGGGCGTAGCGGCGGCAATAGCGCTGGAAGCGTTCCCGGGGCAGTTCCTTGTGGCGGTAGAGGCGCATCATGCCCCGGCGGATGCCCAGATCCCCGTAGCTGACCACGTTTGGCCGCATCAGGGAGAAGATCAGCAGCATTTCCCCGGTCCAGCGGCCAATGCCGGGCAGCCGGGTCAGGGCTTCGATGACCTGCTCGTCGGTGAGGTTGGCCAGGGCCGGGATATCCAGCGCCCCGGAGCGCACGGCTTGGGCGGCGCTCCGCAAATAGCCTGCCTTGCGGAAGCTGATGCCGCAGCTTTGCAGTTCCTCCGGCGGGCAGGCAATCAGGGCCTCCGGCGTAAAGGCGCCGGCCTTGGCCAGAAGCCGGGCCCGCACCGTGCGGGCGGCGGCGGTGGAGATTTGCTGGCCCAGGATGGCTTCCACCAGGGCCGCGAACAGATCCGGGTTCACCCGCCGCTCCAGGGGGCCGATGCGGTCAATGGCTTCGGCCAGCCGCTTGTCACGGCCGGCCAGGTAGGCGGTTTCGGTTTCGCCATAAGGGAAATAGCGGTCCATCTGATCGTCCTTTTGCGCTGTTCCCGCCCGGGGGCAGGTGCGCCGTTATAATATTCATGTAGAATGACCGGGGGATGGGGTTTTTGGTCCGGTTTTGGCCGCTTATCAGTTGCGGGTGCGGCGGACAGCGCTGAAGGCCAGCAGAGCCATGAGGAAAAACACCGAGCCGATCAGGACTTTTTTGCCCCGCTGCAGCTGGCTCTCAGTATGATCCCGTTCCGCCTGGGTTTGGCTCAGGCTTTCAATATAAGCCTGCTTTTCGTCGCCGCCAATAGCGGCCCGGCTTTCCCTAGGCAGGGACGTCAACAGCAAACTCAGGGCCAGGGCCAGGGCCAGCAGGGACTTACCCAGTCTTTTCATCCGGCAACAGCTCCTTCGGAAAAACCTCTGGGCGGATATTCTCCCTTGCTTCGCCTTTTTCCTCTGTGGAAAAAAATTCAGAAAAACTGATAAAAATGCTTGCATTTTTATTCCTGATGGTGTAAGATTACTCATAGATGGCCGGGGTTGCGGCCATAATTACGGGAGGTTGGAATCATGAACAAAATACATAATCAGAACTTTAAAAAAGTGGCTCTGGCTTATAGCGGCGGCCTGGATACCTCCATCATCATCCCCTGGCTGAAGGAACACTATGATTGCGAAGTCATTGCCGTCTGCGGCGATGTGGGCCAGGGCGAAGACATGGAAGCCGTGAAGGCCAAGGCGCTGAAAAGCGGCGCCGCCAAATGCTATGTGGGCGATCTGGTGGATGAATTTGTGGAAGACTATGTTTTCCCCACCATGAAAGCCGGCGCTATCTATGAAGGCAAATATTTGCTGGGCACGGCCATGGCCCGCCCGCTGATCGCTAAATATCTGGTGCAGATCGCCGTTGCGGAAGGCTGCGACGCCGTGGCCCACGGCTGCACCGGCAAAGGCAATGACCAGGTCCGTTTCGAGCTGGCGGTGAAGGCGCTGCAGCCCAGCCTGCCGGTGATCGCGCCCTGGCGGGAATGGGATATCACCAGCCGGGATGAGGAGATCGAATACGCAGAGGCCCATAATATCCCCGTGCCGGTTTCCCGGGAAGCCAATTACAGCCGGGATAAAAACATCTGGCATCTGTCCCATGAAGGTATGGATCTGGAAGATCCCTGGAACGAGCCGACCAAGAAAATGCTGCAGATCTGCGTGGCTCCGGAAGACGCTCCGGATAGCCCCGAATATGTGGAGATCACCTTTACCGAAGGGGAGCCGGTTGCCGTGAACGGCCAGGAAATGGCCCCCACCCAATTGCTGACAGCCCTGAACAGCCTCGGCGCCAAGCATGGGGTGGGCATCGACGATATCGTGGAGAACCGCCTGGTGGGCATGAAATCCCATGGCGTGTATGAAAATCCCGGCGGCACCATTCTGTATGCCGCCCACAAGGCCCTGGAAAGCCTGACCCTGGATAAGGAAACCGAGCATTATAAGGAAACCGTGGCCGTGCGTTATGCGGAGCTGGTTTATAACGGCCAGTGGTTCCTGCCCCTGAAAGAGGCCTTGGACGCTTTCGTCAACAGCACCCAGCAGCTGGTAGCCGGCACGGTGCGGCTGAAGCTCTATAAGGGCAATGCCACCGTGGTGGGCATCAAGAGCCCCTACAGCCTCTATAATGAAGAGCTGGCCACCTTTGGCACCGACCATGTCTATAACCAGCGGGACAGCGCCGGCTTCATCAACCTTTACGGCCTGCAGCTGGCGGTGCGGGCCAATATGCTGGCCCATGCCAAGACTGAACAGGCCAAGCACAAGAAAAGCCATAAATAGCGCCGGTCCGGCGGATACTGAAAGCCGGCCTCCATCAGGAGGCCGGCTTTTTGCGGCAAAGTTTTGGTCAGGCCGCCTGCTTACATCTGATAGATATCCTCCGGCCGGATCAGCTGGATGCCGGCGGCTTGCAGCACAGCGGTGGCCTTCTCATTATCCTCCACCCGGAGGATCACATAGGCGGTGTTCTGATGGCGGCTGACAAAAGCGTACAGATACTCGATATTGATCCCGTTCTCGGAGAGCACCCCCACCGCCTCATCCAGGCCGCCGGGCTGGTCTTTCAAGCCAATGGCCAGCACATCGGTTTGCCGGGCTGTGCAGCCGCTTTCCTTCAGCACCAGGCAGGCGGCGTCCGGATCTGCCACGATCAGCCGCAGAATGCCGAAATCATTGGTATCCGAAAGGGATAGGGCCCGGATATCGATATTATGCTCCCGCAGGATCCTGGTGACGGCGTGCAAACGCCCGGGCGTGTTTTCGATGAAAATAGAGATTTGTTTGATATACATGGCGGCACCTCCCTGTCTTGGTTCATCAATTGCTAAAACAGTAATTCCCTGTCCGCTTAAAATTTCCTTTTATCGATCACATGCACAGCCTTGCCCTCGGTGCGGGGCAGGGATTTGGGCTCGGCCAGATGCACCTGAACCGCCACGCCCAGGGCGGATTCGATGGCGCCCCGGATGGTTTTCGCCTGCTGTTCCAGGCCCTTGATGGTATCGGTGAATTGCTGGCCTTCCAGCTCCACCTGGACTTCCAGCACGTCGGTATTGTTCACCCGGTCTACCACCAGCTGATAATAGGGGGCGGTCATGCCGGTGGCCAGCAGCACGCTTTCGATCTGGGAGGGGAAGACGTTCACCCCCCGGATGATCAGCATATCGTCGGTGCGGCCCTGGGGCTTCTTCATCTTCAGCAGGGTCCTGCCGCAGCCGCAAGGGCTGTCGTCCAGGCGGGCGATATCCCGGGTGCGGTAGCGCAGCAGGGGGAAGGCTTCTTTGGAAATACAGGTGAAAACCAGCTCGCCGGTGGCGCCTAAGGGCAAGGTCTCACCGGTATCCGGGTCGATGATCTCCGGGATGAAGTGATCCTCGTTGATATGCATGCCGCTTTGCTCTTCGCATTCGAAAGCCACGCCGGGGCCGATGATCTCGGTCAGGCCGTAAATATCATAGGCTTTCAAGCCCATTTTCGCCTCGATCTCCCGGCGCATCTCCTCTGTCCAGGGCTCCGCGCCGAACAGGCCGCATTTAATATGGATATCTTCTTTGCCAATGCCCATTTCCGCCATGGTCTCCGCCAGGTACAGGGCATAGGACGGGGTGCAGCAGATGACGGTGGAGCCGAAATCCTGGATAATGGTGATCTGCCGCTGGGTATTGCCGGTGCTGACGGGGATCACGGTCATGCCCAGTTTTTCCGCACCGTAATGCAGGCCCATGCCCCCGGTGAACAGGCCGTAGCCATAGGAAACATGCATGAAATCCTGCTTGTCCGCGCCGGCGGCCACCAGGGCCCTGGCACAGCAAGCCTGCCAGGTTTCCAGGTCCTTGGCCGTATAGCCGGCCACGATCTGCTTGCCGGTGGTGCCGGAGCTGGCATGCAGCCGCACGATGTTTTCCATGGGTTCGGCAAACAGGCCGTAGGGGTAATTGTCCCGCAAATCCTTTTTGGCGGTGAAAGGCAGCTTATGTAGGTCATGGACCGAACGGATATCCTCGGGGGTGATCCCTGCGGCCAGCATCCGTTCCCGGTATGCCGGTACGTTGGTAAAGACCCGCCGCACCGTCTGACAGAGCCTAAAGCTCTGCAGCGCCTCCAATTCATTGCGCGTCGCACATTCCATTTCCGGTTCCCAGTACTTGCCCATGATCTCACATCCTTATGTTTGTTTTTTTGCCGCAGCCTGATTTTACCAGCAGGTAATCACTGTTAATATCAACCCCGGCATATTAATTTAATATAGCATAAGCCAGGCGGGAATACAAGCCGGGATTTGCATTTGTGGCTTGTATTTACCGTGATGCTGTGATAAAATATTTTGTATCGTCCATACTTTATTACTGTGATTATCTACTGTTTGGAGGGAACCCTATGACGAAAAATTTACACCGCGTGGCAGCCATTCATGACGTGTCCGGCTATGGGAAATGCGCGCTGACCGTGGCGATGCCGGTGATATCTGCGGCCGGGGTGGAAGTCTGCCCCCTGCCCACCGCGCTGCTTTCCACCAATACCCTGTTTGATCACTTCACCTTTTTTGATTATACGCCTTATATGGAGGCCCATATCAATCATTGGCAGGCCCTGGGCCTGACCTTCGACTGTGTTTACAGCGGGTTCTTAGGTTCCGAGCAGCAGATCGGCTATGTGCAGCGCCTGATCAAAGATTTTGACAGCGGCATCTCCGTTATTGACCCGGTGATGGGGGATAACGGCCTGGTGATCAAGACCTATAACGACGCCATGTGCTGCACCATGGGGGAGCTGGTGGCCATGGCCGACTACGCCACGCCCAATGTGACCGAAGCCTGCATCCTCACGGGCCGTTCCTATTGCGCCGATACCTTGTCGCCGGAGGAGAGCCGGGCCATCTGCGAAGAGCTGGTGGCCAAGGGCACCAAGAATATCGTCCTCACCGGCGTGCAGCGGGGCGATACCCTCTATAACTGCGGTATCGAGCAGGGCCAGGGTTATTTCGAGCTGCCCATCCATCTGCTGCCCTATCACATGCACGGTACCGGCGATCTGTTCACCAGCACCATGGTGGCGGGCCTGATGCGGGGCTATGACCTGAAGACCAGCGTGGACAGCGCCGCCCGCTTTGTTTACGACTGCATGGAATACGGCAAGGAGATCGAGGATATTTTCGACCGGGGCGTGGCCTTTGAGCCTTTGGCCTGGAAGCTGGGAAGCGGCATTTACGTGAAATAGACTTTATCCGGATTTAAAAAGCCGTTTCCTGAATAAATTCGGGAAACGGCTTTTTTAGACTCGACTTTTTTCATAAATTAGTATATAATGAAATAATTAGCGCAATATCAAAGAAGCAAACCGGAAACGCTAATCATTATAAGAATCAGGTTGGTACAAATGATGGCTAATCATACGCTGGAAAAAAAGAAACCCTTAATGCTGATGATCCTGGATGGCTGGGGCCTGGCCGAATGGAGCCGGGGCAATGCGGTGGCCCTGGCTGAAACGAAAAATTTTGACCGGCTGTGGCAGGATTGCCCCCATTGCCGCCTCTCAGCCTCCGGCCTGGACGTGGGCCTGCCCGATGGCCAGATGGGCAATAGCGAAGTGGGGCATATGAATATCGGCGGCGGCCGCATCGTCTATCAGGAACTGACCCTGCTCAATAAAGAAATCAGCGAGGGCGGCTTTTTTAAAAACCCGGCTTTCCTGGAGGCTGTCGCCCAGGCCAAGGCCAAAGGCAAAGCCCTGCATCTGCTGGGGCTGACTTCCGACGGCGGCGTCCACAGCCATCTCGACCATCTCAAGGCCCTGGTCAAGCTGGCTGCCGACCAGGGGCTGGAGCGGATCTTCCTCCATTGCATCACCGACGGCCGGGATACGGATCCAGAGGCCGGCCAGGGCTTTGTGGCGGAGCTGGCGGACTATTGCCAGGCCCTGGGCAAAGGCCGGATCGCCACGGTGATGGGCCGTTACTATGCCATGGACCGGGACAAGCGCTGGGAGCGGGTGCAGCGGGCGTATCAGGCTTATGTGTACGGCGCGGGCCGGCCCGCAATCTCCGCTGAGGCCGCCGTTGCCGAATCCTATGCCAACGGCGTCACCGATGAATTCATCGAGCCGGTGGTGCTCCAGGACAGCCAGGGCCAGGTCCTGGGCCGGATCAGCGACGGCGACAGCGTGATCTTTGCCAATTTCCGCTCAGACCGGGCCCGGGAGATCAGCCATGCCTTTACCGACCCGGATTTCAGCGGTTTCGACCGGGGCGGTCAGCCACCGGCGCTGTATTATGTGACCATGACCTTTTATGACGAGACTTTAACCAATGTCACCGTGGCCTATCCCCCCCGCAGCCTGGCAAATACCCTGGGCCAGGTGCTTTCGGAGCGGGGCTTGACCCAGCTCCGTATCGCGGAAACGGAAAAATATGCTCATGTGACCTTTTTCTTCAACGGCGGGGCGGAAGAACCCCTGCCGGGAGAGGCCCGGATCCTGATTCCCTCGCCGAAGGTGGCCACCTATGATCTACAGCCCCAAATGAGCGCTTTGGAAGTCACGGCCGCGGTTTTGAAAGAGCTGGACGGGGACAAGCATGACGTGATCATCCTTAACTTTGCCAATACGGATATGGTGGGCCATACCGGCGTGATCCCGGCGGCGGTGAAGGCGGTGGAAACCGTGGATATCTGCCTGGGCTTGATCGAAAAAGCTCTCCGGGACAAGGGCGGCACCCTGCTGGTCACCGCCGACCATGGCAATGCCGAGCAGATGCTGGAAAACGGCCGGCCCATGACCGCCCATTCCGTGAACCTGGTGCCCTTCATCATCAGCGGGCGGTTGGCCAAGGGTATGCGCCTTCTGGACGGCCGCCTGGAAGATATCGCCCCCACCATGCTGCGGCTGCTGGATATCCCAAAGCCGGCGGAAATGACCGGCCATTGCCTGATCCAGGAGTACTAAAGCTAATGGCAATGGGGAGAGGAGCGGGGATGGCACAAACCCTGGCTGAAGCGAAAAAAACCCTGGCCCAATACGCGGCCCTGGCCTGGCAGCGGGGGCTGGCCTACGGCAGCGGCGGCAATATCAGCCAGCGCTGGCAGGAGGGCCTTCTGATCAGCAGAAGCGGCGCCTCCCTCCGGGCCCTGGGCGAAGCGGATATCCTGCGGGTGGACAAGGACTGCCTGGCCCTGGACGCCGCAGCCGGCTGCCGTCCTTCCATTGAAACGGCTTTTCATGCCGCTATTTACCAGGCCAGGCCGGAGATTAATGCCATCCTGCATACCCACTCCACTTATGCCACCCTCTTCGCGGTACTTGGCCGCCGGCTGCCCTTGCCCACCTTACCCGCCCGCCTGCTGCTGGGCCAAGTCTCCCTGGTGCCCCCGGCGGAACCTGGTTCCAGCCGGCTCTGCGCTTTGATCAGCCAAACCCTGGCCGGGGCCGGGGAGCATTGCCCGGCCTTGCTGCTGGCGGGTCACGGCGCGGTGGCCATGGGGCCGGATCTGGAAGCCGCCTATAATACCGCTGAATTGATCGAGGATACCGCCCGCACCGCCTGGCTATTGGAGCAGGCCGGTTGTCAGGTTAAAGAATAACAGGTATTAATTAAGAAACTATCTAAGGAGGATGGAAGATGTTTGATTTTTCGTATGTGCAAAACACCGATCCGGAGGTTGCCGCATTGATCCTGGCGGAGAAAAAGCGCCAGCAGGATAAAATCGAGCTGATCGCCTCGGAGAATTTTACCTCCAAGGCCGTGATGGCTGCCCAGGGTTCGGTGCTGACCAATAAGTACGCCGAGGGTTATCCGGGCAAGCGCTATTATGGCGGCTGCGAATGCGTGGATCAGGTGGAGGATCTGGCCCGGGACCGGGCCAAGGAGCTGTTCGGCGCCGGGTTTGCCAATGTGCAGGCCCATAGCGGCGCCCAGGCCAATATGGCGGCCTATTTTTCCTGCCTCAGCGTGGGGGATACGGTTTTGGGCATGAATCTGGCCCACGGCGGGCATCTGACCCATGGCTCGCCGGTGAATTTCTCCGGCAAGCTCTATAATTTCGTCTCCTATGGCGTGGAGCCGGATACGGAAGTGGTTGATTATGATAAGCTGCTGGCCCAAGCTAAAGAGATCAAGCCGAAAATGATCGTGGCCGGCGCTTCCGCTTATCCCCGGGCTATTGATTTCAAGGCCCTGCGGCAGATTGCCGATACCGTGGGCTGCCTGCTCTTGGCGGACATGGCCCATATTGCCGGCCTGGTGGCTGCCGGGGCCCATATGAACCCGGTGCCCTATTGCGATATCGTCACCTCCACCACCCATAAGACCCTGCGGGGCCCCCGGGGCGGCCTGATCCTCACCAATAATGAGGACTTGGCTAAAGCCATTGATAAAGCCGTCTTCCCCGGCATGCAAGGCGGCCCGCTGATGCATGTGATCGCCGCCAAGGCCGTGGCTTTCCTGGAAGCCATGCAGCCGGAATTCAAAGACTACATCCAGCATGTGGTCACGAATATGCGGGTGCTGGCGGAGGAGCTGGTCAAGGGCGGCCTGCGCCTGGTTTCCGGCGGTTCCGACAACCATTTGGGCCTGGTGGATGTGCGTCCCGTGGGCCTCACCGGCAAGGTGGCCGAGCATATGCTGGACGAGGTGGGCATCACCACCAATAAAAACGGCATCCCCTTTGATCCGGAAAAACCCTTTGTCACCAGCGGCATCCGTTTGGGCACCGCCGCCTGCACCACCCGGGGCTTCCGGGAAGCGGACATGGCTGAGCTGGCCCAGGCCATTGTCTTTGGCCTCCACAGCCAGGCTAATGAAGCCAAGGCCATTGTCACTAGTCTGACGGCCAAGTACCCGCTCTACGACTAAACATTTAGGTTTTGCCAAAGACCGCCGCTGCCCCGGCGGTCTTTTTCATACATAGACAAGAGCCCCCGGTTTATGCTATACTTTCCTGGCGGCATGGGCCCATAAAAAAATACTGCGCAAGGAGGCTGGAGATGTCCGGTTTCGAGCAAAAAGCAATCCCGGCAACGGCTGAGCCGCCCTTAAGGGTGGGCGCGGTGATCACGGCGGCGGGCCGTTCTTCCCGCATGGGCGCTTTCAAGCCCCTGCTGCCTTTGGGCGAGAGCACGGTGATCCGCCTGTCCCTGACCACCCTGGCTGCTTGCGGCGTCTCCCCCATTGTGGTGGTGATTGGCCGGGAGGCTTCCCGCTTACAGGCCCATATCGCGGATCTGGGAGTGGAAACCGTGGAAAACCCCGACTTTGCCCAAACCGATATGTTTTTTTCCGCTTGCCTGGGGCTGAGGGCGCTCCAAGGCCGCTGCCGGGCCGCGCTGTTTTTGCCGGTGGATTCGCCTCTTTTTACCAGGGAAAGCGTGCTGGCGCTGATACAGGCCCTGGCCGGGGAGCCGGAACCGGCGGTGGCGATCCCGGTTTTTCAGGGGCGGAAGGGGCATCCGGTGCTGCTGGCGGCAGCGCTTTTCCCGGAACTGCTGGCTTTCAGCGGCCCCGGGGGCATGAAAAGGGCTATCGCCGCTTCTCACGGGAAAAAGATTTACCTGGATCTGGCAGACCCGGGCCTGGTCATGGATGCGGACGACAGGGAAGCCTATGAGGAAATGCTGGCTTTTCACCAAAGCCGCTGTCAAAAATAAATTATAAATTTTGTCCTAATCCGCCGCCGCAATAAGGGCTCCAAGAGAAAACCATTGACAAGCAGCGGTTTTTATGATAATATCCGAATGTTGCCATACCGCACCGAACGGGTTTTAAAGCGCAGGCTACCTGAATTGGGCGAGGCTACAAAAATAAAGTAGGGAGGTGCAACGAATGTTTGCGATTATTGAATCCGGCGGCAAGCAGTATAAAGTGGCCGAGGGCGATATCTTCCGGGTGGAACTGCTGGAAGTTGAGCCGGAAAGCGGCCTGGCCATCGACAAGGTGCTGGCTGTTTTCGACGATGGGAAACTCACTGCCGGCCAGCCTTATGTGGCGGGGGCGCAAGTGAAGTGCAAAGTCCTGGAACATGGCAAGGGCAAAAAGGTCACGGTTTTCCACTATAAGCCCAAGAAAAACGTGCGAGTGAAGAACGGCCATCGCCAACCCTTCACTAAATTGCAGGTTGAAGCCATTACCCTGTAAACTTTCGCCGGCTTTTTGCCGGCCGGACGATACTTTAGAGATAAAGGAGTTGAAGATACATGGCTCATAAGAAGGCAGGCGGTTCATCCCGCAATGGCCGCGACTCCGCGGCCCAGCGTTTGGGCCTCAAATGCGGCGACGGCCAACAGGTCAGCGCCGGTTCCATCCTGGTCCGCCAGCGAGGCACCAAATTCCATCCCGGCACAAATGTGGGCATCGGCAAGGACGACACCCTGTTTGCCAAAGTTGACGGTAAAGTCAAATTCGAGCGTAAAGACGCCGAAAGAAAGCAAGTCAGCGTCTATTAATCCTGCGCCGCCAAGCCCCCGCCCAATCAGGCGGGGGCTTTTTGCTGGGTTAAGCCGGGCTTAATATTTTATTTGACGAAATCAGGCGGTTTGTGTTATGATTGTGAAAACTGAATAGGTTTTTTATCCGGTTGGGCAAACAGGGTTAAAAACCCGGTTTGCTTTCAAGTTTATGTTGCTCAGGGTGGAGGCTTCGCAGAAGCCTCCATTTTCATTTTTCCGATAAGGGGGTGACTTTATGACGATCGCTACCAGCGTTACCACTGCGCTCTTCCTGATGGCAGTGGTGTTCCTTGTGCTGTTCTGCCTCTATTTTTGCATTAGGGGCTTTTCTTATGCCATGGGCAAATTGGAAGGCGCGCTCAGGAAAAATAATAATTAGCTGATTTAGCTAGCGGAGGGATTCAGATGTTCATTGAAGCTTTGCAAACATTATGGGAAAGCTCGGGTTTTGTGGCTCTGACCTGGCAGCGTCTGGTGATGATCGGCATAGCCTGCGTTTTGGTCTACCTGGCGGTGGCGCGGAAGTTTGAGCCGCTTTTGCTGCTGCCCATTGCTTTTGGCATCATGCTGGCCAATCTGCCCCTGGCCGGGCTGATGGCCGGGCCTGACGGCTCTGAGCCCGGGGGTTTGCTCTATTACTTATACCAGGGTGTGAAGCTGGGGATTTATCCCTCGTTGATTTTTATGGGCATCGGCGCCATGACGGATTTCGGCCCCTTGATCGCCAGGCCCAGCAGCCTGGTTTTAGGCGCCGCCGCCCAGTTCGGCATTGCCGTGGCTTTTATCATTGCCATTGGCCTGGGCTTTACCCCGGCGGAGGCCGCCTCCATCGGCATTATCGGCGGGGCCGACGGGCCCACGGCGATTTATTTGACCACGAAGCTGGCGCCGGAACTGCTGCCGGCCATTGCCATTGCCGCCTATTCCTATATGGCGCTGATCCCCATGATCCAGCCGCCGCTGATGCGGGCCCTGACCTCGAAAAAGGAGCGGGAAGTGGTGATGAAGCAGCTGCGCCCCGTATCCAAGCTGGAAAGGATCTGCTTCCCCATTATCGTGACCCTGCTCTGCGTACTGCTGCTGCCCTCGGTGGCGCCGCTCATCGGCATGCTGATGCTGGGCAATCTGTTCCGGGAATCCGGGGTGGTGGAGCGGCTCTCCGACACGGCGCAAAACGCGCTGATCAATATCGTCACCATCTTCCTGGGGGTGACGGTGGGCGCCACCGCCGTGGCGGATACCTTCCTCCGGCCGGAAACCCTGAAAATCATCGGCCTGGGCTTGCTGGCTTTTATTTTCAGTACCATTGGCGGCCTGCTGCTGGGCAAGCGGATGTGCTGGCTGACCAAGGGCAAGATCAATCCCCTGATCGGCTCCGCCGGCGTCTCCGCCGTACCCATGGCGGCCCGGGTCTCCCAGCTGGAAGGGCAAAAGGCCAATCCCGGCAATTATCTGCTGAAGCACGCCATCGGCCCCAATGTGGCCGGGGTCATCGGTTCCGCCGTGGCCGCGGGCATCCTGCTCTCCCTGTTCGGTTAAGCCAAGGCTTTAGCTGATCAAAAAGAACCGTTCGTCTTCTGGCGGACGGTTCTTTTTATTGCGGTAAAGCGCCGGAGATGTTATACTGAAGGCACTGAATCCGGGGGGCGGGCCATGCTGAATCTGATGTTTGCCACATACCGCAAAAACCGCATCGCCATCAAAAGGGCCTTGCCGGTTTCCTTTTTTCTGTCCCGGGTCTTTGGCGGCGTTTTCGCCATCATCTTCCCTTATTTTGTTTACCATTATTTTCTCCGGGGCAGCCTGAGCCCGGAATTTGCCGCCTATGCCAACGGCGCGGATTATCTGACCTATATCGTGCTGGGCGCTGCCCTGAATGTGCTGGCCGTGGCCACCTTAATGAATATCGGCCGGGCCCTGATCACGGAAATGCGCGAAGGCACCCTGGAGATATTCCTGATCTCCCCGGCTTCCCGGGGCGGCTATTTTTTAGGCTGCCTGCTGGAACAAACCAGCCGGGCCCTGCTGGAATTTGCCGTGGTGCTGCTGGCGGGCCGGCTGCTGGGGGCCAAGCTCACCCATCTGTTGACTTGGGAAGCCCTGCTGGCCATCTTCTTGGCCATGTTCAGCTTCTTCTGCCTGGGCCTGACCCTTTCCGCGATCATGCTCCGCACCCGGGATACCTATATCAGCCAAAACACCCTGTTTACCACCATGACGCTGCTCTGCGGCGTCATGTACCCCCTGGAATACCTGCCTTTGCCTCTGCAAAAGCTGGCGCAGATCTTCCCCCTGACCCCGGCGGCGGCCCTGTTCCGGGCCGTGGTGATCCAGGGCCGGGCCTTGGCGGACAATCTGGGCCTGTTGCTGCAGATCTGCCTGCTCTGCCTCATTTACGCCCTGGTCGGCCTGGTCTGGTTCCGTAAGCTGGAACGGACCCTGGTGGAGCGCTTGTTTAGCTGAAGCCGGTTATTAAGGAGGCGCTATGGATCAGCTGGTTGCCGAAAACCTCTATAAGACCTATCATACCAAGGAAAAGGCCGGTTTCCTCAAACCGAAGAAGCGCAGGGTAGTGGAAGCGGTGCGGGGCATCAGCATGACCATCCCCAAGGGGCGGATCATCGGCCTGCTGGGGGTGAACGGGGCGGGCAAGACCACCACCATCCGCATGCTCTGTTCCATGGTGTCCCCCACCAGCGGCAGCATCCGCATCGACGGCGTGGACGGGGTGAAAAACAGCCTGCAGGTCAAGGGCAGGCTGAATATGATCACCGGCGGCGAGCGCAATCTCTATTGGCGGCTCACCGCCCGGGAAAACCTGGCCTATTTCGGCAGGCTTTACGGCTTGAGCGGCGCTGAACTGAAGCGGCGCAGTCAAACCCTGCTGGACATGGTGGGGCTGACGGAAGCGGCGGATCTGCCGGTGGAGCGCTACTCCAAGGGCATGAAGCAGCGCTTGCAGATCGCCAGGGGCCTGATCAATGATCCCGCCTACCTGTTCCTGGACGAGCCCACCTTAGGCCTGGACGTGCTGATCGCCAAGGAGATGCGCCAGTATATCGCCGGCCTGGCCGCGGAGCAGCATAAGGGCTTATTGCTTACCACCCATTATATTTCCGAGGCCGAGGCCCTCTGCGATTATATTTATGTGATCGATAAGGGCCTGATCATTGCCGAAGGCACCAAGGCGGAGCTGACCCGTTTGTTCCGCTCTACCAAAGCCCTCAGCGTCAGCCTGCCGGAAATCGGCCCGGAATTGCGGCAAAAGCTGGCGGACCTGGCCCAGGATCAGGCGGAGCTGCGGTTCAGCCCGGACGGCCAGGGCGGCCTGGAACTGCGCATCGTAGGGGACAGCCGCTGCTGGCCCAGCCTGCTCAAGGCCATCGGCGACGCGGGCCTGGCTGTGGAGCATTTGCGCAGCAATGAACCGGATTTAGAGCAGGCCCTGCTTTCGATTATTGGCGATTCCCGGCACAATGGGGGGCCAAGAATATGAAAAAGCTATTCCTGGCGCTTCAGGCGGAGGTAGTGAAGCAGCATCATAACAGCTTCCACTCCGCCCTGGTCTATTTTTCCCTGCTGGTCTGGCCCATCCTGGGCTTTTTCACCGTCTGGTTCACTTATAAGCCCTTCAGCCTGGGAGGCGGCGGCTGGCTGGGCATTGATACCGGGGCCAAGCTGATGGTCTTTATCAGCACCGGCTATATGGCGTATACCTGCTTTTGGGCCATGGTGCAAAGCGCCTGGCAGGCCGGGTGGCAGGAGCGGCAGTTCGGCACTTTGGAAATCGCTTTTCTGAGCCCGGCCAACCGCCTGGCCCTGCTCTATGGCCGGGCTTTGGGCGCGCTCTTGCAGGATACCTGGATGTTCCTCTGCTTCTGCGTCTTCATCCTCATCTATGCCGGGGATCTGGGCTGGCCCATCCTCTGGCAGCTGCCCCTGGTGTTCCTGATCCTGATCATTTCCGCCACGGTCTGGGGCGGCCTGATGAACGCCCTGTTCCTCTTTTCCCGGGACGCGGAGATCGTCTATAATCTTTGCGACGACCCCATGGTGCTGCTGGCCGGGGTGCGGGTGCCGGTGGAGGGCTTCCCCTTCTGGGCCCAGGCCCTGTCCCTGATCTTCCCCCTTACTTATTGCCTGGCCATTATCCGCCGGATCTTCGGCGGCGCGGGCTTCGGCGCTTGCCTGCCTCAGCTCTGGCGGCTTCTGGCCTGCCTGGCCCTGATGATCGGCCTGACGGTGCTGGCCATGAAAAAGGCGGAAGCCCATAACCGGGAGACCGGGGAGTTCAGCTTCTATTAAGAATAACGGCGGTTTGACCGCGACAGCAAACGCGTCCCTGGGGGGACGCGTTTTTCCGCTGCTTCGGCTGTTGCCCTGGCTCAGATGATGATGCAGATGATGCCGCCGCCATTATCATTGACAATACGCTGCAGGGTATCGGCCAGCTTTTCCCTGGCCTGCTCCGGCATGCGGTAGAGCTTGCCGGATATGCCCTCGCTGACCAGTTCGTGGAGGGATTTGCCGAAAATATTGGTGGCCCAGATCTTCTGGGGGTCATCCTCGAATTCATCCATGATGTAGCGCACCAGGTCTTCGCATTGCTTCTCCGTGCCGATCAGGGGCGTGATCTCGGTCAGCACATTGGCCCGGATAATGTGGTAGCTGGGGGCGGAAGCCCGGAGCCGCACCCCGAAATGGCCACCCTGCTTGATCAGTTCCGGTTCATCCAGGTATAGTTCATCCAGGCAGGGGTTCACCACTCCGTAGCCGCTTTCCGAAACCTCGGCCATGGCGGAAGCCATTTTCTTCCACTGCCTGGCGCCTTTGGCATATTCCCGCATCAGGGAGAGGATATTGTTTTCCCCCTGGATGGGCGCGCCGGCGTATTCGCTGAGCACCCGGTAGAACAGGCCTTCCGCCGGGGCCACGTCCACCGCGGCAGTGCCGGTGCCCAAGGCCAGCTGGGAGAGGGTGACCATGCCGGTGATATCGGGGATGCTCAGCTGTTCCAGCAGCCCGGCGATATCCCGCACTTTTTTCACATTTTCCGTGGCGTCGGTAACGCCCTGCTCCAGCCTTTGGCGCAGCCAGTGGCTGGTTTCCAGCTCCTCTACCCAGCGGGGCAGGCTGATGCTGATCTCGGTGACGGGGAATTCATAGAGGGCCGCGTTCAGCACCGCCAGGATATCTTCCTCATCCATATGCTTGGCGTCCAGCACGATCACGGTGACCCCGTATTGCTCCGCCAATTCATTGGCCAGCGCCTCCGCGGCTTCGCTGTCCGGTTCCGCGCTGTTGACCACGATGACAAAGGGCTTATTCAGCTCCTGCAGCTCGGTGATGACCCGCTCCGCTGCCGGGCGGTAGTTCTCCGCCGGGATATCGCCGAAGCTGCCGTCGGTCAGCACCACAATGCCGATGGTGCTGTGCTCGGTGATCACCTTTTCCGTACCGGTTTCCGCCGCCTGCTCAAAGCTGACCGGCTCCGCATGCCAGGGCGTGGCCACCATACGGGGGCCGGTGTCGTCCTCAAAGCCCAGGGCGCCGGGGACGGCGTAGCCTACGCAGTCCACCATGCGCACCCGCATTTCAATGCCTTCACCCACCTGGATCTGGACCGCCTCGGCGGGAATGAATTTGGGCTCCGCCGTCATCACGGTACGGCCGGAGCCGCTTTGGGGCAGTTCGTCTGTGGCTCTCTCGCGCTCATGGAAATCTTCAATATTGGGAAGGACCAATGTTTCCATAAAGCGCT
>DAIMZM010000057.1:0-15699 GCA_036733985.1 Bacillota bacterium
AGCATCACATTTCGGGCCTGATTGAGACGGAGGATGGAGCGGTCCACTTCCTTGACCCAGACGGCCATTTTCAGGCCGAAGCTGATCGGCTCGGCATAGGTGCCGTGAGTGCGCCCCATCATCAGGGTATATTTGTACTCCCGGGCCAGCTTGACCAGGGCCTGGCGCAGTTGATGCAGCCGCCCCTGCAGCAGTTCGGATACCTGGCGCACCTGCAGGGCGGTGACCGTGTCCGCGATATCCTCGGAACAAAGGCCGATATTGATATAGCGGGCCGCTTCCGTACCCACATATTCCGCCAGGCAGATCAGGAAAGCCATGGCGTTGTTATGGGTCTCCGCCTCCAGCTCGTTGATGCGCTGGATGTCATAGCCCGCCTTCTCCTTGATTTCCCGGTAAGCCTCCATGGGGATGCGCCCGATATCCGCCAAAGCCTCGCAGGCCACCACCGTCACATCCATCATCAGCTGATAACGGTTTTCCAGGCTGAATATTTTCTCGATCTCCGGAAGCGTATACTGTGCCAACATGCGCCTGATTACCCTTTCTTATCCTTAATCCCTGTCTTGTTACCTGATCAGAAAGCCTGGCCCACAGCGTCCAGCAATTCCCCGGCGCTGCCATAAGCCCCGGGCTCGGTTTCATAAGCCACATAATTGTCAGAGGCGAAATCCACCCAGGCCAGGGGCAGGCCCGCCCCGCTTAAGCGCTGCAGCTGATCCCAGGCAGCCTGGGCAAAATCCTCGCCCTGCTCAAAGCGCCGGTCATAGACCACGCTGCCGAAGAAATCCCCGGCGTCATAATAAACCGCCACCTCCGCCTCGCTATCCGGCGCGTTCAGGGCCAGATAATACAACTCCTCGCCCCAATCGAAGCGGATCTCCCCCTGCTCTCCTTGGGCCACATAGCTGTCGCCGAAATCCTTGAGGGCGGCCCGGGCCTGGCCCCGCTCCTGCAGGAGCATAGTGGCCCCCCCGGCCACTAAAACCAGCATCACGGCGCAGAGGACGCCGTTAGCCAGCCGGGAGCGGCGGGAAAGCGCGGGCTCTTGGCGGTCCCCACCATATTTGCGTTTGAGGAAATAGTAAGCGATGGGGCCGGAAAGCACGCCCAGGCAGCCGCCCACCAGATACAGCAAACCATTGGAAAAGAGGGCCAGCGCCGCCAGCAGCACCGGGGGGATGCACATGATCAGCACGCCCTTGGTGCCCAAGGGGATGCGGAAGGGCCGGGGCAGATCCGGCTCCTTGACCCGGAGGACGACAGCGGCGATATAAATCAGCACATAGGCGAACATCAGCAAAAAGATATCAATAACCACCAGGACTTCAAAGCCGTATTGGCAGAGAATCAGATTGACCACCGCCATGCTAATGATTGCCTTATAGGGTGTGCCGTATTTGGGGTGGATATCAGCAAAGAACCGGGGCATCAGCTTATCCTCGGCCATGGCGTAAAAGCCGCGGCTGCCGGAAGTGAGGTAAGCATTATAGATGGAGGCATTGGACGCTACGGCGGCGATGCCGAAGATGACGCCGAAAATGGGGATGCCGAAATGATTGGCAATGGTGCCGAAGCTGATGCCGCCGGCAGTGGACCACTGCTGCCAATGGCCGATGGCGGCCAGTCCGGACATGGTGGCCAGAATATACATGAGCATGATGGCCGGCACCGACAGGATGGTGGCCTTGGGGATGACCTGAGGATTGGTGCATTCCCCGGCCATGGTGGACATGGATTCATAGCCGGCGTACATCCACATGGCAATGGCGATACCCAGTCCCAAGCTCTCGCCCACGCTTTGGCCAGGGGGGGTGAAGGGCAGGAATGGGTTGAACTGCCAATTGGCAAAGCCCAGAATAATCAGGAAAACAAAGGAAGCCATCACCAGCAGGGAAAAAAAGGTGGTCACCGCCCCCACATCCTTCAGGCCCCGCAGATTGACATAAGTAAAGACCAGGATCACCAGGACTTTGACCATTAGCGCCTGCCAATCCGCCATATCCACGAAGGCGCGCATATAGCCCACCAGCAGCACCACATAGAGGGTGGAATCCACATAAATCGAGAGGGTGCGCCACCAGCCGGCCTGGAAACCCCAGAATTCGCCCAGGGCCCGCTGTATCCACTTATAATAGCCGCCCTCCTCGGGGATGGCGCTGCCCAGTTCGGCGGCGACCAGGCCCTGGGGGATGCTCCAGAAAAAAGGCAAAACCATTAAAAGAACCAGGGTCAGGCCGGGGCCGCTGACCGGAATCATATCCTCAATGCCATAAGCGCCGGCGCAGACCATACAGAAAATCATAAAAAATACCGTGGCCGTGGTAACGTTATGCTTCTTTAGGGAAGCCTCCTTTTTGTTTTTATCAGACATCTATTTCTCATTCTCCTTAATTTCGAATTGGCAGCCATCACTTTATCCTGATGGCAAATTCCGGGCAGGCCGCGGCGCAATAACCGCAGAGCAGGCACTTGCTATAATCCACCCGGGGGATATCATCCCCGCCCATGGTCAGGGCATAGGAAGGGCAGGTTTCCAGGCAGCGGCCGCAATGGGCGCAGAGGAAACCCTGTACAGTCCAGCTTTTGCCTTGCTTAATCTCCCTGACCTCCGCCGGGTCAATGGCCTCGTCATTAAAGATGCGCAGATTGAGCGCCAGTTCCTTAGGGCGGACCATACCCACGGCATGGGCAGAAAAGGCCGGCTCTTGACGGCCGTAAGCAAGGGCGGAGAGAATATCGTCCATCAAAACGCCCCCGCCCAGTAATTTCATGGAATAGACCGCTTTGCCCGCCGCGGCCGCCAGGTTGATATTGGCCAGCATTTCCTCAGCGGTGCCGTCTACTAAGCCCAAACCAGCTTTATTGTATAAGGGGAAAATCACATCCACCAAAGGCTGTGCAGCCAGGGAGCCGACCACGTCCACATTATGAGTGGAGGCGCCCACTGCCCTCAGATAGCCTTTCTCTTTATAATCCAGCAGGCACTGCCAAGCGCCTGCCCGCTGCTCCAGCAGCCGGCCCTTGACCCGGGCGGCATGGAGCAGGAAAATATCAAGATAGTCCCGGCCTAATTCCCGAAGGGCCTCCTGAATCGCGGCTTCCATGCCCGCGTAGTCCGGGGCGGTGGATTTGCTGGCGATGACGATTTGTTCGCGGCCGCCGGAATACAGGTCCAAAGCCCGGCGTAAATGGGGATAAGTGCGGTACATTTGGGCGGTGTCAAAAAAAGTGACGCCGTTCTCCATGGCCTGCAGCAGCAAATCGCCGCCTTCCCTAACGGGAATATCAGCCTGGGCCGGCCCCATGGGCAGAATACCAAAACACAGCTCGCTAACGCGAAAGCCTGTTTTACCGAATAGATTGTATTTCATCTGTATCGCTCCGCACTTAGATAATGTTCTGATTATATCATTAATCTTCGACAATGCCAATAGCTAAACTTGACAAAAGGGCGTACAAATTTTATGATAGAATGGTTGTAACACTTGAAAGGGGTAAGTAGAATGGCAAACGTATATGATATCCTGGAAGAGAGGGGCTTTATTGAGCAATCCACCAATGGGGAGGAAGTCCGGGAACTGCTGGGCAAAGGCCCGGTAACTTTCTATATCGGCTTTGACCCTACCGCGGACAGCCTGCATGTGGGCCATTTCATCCAGGTCATGGTGATGATGCATATGCAGCGGGCCGGGCATCGCCCGATTGCCCTGATCGGCGGCGGCACCACCATGGTGGGGGATCCTTCCGGCCGTACCGATATGCGGCAGCTGATGACCCAGGAGATGATTGCCGCCAATGGCCAGCGGTTTAAGGAACAGCTCTCCCGTTTTATTGATTTCAACAGCGAAGACGGCGCTTTGATGGTGAATAATGCCGAATGGCTGCTGCCTTTGAATTATATCGAATTCCTCAGGGATTACGGCCGCTTTTTCTCGGTCAACCGCATGCTGACGGCGGATTGCTACAAGAGCCGCCTGGAGCGGGGCCTGACCTTCCTGGAATTCAACTATATGCTGATGCAGTCCTATGATTTCCTGGAATTGTACCGCCGCTATGGCGCCATGCTGCAACTGGGCGGCAATGACCAGTGGTCCAATATCCTCTCCGGCGCGGATCTGATCCGCCGGGTGGAAGGCGCGCCTGCCCATGCCCTCACCTTCAAGCTGCTCACCACCAGCGCCGGGGTGAAAATGGGCAAAACCGTGGGCGGCGCGGTGTGGATCGATCCGGAAAAAACCTCGCCCTATGAATTTTACCAGTACTGGCGGAATATCGACGACCCGGACGTGGCCAACTGCCTGGCCCTGCTCACCTTCATCCCCATGGATGAGGTGCGGGCGCTGACGGATCTAGCCCGGGGCGCGGACATCAACGGGGCGAAAAAGCGGCTGGCTTATGAGGTCACCAGCCTGGTGCATGGGGAAGAAGCGGCCCGGCAAGCCCAGGCCGCGGCGGAAGCCCTGTTCGGCGGGGGCGGAGACATGGCCACGATGCCCGGCACCACCATTGCGGCCGCTGATTTCGGCAACGGCATGGATATCGTCACCCTGCTCAGCGCTTGCGGCCTGGTTAGTTCTTCCAGTGAAGCCCGGCGGCTGATCAAGGATGGGGGCGTTTACCTGAATAATGAACGGGTGGCGGCCTTTGATCAAACCGTCACCAAAGACGACTTCCAGGAGGGCTATGCCCTGCTGCGCAAAGGCAAAAAAGTTTTCCACAAGGTGGAGATCGGCTCTTAAAAGCCGGTTCAGCTCCTGCAATAAACCTGGTAAAAAGGCCGCCCCTTAGGGCGGCTTTTTTTACCAGGCTGCCGCTGAAAAAACATCATGATCCCAGGGTTTGGCAGCTTCCGTGTATGTAAAGGCGGGCAAGGCTGTCAGCAAGACCCTGCCCGCCAGATTGTCAAACAAACCGCAACCTTAATTCATATTGGTGAAAATCAGCGGGGCCGGCTAAGGGCGCCCAGCCCCGCTGACTAATGACACAGATTTACACAGACTGCTTAATCGCCCGCTCCACAATGGTGGCGGCCACGCCCTGGCGGTAAAAGGCTGTGGCGCGCAAATCATCAATGGGGCTGATATCCGCCGGCACCGCCGCTTTCATCCGCGCCAGGGCGTCCTCAGTCAGGGCCTGGCCGATCAGGGCTTTCTCAGCCTGATAAGCCCGGACCGGCGTGGGGGCCACCGAGCCTAAAGCAATGGCGCAATCCACTACTTTGCCCTGGCTGTCCAGCTCCAGGGTAGCGGCGGCGGAAGCCACGGAAATGGCCAGGGCATTACGCAGGCCGATCTTAATGAACGCGCCCTTGGCATTGGGCCGGAAGCGGACCGCCGTAATGATCTCGTCCGGCTGCAGCAGGGTTTTGCCGACGAAAACAAAGAACTGGTCAATGGGCACGGCCCGGGCGGCGGCTTCGCTCCGGATCAGCACCTCCGCCTTAAGGGCCAGCAGCGGCGGGGCAGCGTCGGCGGCTGGGGAAGCGTCGGCGATATTGCCGCCGATAGTGGCCCGGTTCCGGGTGATGGGGTCGGCAAAGACCTGGGCCGCTTCCCAGAGCACACGGGCCTTTTCTTTGAGCAGCCGGCTGCCGGCCACCGTGTTCATATCGGTCATGGCGCCGATAACGATATAACCGTCCTCTTCCCGGATGCCGCGCAGCTCATCCAGATGATCCAGGCTGACCAGCACTTTATCCTTGATCTTGCCCAGATTGATTTTATTGATCACATTGGTGGCCCCCGCAACCAGGCAGGCCTGCTGCTGATGGCGGCTGAGTATAGCCAGGGCGTCCGCAAGATTAGCGGCGCTGATGAAATCAAATCCGTTCATGGGGTTTCCTCCTCTAATTAATCGACATTCAGCACACCTTCGCTGACCAACTGACCAAACCAGGTGCACAAAGGCACGTCGGCAAAGCACATCTCGCCAAAAGCAGGGGCCCCTGAGGCGGCGGGGAATAAATGGGCCTTGCCGTCCGGCGTGGCATAGCCCCGCTGATGACGGACCGGGCCGTCGGCCAGGAAGACCTGGCCTCCCAGCAGGCAAGGGGCATAAAGCGGGAAACGGTCGGCCAGGGATTTCTGCACAGCGGCCAAGGAACCCAGGGCCTGGCCCCCGGCAGCCTTGATCAAATCATCCAGCACCTGCCAGCCGTCTTTGCCGCCGGGAATGGAGAAGATCTGGTTGACTTGCTGCACCCGGCCTTCGGCGCTGCAATAGGTGCCGTTATAAGCGCCGTAACCAGGCATGGGCAGGAAAACGTCGGCAGTGGCAAAAGCCGGCCCCCTGGCGCTGTCCAGCAGCACCGTGTATTCCAGCAAGCCCGGGGCCTCCTCATCCGGGATAAACTGTTCCCCCAGCACCATGCCTTTGATCTTGCCCGCCTTGATATCTTCCAGCAGGCAGTGCATATTGCTGCGGATCTGCAGCAGGGACACGGTTTGAGTATTATTATGCTGCAGCATCTGAATGACGCCGCAATTGGGCCTGCCGATCTTGCCGCAAATCACAGCCAGAGCGGCAGCCAGCCGCACGGTTTCCCGGGAAGCCCGCTCCCGATCCAGCATGATCATGGCGGTGGGCGCTTCCCGATAATCCTTGGCAAAAGCTTGAGCCTCCTCGCTGGGAACCACCGCCGCCAAAGAAGCTTTCAAGGCTTCGAAGCCCTCAGCGTTTTCCGGTACGCAGCCCTGATCGATGCAGTCTTTCAGCAGCTCTTTAATAAAGCGGGTATCATCTTCCATAACGGCCCGGCGGTCGGCGATAAAGTTGAAGCCGTTCCAGCCATCCGCCGCTGCCAGCAGCAGTTTGGCGCCATGGCCGAATTTGGCTTGCTGCACCGGCAGGGCCAGCATGGCGTAATAAGAGGGCACATCCGCCGCCAGCACCAAAATACAGTCGGTATTGGCTAATTCCTGATAACTGTTGGTGCTGCAATCCAGGCCAAAGACTTCTTCCACGCCGCCGTCGTAAATATTGGCGCTATAAACGCTCTTGGTACCCAGGGCTTCGGCCAGGCGCAGGCTTTGGTAAATCTCCTCATTGGTCATGCGGTCGGCAATGATCACGCCCACCGCGTCTTGGCCGTGGCGTTCCTGCACCTGTTTCAGGCCCTCCAGGGCCCGGCCATAGGCTTCGTCCCAGGAAGCTGGGCGCAGTTCGCCTTGTTCCCGGATCAGCGGCGTAGTCAGATCCCGGTCGCCCATAGCGGTATGCCAGCCGAAGCGGCCATGGCTGCACAGCACATTGGCGTCCAGACTGCCGCCGTAAACCGGGTTGACCTTGATGGGTTTATCACCGTAATGATGCACTTCCACACTGCAGCCCACGCCGCAGTAATTACAGGTATTGGCGCAGGTTTCCGGCGGCAGGGGCACCGCTTTCATCCGGGGGTTATGCTCGGAAAGGGCGCCTACCGGGCAATGGGCCACGCATTGGCCGCAGCTGATGCAGTAGGCTTCCGGCAGCGTGCCCCCCCGGGCGATGCGCACCGTTGGCCGGTCGCCGCTTTCATCCAGTTCCCAGCAGCCAAAACCCATGATCTCCTTGCAGATCCGGACGCAAAGGCCGCAGGCAATGCATTTATTGGGGTCCCGATACAGATAGGGCTGACGCCGGTCTATGGCTTCATGAGGCAGGGCTGGGTCATTGGGAAAGGCCATGCCGTATTCCCGGGCATAAGCCAGCAGCTTGCATTCATAAATGTCCAGGCAGCCGCATTCCAGGCAGCGCGCTCCTTCGGCCCGGGCTTGCTCAACGGTGAAACCGCCGGCGCTTTCCCGGAAATTCTTCCGCCGCTCCGTCTTGCCTAAACTGGCGGGGATCTGACGTTCCGCCGCTGCCGCATGGGCAAAATCAGCAGCGGTCAGATCCGCTTGCTCCGCATAAGCAGGCTGCTCAGGCATATAGTCGATACCTTGCAAATACTTGTCGATCACCGCGGCGGCCCGCTGGCCGTCGGCAATGGCTTCCACAGCCAGGCCGGGGCCTTTGTTCGCCCCGTCGCCGCCGGCAAAGACCCCGGGCAGGCTGGTGGCCAGATTGGCGGCGGCTTCGATGGCGCCCCAACGGTTCAAGGCGGGGTTGCCGGGGACCGGGGCTGCCACTTGCTGGCCAATGGCGGCGATCAGGCTGTCGCAATATAATTCTTCCACTTTTCCCGCAACAGGGACGGGACTGCGGCGGCCAGAAGCGTCCGCTTCGCCCAGTTCCATCACCTGTAAGGTCACATTGAGGCCCTGGCCCGCTGCTTTGATCTCCAGGGGGCTAAGTAAAAAGCGCAGCTCCACCCCTTCCAGCTCAGCCTCGGCAACTTCCTCGGCAAAGGCCGGCATCTGTTCCCGGCTGCGGCGGTAAATCAGGCTGACCCGCTCCACGCCGGGCAGGCGGATGGCGGTGCGCACCGAATCGATGGCCGTATTGCCGCCGCCTACCACAGCCACCTGCTTGCCTAAAGCCGGCAACTGGCCTAAGGCCACCTTTTGCAGCAGTTCCAGGCCGCTCATCACCTGGGGCAAATCCTCCCCCGGCAAATTGAGGGGCGTATTTTGCCAAGCGCCGATAGCCAGGAAGACCGCATCGTATTCTTCTTGCAGCCGGGCAAAATCCGCCTGGCTGATCCGGCGGCCGCATTCAATGGTCACGCCGATGGCTTTGATGATACTGATCTCCTGATCCAGCACCGCCTTGGGCAGGCGGAATTCGGGGATGCCGTAGCGCAGCATACCGCCGGCCTTAGGCATGGCCTCGAAGACCGCTACCTGATGCCCGGCCCTGGCCAGCAGCCAGGCGGCGGTAAGGCCCGCCGGGCCGCCGCCGATAACGGCGACTTTCTTGCCGCTGGCCGGGGCAATTTCCGGCAGATAGGGGCTGGCCTTGGCCAGATCCTGGTCGCCGGCAAAGCGTTTCAAAGCGGCCAGAGCCACCGGCCCTTCCAGCAAGCTCCGGCGGCAAGCCTCCTCGCAGGGATGGGGGCAGACCCGGCCCAGGGAAGCCGGCAGCGGATAATACTCTTTCAACAGGCGCGCCGCTTCATCGAAGCAGCCTTCCGCAATCAGGCCCGCATAGCCCTGGCAATCGCTGCCGGCGGGGCAAGCCTTTTTGCAGGGGGCCTGGCAATCGCCCCGATGAACGGCCAGCAATTCAGCCAGGGCCGCCCGCCGCAGCTCGGTCAGGGTCTGGCCCTGAGTTGCCACGTTCATCCCGGCTGCCGCCAGGGTTTCGCAAGCCTTCACCGGCGCTTCGCCATTGACGCTGACCACGCAGAGGCCGCAGTTGGCGCCGGGAGACAGCTTGATATCATGGCAAAGCCGGGGGATCTGGATACCGGCAGCCAGCGCGGCGTTAAGCAGGGTCTCCCCTTCCCGGGCAACGATGGCTTGGCCATCGATCACAAGATTCACAGACATAACTTATCCCCTTTCTCAGCTGAGGCTAAGCGTTGTTTAGTTTGACGTAGTTCTCGATGGCGTCGATGATGTATTCATAGCCGGTGCAGCGGCAGAGATTGCCGGAGATAGCCAGGCGGATCTCATTCCGGCTGGGATGGGGGTTCTCCTCCAAATAAGCCAGGGCTGTCATGATGAAGCCGGGGGTGCAATAGCCGCATTGGACGGCGTTGGCTTCCACAAAGCATTTCTGCAGCGGATGCAGGTCGTTGTTTTCCGCCAGGCCTTCGATGGTGACGATCTCTTTGCCATCGCATTGGGCAGCCGGGGTGATGCAGCTTTTGACTGCTTTGCCGTTCATGATCACGGTGCAAGCGCCGCATTCCCCTACCCCGCAGGCTTCTTTGGTGCCGGTCAGCTCCAGATCGGTACGGAGCAGCGAAGCCAGGGTCTGGTCGGGCCGGACTTCAGCGGTCACGGGTTTGCCATTGATTGTCAGATGAATCGTTATCATTGTTCATCCCTCCTTACTGCTGCTGATGGAGCATTTCATACAGCTTCACCTTGTTAATGGGTATGCTGTGGATCTCGATATTCAGGGCATTGCGCAAGGCGTTCACCACGGAAGAGGCCACCCCTTCGGAACTGGGTTCGCCAATGGATTTGGAGCCAAAGGTGCCGGTGGGATCCTCGCATTCGAAGAGCATGGGCACGATTTCCGGCGTATCCAGGCTGGAAGGGATCATATAGGTATCCATATTGTCGCTGAGGATATGGCCGTCTTTCATGGCGATATTCTCCAGCATGGCAAAGCCCATGCCCATGACCACGCCGCCATGGATCTGGCCGGTGAGGTTCTTTGGGTTGATGATATTGCCGCAGTCATGGGCGGAGGTGACCCGCTCCACCTTGATCTCGCCGGTTTCGGTATCCACTTCCACCTCGCTCACCACCACGCTGTAGGTATAGGTGGGGAAGCCGTCGCCGCAGCCTTTTTCTTCGTCAAAGTGCAAATGGGGCGGCTTGAACCAGGTCATCACGCCGCCCTGGCCGCCGGTCCAGTGATGGCATTCGCAAACAGCCTGCCAGGGGATCATGGCGTCCGGTACGCCGGACAGTTTGAAGAAGCCGTCTTCCAGCACCACCATTTCCACAGGGGCGTGGAACATCATGGCGGCGGTATCCAGGAGCAGGCCCTTCAGCTCCTCGCCGGCCATTTTCACCGATTGGGCGCCCATCACCGTGCCCCGGGAAGCCGCGGTGATGCCGCTGTCCACGATGCCATGGGTATCCACTTTATTGATGCTGATCAGGGCCGGATCCACGGAGAGGGCTTCCGCCAGGATTTGGGTATAAGCGGTATGCAGGCCCTGGCCGTTTTCCGCCAGGCCCACATTGCACATGACCGTGCCGTCGTCATGGACGATGGCCAGGCAGGCGTTGGCGTCCGGGGATTCGCCGCCCAGGCCGCAGCCCCGGTGGAAAATGCTGATGCCGATGCCCTTGCGGATCTTGCCCGTCTGTTTGGCGTATTCGTCCCGTTTGCGGCGGTAATCGGTTTTCTCGCAAACCTCTTTGATCATATCCGGCAGGATGATTTCCTGCTTGATCTCCTGGCCGCAGGGATGGATATCCCCCTGCTTGAGCAGGTTCAGCTTCTTGAATTCCAGGGGATCCATGCCCACTGCCTGGGCCGCGTCCTCATAGAGCTGCTCCAAAGCGAAAATGGTCTGGGGCGCGCTGTAGCCCCGCATGGCGCCGGAAGTGACGGTATTGGTGAACACGCCCATGATATCCACTTTCACATTGGGGATATTGTACACCCCGGCAGCGTGGATTTTGGCCCGGAAGTTCATGAACTCATGCATATGGTAAGCGCCGCAGTTCTCGGTGATCTTGCACTGCACAGCCTGCAGATGGCCGTCATTGTTCACGCCCACCTTGTATTCCAGCTTAAAGGGATGCCGCTTGGTGCTGCATTTAACGGATTCTTCCCGGCTGGCCACGTATTTTACCGGACGCCCGGTTTTCTGGGCCAGCATGGAGGCGCGGCCGATCACCATGCCCAGCAGCTCTTCCTTGCCGCCGAAAGCGCCGCCGATGGTAGTCTGGATCAGGCGGGACTTGGGCCGGGGCAGATTGCAGGCGTCCGCCACCCAGCGGCGGCCAAAGAAGGGATTGGCGCAGCCGGCATAAACGGTGATGCGGCCGTCCTTATCCGGCACGGCCACGGCAGCCTCGGTCTCAAAATAGATATGCTCCTGATGCCCGGTGGTATAGGTACGTTCAATGGTCTTATCGCATTTGGCAAAGGCCTCGTCCACATCGCCTTTGCGCACAAAGTGGGTGGCGTGGCTCCAGATATTGCCCTCGCATTCCGGATTGCCCTCATGGACCAGGGGCGCGCCGGGCGCCAGGGCTTCCTCAATGGTCAGCACCGGCTGCAATTCCTCATATTCCACTTCAATAGCTGCCAGGCCGGCCTTTAACGCCTGTTCGTTTTCCGCGGCCACAATGGCCACCGCGTCCCCTTCGTAACGGATACGGTCGGTCATATAGCAGTAATAACCCCAGCTCACCGGTTTATGCAAATCCTTGTAGGTCATCACCGCCGCCACGCCGGGCACGGCTTCGGCCTTGCTCGTGTCAATGCTGAGCACCTTGGCCGAGACATAAGGGCTGTATAAAGCCCCAGCCACCAACATCCGGTGGAAGACCAGGTCAGCCGCATAGGTAGCCCGGCCGGAAACTTTATCCGCCGAATCCACCCGGAGCAAACTTTGGTTCAAATACTTGTAATTCCTCTCGATTTCGCCAAAGTAAGGCATAAACAAACCTCCCTCAAACCTTATTCCTCTAACAATTGTTCCATAGACCTATTTCATAGAGTTATTCCATAGCGCCTGTTCAGGTAAACCTGTTCCGCTGTTTAAAGCATCACCCTGGCGTCCGCGGGCAATACGCCCTGGCTGTAGACAAAGCAGGGGTTGATATCCAGCTCTTTGATCTCCGGATTATCCCGGATCATGTCGCCGACTTTCAGCAGCAGCCCCGCCAGGGCCTCCACATCCTGGGGCTCCTTGCCGCGGATGCCCTGCAGCAAAGGGTAGCCCTTGATCTCGCCGATCATAGCCAGGGCGTCCGCCTTGCTGATGGGCAAGACGCGGAAGCTCACGTCTTTCAGCACTTCCACAAAGATGCCGCCCAAACCGAACATCAGCGCCGGGCCAAAGGAGGCGTCCCGGGTCATGCCGATGATGGTTTCCACGCCGGGCTTGAGCATTTGGCAGACCAGGATGCCTTCGATCCTGGCCGCCGGGTCATAAGCCTTAACGTTGGTAAGGATGGCCGCGTAGGCGGCGGTAAGACTGTCCGGGCCGGCGATATTCACCTTAACGCCGCCGGCGTCGGATTTATGAAGAATGTCCGGGGAAACGATTTTCAGCACCACCGGATAACCGATGGCCTGGGCCGCGTCCAGGGCTTCCGCCTCGGATTTGGCCAGACAACAGTTGGGCGCGGGGATGCCGTAATCGCCAAACAGCGCCCAGGCTTCATGCTCATAGAGATGGCGGCCGGCTGTTTTAGCAGCGCTGATCACTTTGTGCATAGCATCCTCCCCTTTATTCCGGCTGGGCGGCCAGATAGGCTTCCTGGCCCAGGCGGAACGCTTCCACATTGGCTTCAATGGTCTTTTCCGGCACATTTTCCTTCAGTACGCTGAGGATGGTTTCCTCGTCAAAGAGAAAGAGACCGCTGGCAAAGGCCGCGCCCAGCATCACGGCGCTTAAGACTTTGGCGCTGCCGGCCTGGGCAGCCAGGCCGCCGCCGTCAAAAGCCACCACCTTGGCGCCGATGGCTTCCAGGGCGGCGATGATCTCCGCCACTTCCGGATATTTCAGATCGCCGATTTTGACGTCTACCGGCGGCTGGGCCACGGTGTTGATGATGGCGACGCCGCTCTCAGCCAGATAAGGCACGCCCAGCCGCAGGGCTTCCAGGGGTTCCAGGGCCAGCACCAGGTCGGCGGTGCCTTTGCCCAGCAGCGGCGCATAAACGGCTTCGCCGATGCGCACATGGGACGCTACCGCGCCGCCCCGCTGGGCAGCGCCGAAAGTCTCCCCTACCCGGGCATTATACTTGTCGCCATGGGCGCGGATGGTCGCTTCCGCGATCATATGGGAAATCTTGATGCTGCCTTGGCCGCCGATACCGGCTATAATATAGTTTCTCTCCATGACTAGCGCCTCCTTACCTTGATGGCCTTCTGGGGGCAGACTTGCTGGCAAAGGCCGCAATCCACGCACAGCACGCTATCGATACCGGATTTCTTCTCAGTGGCATTGTATTTGATGCCCGGGCAGCCCAGGGCCACGCAGCTGCGGCAGCCGTCGCAGTCGTTCAGATTGACAAAGGTCTTGGCCAGGCCCTTTTTCACCCGGCGCTGTTTTTGCAGCTGGCATTCACCGGTGAGGATGACCACAGCAGGCCCGGCATAGTCCAGGGCCCGTGAGATCACATCCTCGGCGGCGGCCCGGTCGTAAGCGTCGCAGGTTTCCACGAATTCCAGGCCCATAGCTTTGACAATGGCCGGGATATCCGCCTGGGGGGTTTCCTCGCCAAAGGCGTTGTAGCCGGTATTGGGATTAGGCTGATGCCCGGTCATGCAGGTCCAGCGGTTGTCCAGGATCAGGAAGGTGATATCGGACTGATTATAGACCACGTTCATCAGGGCCGGCAGTATGGTATGGAAGAAGGTGCTGTCGCCGCAAACCGCCACCAGCTTGCCGTCCTGATAACCGATCTTGCTCTGGCCATGGGCCATGCTGATGCCGGAACCCATCACATAAATGGTATCCAGCATATCATAGGGGGTATCCGCCTTATAGCCCTTGGATTCCGCCTTATTGGCCGGGTCGCCGCCGGCGAAGATGCCGTAGCCCCCCTGCTCATAGCAGCCGATATCGCCGTTGACGATATGTACGGCTTCCTCCGGATACTTGGCCAGGGCTGCTTTAAGGGCGCTGTAGGTGCCCAGATGGGAGCAGCCGGCGCAGAGGGTGGAGGAACGGGGGATGATCAGGGACGCCTTCTCGGCCCGGACAGCGGCTTTGGAGTCGGCCTGGATGGCCTGGCCGAAGCGGGGCGCCAGGGCCGCGGCCACGATATCCGTGTTCAGCTCGCCATAAGGGGGGAACAGATCGCCATAGGCTTTACCGGCAATGGTCACGCAGCAGCCTTGGGCCTGCAAATAAGCCCGGGTCATATTTTCCACCACCGGATCCCCTTCTTCAATGAAGAAGATTTGTTCCAGGCCGTTGGCAAAGTCTGAGATCAGCTGTTCCGGCAAGGGGTAAATGAAGCCCAGCTTGAGAAAGGCCACCTGCCCGGCCAGGCCCAGACGGTTCACCGCTTCCCGGGCATAAGCGGCGCCCAGGCCGGTGGCGATGATGCCGATTTTCGCGCCGCCGGGTTTTTCCATCTTGTTGAAGCGGCTCTCATTGGCCAGCTTCCGGGCGGCGGGCAAGACGCTGTGCAGCCATTGATGCTTATACACCGCGCCGGGAGGCCCGTAAACATTCCAGCGGTAGCCCATTTGATAATGTTTATTAAAGCCCAGGGCATTGGGCTTTTCCTTCACCTGGCCGAACAGCACGTCGCCGCTGGCATGGGAAATCCGGCTGACGCTGCGCAGGAACACGGGCAGGGCCAGTTCTTCGGAAATGTCAAAAGCTTCCTTAGCCATGTCCTTGGCTTCCTGCTGGTTTTCCGGTTCCAGGCAGGGGATCTCGGCATAGGCGGCGGCAAAACGGGTATCCTGCTCATTGGAAGAATAATGGGCGTCCGGATCATCCGCCACCACCACCACGAAACCGCCCTTGACGCCGCCGTAAGGCAGGGTCATGAAGGTATCCATCACCACGTTCAGGCCCGCGTTCTTCATGGCCGTCATGGTGCGGCCGCCAGCCAGGGACGCGCCGGCAGCCACTTCAAAGGCCACTTTCTCATTGATGCTCCATTCCACATAGAAACCGGCTTCCCGGGAGGCTTCCATCAGCACTTCGCCGATTTCCGAAGACGGCGTACCCGGATAGGCGGCCATCAGCTGGACGCCGGCCTCCACCGCGCCCCGGGCAATGGCTTCGTTGCCCATCAGCAGGTCCCGCTGGCCTGCTTGCTGTAAGATCTTCTGCATAATGCTCTCTCCTCTTATATAAAGGTTGGCTGTTATATAAAAAATTCACTTCCAGGCTTACTTTTTCCTGAGCAGGGCGGCCAGGGCACGGACGGCCCGTTCCGGCGTGGG
>DAIMZM010000058.1:0-15221 GCA_036733985.1 Bacillota bacterium
GATTATCCGGGGCGCAGGCGGTCATCTTCTTTATAAGCGCCATGACAGCATCCGGAGCGCCTTAAGCGCGGTGCTGGGCCGTGAGGAATTGCGCCTTATCTACAGCGGCGGCGGCAATCCGCAGGTGGCGGCCAGGGAGCAGTGGAACGACGCCACCAATACCCTATGCGTCTCCCCAGGCAAAGTCATCGTCTATAACCGTAACGACGTTTCCAACCGCTGCCTGCAGGAACATGGGATCGAGATCATCCCCCTGGAAGGCAGCGAGCTGGTGCGGGGGCGAGGCGGCCCGCGCTGCATGAGCATGCCGCTGTTTCGTGAACGGATATAGCGTTTCAGATTAAGATAAGCGCCCGCATATAAAAGGAGATATCATTATGGCGATCAATTTGAAAGGCAGAAGCTTTCTGTCTATCATGGACTTTACGCCGGCGGAAGTACGTTATCTGCTGGACCTGTCCCATGATCTGAAAGCGAAGAAACGTATCGGGGGGCAAACCAAGCTGCTGGCCGGAAAAAACGTGGTGCTGCTGTTTGAAAAGGCCTCCACGCGCACCCGCTGTGCCTTCGAGGTGGCCGCCATGGACGAAGGCGCAGGCGTCACTTTTCTGGACGCCAAGTCTTCCCAGATGGGCAAGAAGGAATCCCTGGCCGATACCGCCAAGGTGCTGGGCCGCATGTATGACGGTATCGAGTACCGGGGCTATGATCAGCAGGTAGTAGAGGACCTGGCTAAATATTCAGGCGTCCCGGTATGGAACGGCCTCACGGATACCGACCATCCCACCCAAGCGTTGGCGGATATAATGACTCTGGAAGAGAACGCCGGGAAGCCGCTTTGCCGATGCAAGCTGGTATTCTGCGGCGATACCCGCAACAATGTGGCTTATTGCCTGATGTATATCTGCGCCAAGCTGGGTATTCATTATGTGGGCTTGGGCCCGAAGGAATTGGCGCCGGCCCCGGAAGTCTTGGCGCGCTGCCTGGCAGTTGCGGAGGAAACCGGCGCGGCCTTTGACATTACCGAGGATCCGGCTGCGCTCTTAGGCGCGGACGCCGTCTATACCGATGTCTGGGCTTCCATGGGCGAAGAGGATAAAATCCCCCAACGGGTGCGGCTGCTGACGCCTTTCCGTGTCACCAAAGCGCTGTTTAGTGCCACGGGAAACCCGGAATGTATCTTCCTGCACTGTCTGCCCGCCTTCCATGACTTCGAGACCGTCATGGCCAAGGAACAGATGGCAAAGGGCTATGATATCCGCGAAGTTACTGACGAGGTATTCTTAAGCCCCTTGGCCAAGCAGTTCGACGAAGCGGAAAACCGGCTGCATACCATTAAGGCCGTGATGGTAGCCACCATAGGCTGATGGGCCGGGCGCGGCTTTCCTGGCCGAGCCGGCCAGGGCAAGTCCCGCGTCCTCCCATTGCCTGGCGTTATCTTTAGCATAGATCAGAGGATGAGGGGAGCGAATTTGATGTTTCAAATGCCAAAATACCAGCCTCCGGATTTTAGCCGGCAAAAGTTCCGCGACGCGCCTGATGTGAAAATTGCTTTGGCAGAGCAGGACGGCGTGGTCCCGGACCATTACCATAGCACCTCCATGTACCCCGAATACTTCAAAATCAATGGGAGTTGGCTGCTGGCGGAAGAAAGCCGCATGGACAGCGCCGTGCTTTTGCGGGAAAACGGCCGCCTGGATGTGGTGGAAATGCGTAATGTCAAGCGTGGCGACCGGGTGCTGCTGGGGCGCAGCGAAAACTGCGAAGAGGGCATTTTTGTTCATACCCGGGGTTTTGCCAGAGAAGAAGATCTGGCGGATAACTTTGTCTTCCGCAGCAACCGTTCCCGGGAAACAGCTTATTCCAAAGACTATGACACCCTGTATAAGCTGCTCAGATACGAGCGGGAACATGGCAATATCCTTTGGGTGATGGGCCCCGCTTTTGCCTTTGACTCCGACGCCCGCCGGGCCATGCAGCGGTTGGTGGAAGCGGGCTATGTGGATGGTTTATTAGCCGGCAACGCGCTGGCAACCCATGATTTGGAGGCGGGGCTTTTGGGTACGGCCCTGGGGCAGGATATCTATACGCAAAAATCCCGGCCTAACGGCCATTATAATCATCTGGACGTCTTAAACCTGGTACGGCGCAGCGGTTCAATACCGCAATTCATGATCGATCACAATATCCGAGACGGCATCATCTACGGATTGGTTCAGCAGGGGATACCCTTTGTGCTGACCGGCTCGATCCGGGACGACGGCCCCTTGCCGGAAGTTATTGCCGATGTTTATGAGGGGCAAACGCAAATGCGGGCTTTGGTACGCAAAGCGACCACGGTCATCTGTCTGGCGACGCAGCTGCATACCATCGCCACCGGGAATATGACGCCCTGTTTCCGGGTAGTAGACGGCGAGGTCCGCCCCCTCTACATCTATTCCGTGGATATTTCCGAATTTGTGGTCAACAAGCTGTTTGACCGGGGCTCATTAAGCGCCATCACCATGGTCACAAACGCCCAGGACTTTATTGTCCATACGGCAAAAGGCGTCGGCGTATACTAAGACGGCTATCACTACGAATAACGGTAACGTATGAGCAGATGAACGATGCCCTTGAGGGTATCAACAGGCCATAGGTAAATAATCTGGAGAATAAGCAAACCCCCCGCCTTCAAGGCGGGGGGTTTGCTGCAGGCCTGCTGCGGCAGGTCTCCTACCAGATAGGCCTACAACACCAGACATTCCGGCGCCGGTTCCGTCAGGGCCGTAACGATCGATATCAATGGTTAGCGAACCGGAGAAGATCATGATAAAATAATGACGATCCGCCGAAGGCCAACCGCTAATGCAGCTGGGAAGGGAGGAAGCCGTTTGCAAAAACAGATCCCTGTCCTGTCGCTTTTTACCCTGGTGTCGCTCTCTTTCCTGACCACGGATGTGCTTCTGACCGACCGGGCCCTGCGCCTGCTGGGCGAGCATCGGGCGGTGCTGGCTTACTCAAGCGCCATGCTCATGCTGGGCGTGGGCTTTTCCCTCTTCCCCCTCCTCTACCGGAGTGCGGCCCGCCGGACAACAAAAGACGCTGCTGGGCGCGGGCTTTCTTACCAGCGTTACCGCGCTGCTGTTTCTTATTATGACGCCTAGCAGCGTCACCGTGTCAGGATCCTTCCTGGCTGAGGCAATGATCGTGACCGCTTTTGACAGAGACGAACCCACGGACATCACAGTGACCGCCGGCGGCGGCGCGGATGCCGGTGAGCGCGGCTCCGTCTGCGTCCCGTGGGCTGATCCGGCCGTCAACGGCCCGGATGTCATCCGGGAAACTGCGGGCAAAGGTACGGGCGATTTCTCCGCCAAGCTGACCAGCCTTGCGGCCAATACGGTCTATCATGTACGCGCCTACGCCGTCAACAGCGTAGATACGGCCTACGGTGTGGACAGGACGTTTACCGCCAACTCCGGGAACGGCACGGGCGGAGGCGCGGCCTACAGCGCCGGCATTAAGACGGGAGGCGTCATAACGGATATGCTGCCTGTGACGGTGAACGGCGCGACCGGCGCTGCCGGCCTGAGCGCTGCTCAAGCGGCAAAGCTATTCCGTGCTGGGGACGCCGCCGTCATCATGCCGGCTATTCCCGGCGCCGGCGCCTACCGGCTGGAACTTCCCGTGTCAGCGCTGACCGGCGGGCGTTACCCTGGAGCAGGGCGAGGCCGCGGGTCTGACAGAGGCGGAAAAGGCGGCGATCGGGAGCCGCCCCCTGATCCAGCTCACCCTGACGCTGGACGGCGTACCGGCCCGGTGGAACAACCCCGGGGTGGCGATTCCCTATACGCCCACGGCGGAGGAGCTGAACCATCCCGAAAGCGCCGTTATCTGGTATCTGGACGGCAGCGGCCAGCTTATCAGTGTGCCGAACGGGCACTACAATGCGGACATGGGCAGCGCCTACTATACCGACTATCTCCCGGCAGCGAAGCGGTTGGGCGTCACGGATGGTCCTGGCGGCAACCGGTTCTGGCCGGAGCAGGCCGTCAGCCGATAGGAGATGTTCGCCCTGCTGTATAGCACCCTTAAAGCCGGCGTGATCTCCGGCAGGGGCGGCAGGCTCCTGCCGGATGCCGCCGCCTCCCGCTTCGAGGCCGGTAAAACAAAAGAGCACCCGCTGGCAGCGCAGGTGATCCTGGCCGACAGCGGGTGCTCTTCGTTGTTATGATGATATTTACTTATGTGTTGTTCCTGGCAATAGGTTGCCGTCGGCACAGAGGAGCCCATATGCGTAATGTTTGTGGGCTTCCTCCATTTTCATTGTGAATTTTCCTTACTGTCCAACAGACAGGTAAGCGCCGTATAAAATTGCTCATCCTGAACCGCGGATCTTTTCCTGGGTCCTTTCAGCCTGCCGCCTGAGTTACGGATTTTTCTGGCGGTATGGCGGGCCAGGAGAAGCGCATCGATGTTACCGGCGCTGTATTCCATTCCGTCCTGATTGATCACGACGGCGTTTTTTGCCAGGCACATGGCGGCAAGGCCGTAATCCTGGGTAATAACGATATCGCCGGGAGAAACGCGATTGACCAGCGCAAAGTCTACGCTGTCGGCCCCCTTCGAAAAGGTCAGCGTCGTTGCCCCGTCCTTTTCTAAAACGTGCGCGATATCACATAGAATGAAGCACGCGATATGCCGTTCTTCCGCTATCCCCACCGTGGCATCCACCACCGGACAGCCATCGGCGTCAATCAGTATTTTCATGATCAGTTCCTATGAACATCATAAGCATTATGCGAAATCAGATAAGGTTATTTTCAGAGTACAATCCTCCAACCCGCTTATTCCTCACTGACAAATAGCGTACCCGTATCACGGCATAGGTACTGAACAGCCGTCCGGCCAGTCATCAGCGCAACGGGGAGACCACCGGGGGGCATCATACGCTGCCCCGCGAAGTATACGCCGGACAACCCATCGATCACAGCCGGGTAGCTCTTCATCTTCATGCTTGGCGTCATTTCAGTCATCCAGGAACCTTTCCAGTTGCCGCAGTAGCGTTCATAGGTTAACGGTGTTGCCACATCCCAGACCTCTACCTGCCCTTCGGTTTCAGGAATCAACTTGGACAACGCCTCTGTCACCACACCGGCCAACTTTTGTTTTTCATCCGCATATCTATTCTCTTCTTTTGCTTTTTTCCAAAAATCGTAGGTATCGCCGTCTAAGATAATCGTAAGAGCGGTTTTTCCTTCAGGAGAATAAACCGGGTCAGACGCATAGTTGTTGACGCTCAGGTATTCATATTTTTGTTCCGCCAAGGAAATCGGCTGCTGAAGCTTGAAAACAAGACCCTTCTGGTATTTCTTCAAGTCAGCCTTTATGCCGAAGGATAGAAAGGTCGCCATCGTCGGCTCGGTCACAGCCTGCATTTCCTCCAGCCAGGGCGCTTTGGGCGGCGTGTCAAACAGACTGTCGATCGACATGGTATCGGCTGTGATAATCACGGCGTCGGCAGGCATGTTTTTGCCGTCCGCCAGCACACCAATTGCTTTGCCGTTTTCAACGATAACCCGGTCGCCTCTTGTGTTTAAAAGAAGTTCACCGCCCAGGGACTGGAAGGTATCAACGATTCGGCCGACGAATGGCAATGATCCGCCTTCGGGTAAGCCGCCGTCACCCCGGGCAAGCGTACCCATGGTGAAAAACAGTGGCGCCACACCGGTCTTTTCGCTGGTCAAGGCGCGGAGCATGTCGCGTAACCCCTCATGGGTGAATCTGCTGACATACGCATCCCTGGAAACTTTTGAAAAGGAACCCATGATTCGCAGAGCGGAAACGGCGCTGAAAAGCAGGGAAATCGGCAGACGGATCTTTTTTGTCACTTTGACCCCCCGCAGGTCGGTAACAGGCATAGCCAGGTTTTTCACTTTGCGGATGTTGTTGCATAGCGCTTTTATCTCTTTTGCATCCGCAGGGGACAAGGAAATCAAGTGTTTTTCTGTGGTATCCACATCCCTGTAGAAACGGATAGGCGTGCCTTTGTCGTCATATTCTATGAATGGTTCGGAATAGTGGATCTGAACGCTGTCGTTCAGCGCCCCCATCGTACGCCACATCTTATGAATAGGTTCTTTTTTATCGGAACCCGTCAGCCAATGCATACCGCCCTCGAACAGATAACCGCCCCGCTTCCACGAGGTGCAGTTCCCGCCCGCTATGCTATGGCTTTCCAAAACAGTAACGTCAAAACCGCACCTTAAAGCATAAATACCCGCGCTAAGCCCCGCAATGCCGCCCCCGATGACGATAACCTTCTTTTTCATAGCAATCCTCCTTCTAATATGCAATTATTCAACATAGAGTAACAAAGGATAGGGTATAAATTGTACTAAGGGGGGCGGGAGATAAATCCCGGCCAATCCAAGGCAGGCAAAAACGCTTAAGCATTTCCAGGTAATATTGGCAATGCGATAAGTCTATATGAAACTCTTTCATCGTTTCAACCCCTTTTTAGTATAGCACGATCTCATAGAAAGTGTAATAGTGATCATCGGCGGAACATAATTGATATCCGCCTTATACCAGAACATACGCGCATTTAAACCGGCTTCGTTTTTAATTCCCACATAGCTTTTGATTAAAACTATCTGGTCGGCTTACTGCTAGGCCATTGGCGGTTCGAGCACGAAAACCGTGACTCAAACCCATTTTTGCATCCTTCATTCTGCCTTCCAAGATTCAGGCGGTTTTTGCCGTATATAGGCTGATGCAGCAGCATGCATTTTGCCTGCTGCATCATTTTTGTCGGCCTAATATGGTGACGCGTATGGGATTCCCCTGCGGGCCGGGGAATCCCCTGAACAATGCCAAAATTAAAACCCCGGCAAAACCGCCGGGGCCTTAATTTTGGTGACGCGTATGGGATTCGAACCCATGAATGCCAGCGTGAAAGGCTGGTGAGTTAACCGTTTCTCCAACGCGCCAGATGGTAGCGGTGACTGGATTTGAACCAGTGACACCCCGGGTATGAACCGAGTGCTCTGACCACTGAGCTACACCGCCAAGGAAACGCCGCTTTTCTATTATGCCAAAAGCTGCGCTTCCTGTCAAGCTTTTTACTGGAAATCACAAAAAATTTTTCTATTTGACTAAGAGCAGCTTGGCAGCTATTCCCATCAGCACCAGGCCCAACCCCCGGCCCCAGGTCATGGGGGTTTGCTCCAGGCCGAACAGTCCCAGCCAATCTACCACCAGGGCCATGGCCAGCTGACCGGTAATAATGGCGGTGGTGGCTTGTCCTGCCCCGATCTTGGCGATAGAAAACATCACCCCGTAAATAATGGCCACATTGATCACGCCGCCCAAATATAAATACCAGGGCGCTTCCCCGGCCCGGCTGAAATCCCCCTTGCCCAGGCCAAGGGCAAAGAGCAGCAGCGCCACCACGGCCAGGCCTACGCCATGGAGAATAAAGTTTCCTTCCAGCACGCCGATGACCTTGGATAAAGCGCCATTGAGCGAGCCCTGCACAGCCATGAGTATGCCGGCGGCCGCCGCCATTGCCAAAAACAACCATGAAGCTTGCATAAAACACCCCCGCGTAAAAGCCTGTAACAGCTATTCTGTGCGGGGGCGCTGATAATTATTTATAGCTTGATGTTTAAATTAAAGGCGGAAATCTCGATATTATTATCCTTCGCGTTCACGTGCAGCGCCGGCAAGCCCCAAGAACGTTTTCTGGCCTTAGCCGGCTTTGCCGCTGCCGCTACCCGCTCCGGCACAGGCGGCGCTTCTTCAACCAGGGTTTCCAGGGCCAGGTTTTCCGGAGCTGGCTGAGCCTCAGCCGCAGCGGCAATCTCCGCCGCTGCCGGTTGCGCCGGTAGCTCCTCATCCTTACCGAATATCATCTTTAGTGCAACGCGGCCCCCCCTGGGCACCCGCTCCGGTTCCCGCTCTAACTCCGGCTCCAGCTCCATCCCCGGCTCCAGCTCCATCTCCGGTTCCGACTCCATCCCCGGTTGCGGCCTCATCCCCGGTTGCGGCGTCAACCTGGGTTGCGGCGCTGCCGGCGTCATATGGTTAAAGGCCACCAAGGTTAATTCCCCTTCTTCCTCCGGCTCGCCCAGGTCAAAAGCCAGGGGCTTCGGCAGGGCTTCCCCCTCCTCTTCCCCATAGTCCATATATTCCGGCTCCGGTCCTTCTTCCCCATAGTCCATATATTCCGGCTCTGGCGCCTCCGCCTCATAGTCCATATATTCCGGCCCCGGCCCCTCCTCAGCCTCCTCTGTCAGCTGGTCCGCTTCGTATTTATTCCATAGCGCACGGCATTTTGCCACGGTTTCATTTGCCTGGGCAGCCAACTGGTCAACGCTTTGGGCGGCATTCTGTTCATCTGCCAGAATTTTGCTCATCTCCTCCAATGTCACCATGATCCACTCCCCGCTTTCCTGATTTTCCTGCGGCGTTTCCGGCGCTGCCCCGGCCATCCGGCCCGCCGTCTCCCGGTCCGCCAGCGTGAGCATGGCTTCCAGCTCTATAGCCCGGTCAGAGACCATATACCAATCCAGGCTGTCGATGGTCAGCACCGGATCCGGGGGCGGTTCGCCCTCGCCATACAGCTCCAGGGGCAGGGTCATCATGGCCTGCCAGGAACTGCCGGCCTCCCGCTCCGAATTCCGGCCGAACAGGCCGCCGCTGCTGGGTGGCGGCACAGACTGATAATGGATGAGAATATCCGCCTCACCCAGGCAATATAATTCATCCGCAACGATGCCGCACTGGTCCAGCCGCACCTCCGCCTGGATATCGTTGATGCTGCTGATGGCAGGGGAACCTTCCGGTAAAACAATGGTATGTTCCCAGGGGATATTGATCTCAGCCATGATACAGCCTCCTTTAGCAGCGCTTGCCCTATCTATCTTCCATCATATGACGGCCTGCTGAAGATTATGCCCTTTGACCGCCTTAGCGGTTTCCTTTTAGCAGCGGATGTGCTATAATGGGGTCTATGAATTTACCGACAGCGTGGAGGCGGAGATATGAATATCATAGTTCTGGCCGGGGGCTTGAGCCCGGAGCGGGATGTTTCATTAAGCAGCGGCCTGGAGGTGCGGAACGCCCTCCGGAAAAAAGGCCACCGGGCGGTGATGATCGATGTTTTTCTGGGGATCGAGCAGCCTATCCCCAGTTTGGACGCTGTTTTTGATTGGGATATCGCTTATCCCGGCGGCTCCGGCATCAGCCATGCGGCCCCGGATCTGGCAGCCATACGCCAACAGCGCCAGGATCAAAGCCCGGCCCTGATCGGCCCCCAGGTGCTGGATCTTTGCCGGGCAGCGGATATCGCCTTCCTGGCCCTGCACGGCGCGATCGGCGAAAACGGCAAGCTTCAGGCTACCCTGGATATTTTCGGCATCCCCTATACCGGCAGCGGTTCCCTGGGCAGCGCCGTGGCCATGGATAAAGCCATGTCCAAGCAGCTGTTCATCCATAGCAATCTGCTGACGCCCCCGGCCCGGCTGATCCGGCGGGGGGATTTGATCGACCCGGCCAGTCTGACCTATCCCTGTATGGTGAAGCCCTGTTCCGGCGGTTCCAGCGTCGGCGCCACCCTGGTCAATGAGATCCTGGCCATGGATGCCGCGGTTTCCCTGGCCTTCAGCTATGAGGATAAAATCCTCATCGAAGATTTTATCAAAGGCCGGGAATTTGCCGTGGCGGTCCTGGGCCGCCAGGCCCTGCCGGTGATCGAGATCCTGCCCAAGGGCGCTTTCTTTGATTATGTGGGCAAGTATCAGGCCGACGCCTGCCTGGAAATCTGCCCGGCCCGCCTGGAACCGGCAATAGCCAGCCGCATGCAGGCCCTGGCTCTGAAAGCCTACGATGCCCTGGAGCTGTCCGTCTTTGCCCGCATGGACTTTATCCTGGCGGATAACGGCGATATTTACCTGCTGGAAGCCAATACCCTGCCCGGTATGACCCAGGCTTCCCTGCTGCCCAAGGAAGCGGCCGCAGCGGGCATCAGTTACCCGGATATGTGCCAGCTGATCGTGGATTATTCCCTGGCCAAATATTAAGCGAAAGCAGAGCGCCAAGATCAATGGAAAACATTACCCTAAATACCATTCTCAACTGGACGAAGGGCCGCTATCAAGGGCCTGCCGGGCAGTTGGGAACCGCTGTGACGGAGATCATCACCGACAGCCGCCAGGTCACCCCAGGCAGCCTGTTCGCCGCTATCCCCGGGGAGCAGCGGGACGGCCATGATTTCTGCGGGGAGGCCCAGGCCAGGGGGGCTGTCTGCTGCCTGGTGCAAAAACCAATAGCCCAAACCCCTGCCATCCTGGTAACCGATACCCTGGCCGCCCTGGGGCAGATCGCCCAAGGCTACCGCCTGTCTTTCCCTCAGCTCAGGCTGCTGGCCGTCACCGGCAGCGCCGGCAAAACCACGGCCAAGGAAATGCTCGCCGCCGTGCTGGGCCAGCGCTTCTCCCTGCTGAAAACCCCCGGGAACTTCAACAATGCCCTGGGCCTGCCCCTGACCCTGTTCCAGCTGGCAGCCAGCCAGGAGCTGGCCGTTATTGAGCTGGGCATCAGCGGCTTTGGCGAAATGGAGGCCTTGGCGGAGATTGCCCGGCCCGACCTGGCCTTTTACACCAATATCGGCGACGCCCATCTCGAAGCCTTAGGCGACCGGGCCGGGGTGCTGAAAGCTAAAAGCGCCTTGCTGGACGCCCTGCCCAAAGGGGCCAGCGTCTATCTGAACGGCGACGATCCCTGGCTGAGAAAGATCCGCCAAATACCCGGTGTGGAACAGCGCTGGTACGGCCTGGGCCCCGGCAATGACCTGCAAGTCAGGGCGGCGGAAGTCACCGCCTTCAGCTGCCAAGGCCGGCTGACCGGCCAAGGCCTGGATTTGCCCATACAGCTGAACGCCGGCGGGCGTTACCTGCTGGCTACCGCTGCCGGCGCTGCCCTGGCAGCCCTGGATCTGGGCCTGAACCCGGAAGAGATCCGGGCCGGGCTGGCGGCTTTCAGGCCGCTGAGAGGCCGGGGCGAGCTGATCGATTGCGGGGAGATCCGCGTCATCGACCACAGCTATAATGCCAATCCCAATTCCATGGCCGCGGCCCTGGACGCTTTGAGCCGGCTGCCCGGCCGCCGGGTGGCCATCCTGGGGGATATGTATGAGCTGGGGGATAACTGGGCTTCGCTGCATTGGCAAACCGGGGCTTACGCCGCCGGCCATGCCGACCTAGTGCTGGCCGTGGGTGAGTTGGCGGAACAGCTGGCCCTGGGCGCGGCGGCGCAAAACCAGGCCCCGGCGGCCTATTTCACCGATCAGGCCGCATTGCTGGCCGCCCTGCCGGAGCTGATCCGGCCGGGCGACGCGGTGCTGGTGAAAGCCTCCCATTCCGCCCGCCTGGAAGAAACCGTGGCCCAGCTCAAAGCATTGTACCAAGCCTGACGCCCCATTCCGCACGCACACAAAACAGCCCCGCCTAAAAAGCGGGGCTTCCGTTTATCCTGATTTTTTAAAACCCCTGAAGCCTTAAAACCCTTCTTTTCTTATAAGAAAAGAAGCAAAAGAATTTTAAATTTATATAGAGTTACAGGTAAGCGCAGCGTAGCATCCAGCTACAATTTAAAGTTTTCTCGGTTCCTCTTTTTGAGCTAGAGCCGGGATCTTTGATCCCGTGCTATAGCTACATGCATAGCTGTGGTTTTCCCGAAGGGAAAAGCCAGCTAGGTCAAAAGAGGAATGGTCTTATGCTCAAATAACCCGCGCCTACAAATCCTCCCCGGCGGCCACGGTGAGCACGGAGACGCCGGCGGCCCCGGCTTTCAGCAATGCCCGGGTAGCCGTTACCGCGGTGGCGCCGCTGGTATAGATATCGTCGATCAGCAGGATATGCTGCCCCTCGGCTTGGGACAGTCCTTGGAAAGCCCCTGTCAGCTCCTGTTCCCTTTGCCGCCGGTTTAGGCTGGCCAGGGGCTGGGTATCCTTGACCCGGCGCAGGTATTGGGGGCGATGGGGGATATCCAGTTCCAGGCTGAGCAGGCTGCTTAAAAGCTCGGCCTGATTATAGCCCCGATCCGCCAAGCGCCGGGCGGAAAGGGGCACCGGCGTGACGGCGTCAAAATCCAGGCAGGAAAAGCGGCTGACCAGGGTTTCCAGCAGCAAGGCGGCGAAAACCCGGCGGAGCCCGGTAGCGCCATGATATTTGAAATCCAGCAGCCGGTTCCGGAGCAGGCCCTGATAAGGCAGGGCGGCCCGGGCCAGGGCGAAAGGGGGCCGCTGATGGCGGCACTCGCCGCAGCAATAATCCGCTGTTTCCCTGGGGGCGATAAAAGTGGCGCAATGAGGACAGGGCCGCAGGGTCTGGCGGATTTTCCGGCAGTCCGGGCAGAGGGGGCTGTCCGGGCTGACAGCGCCGCAATTAACGCAAAGCCGCTGCGGGAAAAAGATTCCCGCGGCGGCTTTCTGCCATTGGTATAGCGTTCTTCTTGGCGCGGCGTTCATGGAGTAACCGGCTAAACCTCCAGGCCCATTTCGTTCATGGCGTCCTTCCGGGACAGCTTCACCTTGCCGGTGGCCTTGTCAATGGCTTTGACCTTGACCCACATCACATCCCCTTCGGCGCAGACGTCTTCCACTTTCTCCACCCGCTTATTGGAGAGCTCGCTGATATGCACCATGCCGTCCTTGCCGCTGCTGCCCAGCACGCCGGGAATGATCTCCACAAAAGCGCCGAAATCCATGATCTTTACTACCGTGCCCTTGTAGATCTTGCCCACTTCCGGCTCGGCCACGATATTGCTGATGATCTGCAGGGCCTTGTCGCCCATGGTCCCGTCGGTGCTGGCGATAAAGACCCGGCCGTCATCCTCGATATCGATCTGGGCGCCGGTGACTTCCACGATCTTCTTGATTACCTTGCCGCCGGAACCGATGACCTCCCGGATCTTATCCGGGTCGATCTGGATGGTGATGATGCGGGGCGCGTATTTGGAAAGCTCAGGCCTGGGCGCGTCCAGGGCTTCCAGCATCTTGCCCAGGATGAACAGGCGGCCTTCCCTGGCCTGGGCCAGGGCCTGGGTGAGGATTTGCCGGTCAATGCCGGGGATTTTAATATCCATCTGGATGGCGGTGACGCCTTTTTCCGTGCCGGCGACCTTGAAATCCATATCGCCCAGGAAATCTTCCATGCCCTGGATATCCGTGAGAATGGTGATGTCCTCTCCTTCCTTGATCAGGCCCATGGCGCAACCGGAAACCGGCGCGGTGATGGGCACGCCCGCGTCCATCAAAGCCAGGGTGCTGGCGCAAACGCTGCCCATGGAGGTGGAGCCGTTGGATTCAATGGCCTCGGATACCAGGCGCAGGGCATAGGGGAAAACCTCCTCATCCGGGATCACCGGCAGCAAAGCCCGCTCAGCCAAAGCGCCGTGGCCGATTTCCCGGCGGCCCGGGCCCCGCATGGGCCGGGTTTCGCCCACCGAATAGGAGGGGAAATTATACTGATGCATATAGCGCTTGGAGGTTTCCGGGGCAATGCCGTCCAGCACCTGCTCCTGGGACATCATGCCCAAGGTCAGGGCGCTTAAGATCTGGGTCTGGCCCCGGGTGAAGAGGGCGGAGCCATGGGTGCGGGCCAGCAGGCCGGCCTCGCAGGCAATGGGGCGCACCTCGTCGGTTTTACGGCCGTCGATGCGGATCTTATCCTTGGCGATCAGGGAACGCATGGTTTCCTTCTCGATTTTATACAGCACTTCGCCAATGGCGGCCGCCTGATCCGGATACTGCTCGGCCAGGGCCTCCTGGACCGCGGCGTAAAGCTGGGCGATCATGGTTTCCCTGGGCTCCTTGGTGATGCGCTCCTCAGAGCAGCGGCGCATCAGTTCCCGGAAGCCGTCGCCGGCAATGGCATAAACCGCCTGGGCCAGCGCTTCATCCGGCTCTTCCTTCACATAAACCAGTTTTTCTTTGGCCAGGCCCAGGGCAAAAGCTTCAGCCCGGAATTCTTCAATGAAGGCCACCACTTTTTTGATTTCCTCATGGGCGAACATAATGCCTTCCAGGATCACTTCTTCCGGCACCTCGTTGGCCCCGGCTTCCACCATCATCACCGCGTCCTTGGTACCGGCCACGGAAAGATGCATCTCGGAAAGCTCCTCCTGCTCCTGACTGGGATTGAGGATATAAGCGTTGTCCACCAGGCCCACGGTCACACCGGCGATGGGGCCGTTGAAGGGGATCTTGGAAAGATGCAGCGCCGCGGAAGCGCCGATCATGGCCGCCATATCCGGGGGGTTGTCCTGGTCAACGCTTAAAACCGTGGCCACCACCTGCACGTCGTTGCGCATGGTCTTGGGGAAAAGAGGCCGGAGGGGCCGGTCGATCAGGCGGGAGCTCAGAATCGCCTTTTCCGTGGGACGGCCTTCCCGTTTGATAAAACCGCCGGGGATTTTGCCCACCGCGTACATTTTCTCTTCGAATTCCACCTGCAGGGGGAAGAAATCAATACCCGGCCGGGGCTGCTCGCTCATGGTAGCGCAGGCCAGCACCATGGTCTCGCCATAGGTGACGAAAACCGCGCCCCCGGCCTGTTTGGCCATGCGCCCGGTTTCCAGGGTCAGGGTCCTGCCCCCCAGTTCCATACTCTTGGTTAATACGTTTGCCATTTGTGTTCTCCTTTTTTCTCATCACTTTTATTTAACCGTTATTATTTCTATATATAAAGAAAAAACCCTCCCGCAGCGAAAAAAAGCTGAATGATCCCGGTTTTTTTCAGCATAAAGGGGTAAAATCAGCAAAAAACCGGGGGAAGCGTTGCGCCTCCCCCGGTTGGCCGGGTCATCCGCATCGATTATCGGTTGCCTCGGTTACTTTATTTTACCAACGACAAAAATGGCCAGCAGCTTGCCGCCGTCTGTCCGCATTATATAGAACAGGTCGTCCTCTTCCAGTTCGTCCAGCTCTTCCAGTTCCCCGTCAGCCACTTGATAAATGGGCGCCTCCGCCCGGACGATCAGGGTTTCGGTTACGGAACTCCCTGACTCCTGCACCGTATAACGCTCCGGCCCTTGGCTGGCGTCGGTGACTTGATAAGGTTCGGGGCAGGGCTGATAATCCTTGGCCTTATCTTTACCAAACAGGCTGATACTGCCGTCGCTCAAAATCTTATACACCACCACCTGGCTCTTTTCCGGCGCTTTCTCAAAGATGA
>DAIMZM010000059.1:0-15127 GCA_036733985.1 Bacillota bacterium
GGCTGATCCGGCAGGCCCGGTGGATCAACGACAGCATGCCCGGCTTTGTGGCCGGCCGCCTGGAGCAGGCGCTGGCCAATATTGAGCAGCCGAAAATCGCCGTGCTGGGCGTGACCTATAAGCCGAATGTGGATGATACCCGGGAAAGCCCCATCCTGGAGCTCATGGAATTGCTGCGGGAAAAGGGCGCTATTGTCAGCTGCCACGACCCCTATGCCCGGGGCTATGAGCGGGATTTGCTCACCGTGGCCCAGGGCGCGGATTTGCTGCTTTTAGGCGTGCATCATCAGCAATACGCCCGGCTTTCCCCAGAGCTGCTAGGGGGCGTGATGCGCCGCCGCCTGCTGTATGATACCAGGAATTTTATTGACCGGGCCGCGTTTACGGCAGCCGGCTTTACCGTCTACACCCTGGGCGAATAAGGCGGGCAGCTATGTGGCAGAGCCGTCTCTTTCCGTGCAGCCATACCGATGATTTGAAAGCCCGGCCCCGGCCCGCTAAAGCCAGGGCTGATATGGGCCCGGCCTTAGCCCTGTTCCTGGCGCTGCCCTTGCTTTTGGCCGCGCTGGCCCTAACGCTGATCCAAAACCAGGCGCGCCAAGAGGTCCTGGCCGCTCAGGATCCGCCGGCCCAGGCGGTTGAGGAGCAGGCGGCGCCGCCAATGCTCACCGGCCTCACCGCCACCCTGACCGGCCCGGTTGCTATCCAATTGGCCTGGGATAAGCTGGCGGCCGGGATCAGCTATGTGCTGCAATGGCAAAGCGACGACGGCCTGGACAGCGGCAGCCTGGCCTTAGCCGATCAGGGTCATAGCTTTGCGGAACTCCGCCCCGGCAGCGTCTATACTTTTACGGTGACGCCGTTGCTCAACGGGGAAGCGGGCCAAGCCGCCGCTATTACCTGCGCCACGCCGGAGGTGGCCCAGGTGCTGGCTTTGCGGGCGGAAGCCCTGGATGACAGCAGCCTGGAAATCAGCTGGGACTATCTGGATACGGGCCGGGATATCCGTTGGGAGATCAGCTACAGCCATGAGCGGGGCGGGGGCGATCTTTATGCCTATACCACCCCGGCCGGGCAAAGCTCGGCCTCGGTCGTGCTGAGCAACCTTTACCCCCATACCAGATATGAGATCAGCATAGCCGGGGCTTTTGCCGAAGCCAAGACCAGGCAGGCCCCGCGCTTCCAAAAATGGCAGATGGGCCTGGCTTATTTCAGCTTTTATGAGCAGCCGGAAAGCGGCGGCTGGGAAGATGCGGATCATTACGGCCCGGCCCAAAACTATTTCCGTGCAGGCAGCCCGGTGGTGGCCAAATATGGGGTCTACTGCGGTTATACCGTTGAAGATAAAGTCTTTGACCTGCTGCTCATCGCCCGGCTGGAAGACGGCTATTCCTATGTAAAAAATGAAGGGCCCATGGTGATCAACAACGATCTGACCTGGTGGACCGGGGGCTTTTACCCTGGCGAGCTGGGCGGCTTCCAGCAGGCCGGGGATTATATTTACGATATTTATCTGGACCGCCGCTATTTCGGCACAGCCAGCCTGCATATCTACTAACGGAATTGGAACAGGACTAAAAAGAGCGGCGAAACGCCGCTCTTTTACTTTATTCTGGTTTATTCTGGCGCAGGCCCGGGCCGCGTCTAAAGATCTTTTTTCTGATACAAGGTTAGGGAAATGCGGTAGGAAACCACAACAATCAATACGGTGAGGATTATTCCGGCAGAGAGCAGGGCGCCGAAAGACAGCTCCATCAGGGCTTGCAGGTTAAAATCCAGGACCTGCCCCAGCAGCATAAACAAGGCATAGGGCGCCAGGAAAGCCGTCAGCATCACCAGCCTGGCTTTCTCAACGCCCAGCTTATAGATAAAAGGCAGGACGATTGAAGCATAAAGCAGGGCTACTAAAAAAGAAACCGCCGCGGTGACCAGCATTTCGCCCAGATTCACCGGTATAAAGAAGGAAGCGGCAAAGCCCAGCAGCAGCGCCAGCAAACAGCCGGCCAGGCCCAGCAGCAGCATAAGCAGATACTTGGACAAAACCAGCTCCCGGCGGGTTAAAGGCATGGTCAGGGCCAGCCGGTCCCATTTGGCAGCCTCGTCATAGCCCATGGAATTCACCGCCACCATCACCGTCATGATGCAGAACATGGCGGCCAACACGCCCACGGAACCCCGGGGGATGAAAATAACGCACCAGATCAGGAATACCACGCCCACGGTCTTGAAGTATTTGCGGATGGTCAGGATATCCTTGACAATCAGGCCAATCATCAGACTACCTCCCCTGCTCATGATGAACATAGTCCAGCATCAATTCCTCAATGCTGCCGCCAAGCTTGGCCTTTTCCTCACAGAAGACCAGCCGTCCCTGGTGGATGAAAGCGATGCGGTCGGCAACCTTTTCCAAATCGCTGGTGATATGGGAGGAGAGAAATACGGCCCGGCCTTCCCCCCCAGCCACAAAGCGCTGGAAAACCGCCAGGATCTCCTCCCGCATGATCGGGTCCAGGCCGGAGGTGGCCTCGTCCAGGATCAGCAGTTGGGGGTGATGGGACAGGGCCGCGGCAATGGACAGCTTCATTTTCATGCCCCGGGAATAGTCCTTGACCAGCTTCTTTTCCGGCAGCTGAAATTCCCGGATGTATTGGCTGTAGAGGCTGCCATCCCATTTATGGGGGTAGACGCGGCTAAGGATTTTATCAATATCCGTTACCCTGAGCGTATCATGGAACATGCTTTCATCCAGCACCACGCCGAGGCGGGATTTGATCTCCCGCTCATTCCCAGCCATATCCAGGCCGAAGAAGCAAGCCTCGCCCCCGTCCTTGCGGCAGATATTGAGCATGGTCTTGATGGTGGTGGTTTTGCCAGCCCCGTTCTCCCCCACAAAGCCCATAATGGAACCGGCGGGCAGTGTCAGATCGATATTGTCCAGCACAAAGCCGGGATATTCCTTGCGCAGCCCCTTTAGGGCCATCACCGCTTCCATCAGCGCGCCTCCTTCTCCTGTGTCTGCTTATCCTGCGACTGCCGGAAGAAACCCAGATAAATAAGCATGGCGGCCATGCCCCAAAAATAAGCGGTCATATAGGGTTCTTCGAAAATATTTTCAAAAAGGCAATGGGTCAGCACCCCCAGCATGCCGGAGAAGATCCCCACCGCCAGCAGGCGTTTATTGCCGACGGCCCGGGTCAGCGCCTCACCCTGGTTCAAGGCGAAGCTTTTATCGCTCTTCTGGATGGCCTTCACCCCCAGCCAGACCAGGGCCAGCAACAGCAGCAGATAGCAGATCAGGCCCAGATAGCCCATTTCCACCATGGTTTTCAGATAATAATTATCCATATAGAAGTATCTGAACGTCTCTGTTTCATCCAGCAGCTGATTGTTCATAGCCACCGCGCCGCCGAAACGGCCCAGGCCATAGCCGAACCAGGGATTGTTCTCGGTCAGCAGCAGCCGGCCGGTTTCCCAGCGCATAGCCCGGCCGCCAATGGCCGAAGCCTCGGCAAAATCCTGAGTGAACAGATAAGTGATGCGGCTGGTGATGCTGGGTACGAAAACCAGCACCCCGGCGGCTGCCAAGCCCATCAGGGCGATCAGCCTTTTGTCCGCAAACAGGGCAAAGATCAGGACGGCCACGATCATGCCGATCCAGGCCCCCCGGGAAAAGGTGAACAGCAGGGCCAGCAGCATCAGCCCTACCAGGGCGAAGCAGAGGAATTTTACCAGCGGGCGCTTGCAGTAATAAATGCCCGCCGCTGCCAAAGGCGCGGTCAGTACCAGCAGGGAGCCCATAATATTGGGGCTGCCGGTGAGGGAAAAGACCCGGGTGCGCACACCCATTTCCGTCTGGCTCACCCAATGGGCGGGGATTTCCACGCCGATGATATATTGGTAAATGCCGTGAAGGGTGATGATCACGGCCACTGCCAGCAAAGCGCCGTACAGCACCTGGAAATCCCGGTCGTTTTCCAGCAGGCGCAGGATGATGAAATACCAAAGCAGATACTGAACCACGATGCGGTAGCCGGGCAGAGCCACCTCCGGATAGGGCCTTACCAGGGACATCAGCAGGAAGCCCCCGCTGAAAAACAGCAGCAGCCAGGCGTCCAGGCCGGTTTCCCGGCGGAGGGCCGTGGTCTGCCGCAAAGCCCGCCGCCACAGCACCAGTCCCAGGGCCAGGATGATGAAAGCTTCCTCCCAGACCGCGGAAACCAGGGTCAGGTGCAGGGTATCCCGGATCAGGTATTCGACGGGCAGGTAAAAGCCGAAAGCCGCCAGCAGCCACTGGCGCAGGCTTAAGCGGTTGACGGCGGACAGCACCCGGCTGTTGGCGCTGATTTTCAGGTACCCATCCCGGATCGCAGCCAGCAGGCGGTAGAACAGGCTCTCTCTCAGCCAATCCCCTACCCTTTCCAGGCCCCGGCCCAGGGCGTGCAGGGCCCGGGCATAGACGCTGTTTTCAACAAGGTTGTCCGGCCCGCCCCAAGCCAGCCAGGCCCGATAGGCCCGGGATTGCCGGAAATTTTGCCGCAGCCAGGTAATGGCCCGGCAGATGGCCCCCTGCCGCCACCAGCCCCGCAAAGCGGCGGCCAGGCTGACCAGGGCTTGGCAGATGAAGCTGTTGGCAAAGATTCCGCCCATCAGTCGGCAATCTCCATATAGTAAATGATGCCGCTGCATTCAAAGGTCTGGGTTTTCACAATGAAGGTGCGGCCGGTGCGGACTTCCTGGGAACCGATCTTGGGGCTGGCGGTATCCTTAGCCACCGTGGTCTTGATCTCGATCATGATATCCTGTTTCGTGGGATCCACCGCGTCCACAATGCTCCCGTCGGCAGTGGGGTTCTGCATCACATAATCGTCGAACCAGACGTCGCTGATATAAGCGTCCAGATAGGCATTGCCGGAAACCATCCGCTGACCCACCAAATCCTGGCGCTGCACCTCGGCCACCAGATCCGGATGGGAACCGGCAATGGCCACCACCGCGGTGAGCTCGGCCTGTTCGGAGATGGCGTCGCTGACCCGATCCCCCAGCAACTGCCAGACAATGGCCCCGGCCACGGCTACAATAGCGATTAAGACCAAAAGATCCACCACATTGATCAGGCCGAACAGCTTTCCCTTTTCATTTACGATCTTCATAGCATCCTCCTAGATATGATCAAAATCCTTTGCCTGATTGCTTTTCCGCTTCCGGCTGCCGCCTTAGAGCAGCCCCTGTTTTGCCAGAACCGCTTCCATTTGCCGCACCCGGTTGTCCCAGGAGGCGGCCTGGCCCGCTTCCTGCCGCTTTTGGCGTAAGGCCGGATCATCCTCGGCCAGGGCTTGGCCGCATTTGTCCAGGAAATCCGGGATATCCTCGGCAATATAGACGATCTCCGCGTAATCCCTTACTTGCAGAGGCTCGGCTGTGCTGACCAGGGGTTTCCCCGTGGCCAGGTATTCGTAAAACTTCAGCGGGCTTACATCCCGGCTGAGCCGCCCCGGGCTGAACAGGTTCAGGCAGACGTCACATTGGGCGATCAGCCTTGGCAATTCCTCTTGGGGCTGCAGGCCCAGGAGCCGGATATTGGCTTTGGCCGTCAGGGGGGCGATATCCACCCCCGGCATCACCCGGCCGATCAGCCAGATCTCCGCCTCTGGGAAAGCGCCGGCCAGGGCCAGCAAATAATCATAAGCGATGCAGTCCTGGAGCATGCCCACAAAGCAGAAACGGGCCGGGCCTTCCCGCCGCTTCTCCCCGGCAGCCTGGGCAAACAGCGCGTAAGCCGCGCCGTTGGGGATCAGGGCGGTCTGGGTATTGTACTGGCTAAGGGTGTCGTAGAGCCCGGCGGCGGTGCAGAAAACCTGGTCGGCTTGGGTGGCCAAATCCTTCTCCATAGTATCCACCATTGCCGGGTCCAGCATGCCCTGATAGGCGGAATGCCGGTCCACGCAGTCGTAAACCAGGCCGGCATGGGGCAATCGCCCGGCCAGATCCGCAGCCGTGGGGGAATAACACCAGAGCAGGGGCTGATCAAAGCCGTGCCGGGCCAGGACGCGCCGGATATAGCGGGCCTGGCAGCGCTGGTTCAGCCGGTTCAGCCAGCGGTAGCGGTTGCCAAAGGGCAGCACCGGCGGCAGGGCGTAGACCGTGATGTTTGCCCCGGCCCGCTCCCCTCCCCGCCGCCAGGCCTTGAGCCTGGGCCGGAGGCTTTTGTCTTTGAGGGGGGCCAGATAGCTGACAGGTGGGTCGAAATAAAGGATTTCCTCAGCCCGGATCCGGTTCATCACATTCTGCTTCCGGGTGGGATAAGGATGATAATTGGACGTGGATAGACAGACAATGTTCCCCATCGTAACCTCTTTGCTTTATTAGCCTTTCTGCCTTTTCTCCAAAGCTTCCAGCAGCCGCCGGGCGGATTGGCTGTTGACGCTTTCCCGCTGCCGCAGCTTCTCCATGGCGCTGACGGCCCGGGGAAAGCCGGCTGCCGCGAATTTGTCGATTTCAGCGCAGAGCTTTTCCACAGTCAGCTCCGCCAGGGGGATGCAAGCCTGGCTGCCGATATCCTGGATGAAACTGTCCACCTTCACGTCATAGGAGACGCCGATCACCGGCACGCCGCCGCTGGCCGAGAAGATCAGGGAATGCAGACGCATGCCCACCACCAGTTGCATCTCCGCCAGCATGCCCAGGATCTCCTCCACCCCATGCCGCTGGCGGCAGGAATAATAAGGCCCGTGGAGCCAGGGGATGACCTTTTCCGCCGCCTCAATATCCCGAGGCAGCTCTGTGGGAAGGAATATTGGCACCAGGCCGTATTTCTCATAAGCGTAATCCGCTGCCGCGGCGATATATTCCGGGTGGGTGAAGCTGTGCCAGTTCCGCAGGCAGAAGCAGATCTTAGGCAGTTCCGGCGGTATGCCTTCCCGGGCAAAGGCCGCCGCCACCCGCTCCGGCCCGGCTTTGGCCAAATTCACCGTGGGGTCTGCGGATTGATGCAGCTCCGGCTTGTCCACGCCCATTTCCGACAGCACCTGTAGGGAGACGCTGTCCCGGAGGGTGATGATCTCCACGTTCCGGTTCAGCACCCGGGCGGCGATGCGGCGGTTGGCAGCCCGGTTGATGGGGCCGATGCCGCAGCCGTACATGATGACCCGGCAGCCGCAGATCCTGGCCGCGTAGAGAGTGAACAAATAGAAAAACAGGGAGCGGGAGCTGGTCACGTCCTGGATCAGGCTGCCGCCGCCATTGATAAAGATGCGGGCGTGCAGCAAATGCTTGATAAAGGCCGGCACATTGAAAATATAAATGGAATTGGTGCGGTTGGTCAGACGGGTCTCTTCCTTATTACGGCTCAGCACCGTCAGGGGCATATCCGGGTTGATCGCCCGCATCTGGCCCACAATGGCCTGGAGGATGGCCTCGTCACCGGCGTTGCCCCGGCCGTAAGCGCCGCAGATCACCGCGCCCTGACGGCCATTCATCACGGCCCGTTTGCCGATGACCTGATAGACTTCCTGCTGCACCTGGCGCATCCGGGCCAGGGAAAATTCCGCCTTAGCCCGCTGATAGAGGTTTTCAGCCAGGCGGCTTCTCAGCTGGGCGTCTACGGAAAGCTGGTAAATATATTCGGCAAAGGTGTGCACATCCTCCGGCTGGAACAGGAAGCCGCTTTCCTCATGATTGATCAGCTCCGGAATGCCCCCCACCCGGCTGGCAATGGCGGCGCAATGCTGATAGGCCCCTTCCAGCAGGGAATAAGGAAAAGTCTCGGAAAAGGAACTGAGGACATTGATGTCCACGCCGGCGAAAAACTCCCGCATATCTGTGACCCAGCCCACAAAATCCACCCGGCTGCTAATATTCAGCTTATGGGCCAGGGCTTTCAGGGAAGCCTCGTCCTCGCCGCTGCCGGCGATTTTCAGCCTTAAACGGGGATTCCGGCTATAAGCCTGAGCAAAAGCCCGGAGCAGGCTGGGAATGTTCTTGATCGGGGTCAGGCGGGCGGCGATGCCCACCACAATATCCCCCTCCTGCCTTAAAGGGCGGGGCTGGTCGCTGGCTGAGGAAAAATCCAGGCCGTTATGGATGATGAAAATTTTCTGGGGGTCGATGCCCCGGTGGATCAGGGTCTGCTCCATCCGGCCGGCCACGGCCATATAATAATCCATGCGCCGGAGGGCCCAGAAATTGATATTGCCGAAAGTCCACTGCTTCAAAGGCGCGCCCATATAATCCCGGGCCGGGTCGGAATGGACTGTGGTGACAATAGGGACGCGGCGCAGCTTTTTTACCAGCACGCCCATCATATTGGCCTTGGCCCCATGGCAATGGATCACATCCGGCTTAAAGGCGTCCACTGCTTTTAAGGCGGTACGGAGCCCGGAAATCAAATCCCAGGCGCTGTCCACCACAGTCACGTCCAGCCCCAGGGCCCGGGCCTCTTCGGCAAAGGGGCCGGGGCGGAAGCTGACCAGGTGGAATTCATTCTCCCGGGACAGTTCCTTGCCCAGGGACAGGATATGGGTTTTGGCGCCGCCGATATCGCCGCCGCCGGCAAAATGCATGATATTCATACCAACAATACTAACACCGTTGACTTTCAAAGTCAAACCGCAAACAGCGCCCCGGCTCCCAAATTATGAAGCGCATACCAGCCAATAACCTGGTTTTTCCCCGGCTATTCAACAAATATTCTGAAAAATTAGTCTTGCTTCCCCATACACAATGGTATATAATGGAGACGTACTTACAAGCCATGGATTCACGGCAAGCCGCCGGCAGCCGGCCAAAAACAGATCCCGGCTGAAAAGTTTTTCCGGCTTTTGACAAAACCGCAATTATCTCTCCGGAGATTGTCCCACCCAAGAAAAAGCGCTCCCTTGCGGGGCGCTTTTTCTATCCGCCAAAGAAGATGCGGCAAAACACCACTGCCGCCAGAAAGCTGACCAGGTCCGCGGCCAGGCCCACGGTGAGGGCATAACGGTATTTTTTCACCCCCACCGCGCCGAAGTAGACGGCCAGGATATAGCAGGTGGTATCGGTGCTGCCCTGCATCACCGAGGCTAAAAGGCCCGCCGGGCTGTCCGGGCCGCTGGTATTGATCACGTCGGCGGTCAAAGCCAGGGCCCCGTTGCCGGACAGCGGGCGCATGATCGCCACCGGCAGCACCTCCGGGGGTATGCCCAAGGCGTCGGTGACCGGGGCCAGGAACCCGGCCAGGGCGGCAAAAGCGCCGGAAGCCCGGAAAACCGCGATCACCACCAGCATGGCCAGGAGATAGGGCAGGATGCTCAGCATCAGGCCGATCCCTTCCGCCGCGCCGCTGACAAACAGCTCGTAAACCGGTTTGCCCCGGATCAGCCCGTAAAAAGGGATCAGCAGCATCAGCAGGGGCACCGCGTAATGGGACAACAAGTCCGTCATCGTCCGAAATGCTTCCGCCGCAAGGCAGCGTCCAGGGCGATGGCGAAAATCATTCCGGTCAGGGAGGCCAGGAAGGTGGGGAGAATAATGGCGGCGGGAGCTTGGCTGCCGGCCGCCATTCGCAGGCTGATCACGGTGGTGGGCAGGAAGGTAATGCCGGCGGTATTCAGAGCCAGCAGGGTCACCATGGGCGCGGTGGCCAGCTCCGGCTGGGGATTGGCCTTTTGCAGCTCAGTCATGGCTTTGATGCCGAAAGGCGTGGCCGCATTGCCCAGGCCCAGCAGATTGGCGGAAATATTCATCACGATCAGCTCAAAGGCGGCGCTCCGCCGGGGCACGCCGGGAAACAGCCGGGCGATCAGGGGCGAAAGCAGCCGGGCGAACTTATCGGTGAGGCCGCTCTCCTCAGCGATTTTCAGCAAGCCCAGCCAAAGGCACATCATGCCGCAGAGGCCGATGCACATATTGACCGCGTCTTCCGCGGCGCTGAAAGCCGCTTCCGTCACCGCGTCCAGATTATTGTTGACCGCGCCAAAGAGCAGGCCTGAGGCCAGCAAGAAAAACCAAAGCCAGTTCAGCATAAAAACACCCCCGTCATACTACTATGACGGGGGTGTGCCAGCTATTCATCAGGGGCCTATTTTAGAGAAAGGCGGCAATAAACGCCTGCCAGCAGCTTTTAAAGACCAGGCCGAAGGTATAGAGGGTCGCGCCCTTAGCCGCATAGATGGGGGCTTCCGCCTTGTTCCCGGCGGTATCAAGGTAAGTGGCCAGGCCAATGGGCTCGCTGGCTTGGAAAGGCGCTTCCAAAGCAGCGGGGAAATCATAGGCCGGCTGGGGTTTGAAGCGCTCGCCCTTTTCCACAGCCAGCACCACATCCTGGCCTAAAACCGCGTTCACGGCGGTGATATTGCCGTTGATCACCTTGACGCTGCCCACCACGTCGCCGGCGCTACCCACCTTCACCGCCTCATAGCCGCTGAAGCCATAATCCATTAGCTTGATCATCTCATCATAATGGGCCTGGTCCGCGCAGCCCAGCACCACGCCGATCAGCCGCATGCCGTCCCGGGTGGCGGAAGCCACCAGGCAGGAGCCGGATTGGCCGGTATAGCCGGTTTTCACCCCGTCCCCGCCTTCATACAGATCCAGGAACTGATTATGATTATAAAGGGAGCGGTCATAGCTATTGCCCTGCCAGGGCATGGTCCAGCTCTCCGCGACAATGATTTCATTGAACAGGTCATGCTTAAAAGCTTCCTGAGTGATTTTGGCCAAATCGTAAGCGGAGGTCAGATGCTTGTCGTCATCCAGGCCATGGGGATTGGCCCAGGAGCTGTCCTTCAACCCCAGCTCCTGGCTGCGCTTGTTCATCAGCGCCACAAAAGCTTCCTCGCTGCCGGAGACGCCGATGGCCAGGGCCTGGCCGGCGTCATTGGCGGAACGCAGCAGCAGGGCGTATAGCAGATCCAGGAAGGTGTGGGTTTCCCCGGCTTCCAGATAAACGCCGCTTTCCCCCACATTGACAAAATCCGCCGGCAGGGTGACGGTTTTTTGTAAATCCGTCACATTTTCCAGGGTCAGCAGGGCGGTGAGGATTTTCGTGGTGGAAGCCGGCGGCAGGGATTCATGGGCGTTTTGTTCAAAGATGATCCGGCCGGTGGCCGCGTCCATGAGGACGGCGGCTTTGGCGTCCACGGCAAAGGCCAGGGCGGCGGGAGAGCAGCCTAAAAATACGGCGCAACACAAAACCAGCGCAAGCAGATGTTTTTTCACGGAGAACCCTCCCTTCGATAAATTGTTTATTTTCACCTTTATTGCCGTTAATCCTCCCTGGATTTTCAGGAAAAGCATTTTTTCTGCCCATTGCCCAGCCAGCCCTGGCTAATGAAATGGCAGGAAAAGCCAACGCGGCAGAGAAATAGTGAAAAAAGCCAAACAAGTTTTGGGAAAATCCCCAAGGAGGCCGCATGGAAGCGCTGGACACGGTGGAAAACTATATCAGGGAACAAGGATTGATCAAACGGGGCGACCGGGTGCTGCTGGCCATATCCGGCGGCATCGATTCCGTGGTCATGATGGATATGCTGGTCCGCCTCCAGAATAAGCTGGATTTTCAAGCCGTCGCCGCCACTTTCAATCATCAGCTGCGGCCGGAGGCTGCCGAGGAAGCCGAGTTTGTCCGCTGCCTGGCGGAAAAATATCAGCTGCCCTTTTATCTGGGCGCCGAGGATATTGCCAGCCTGGCCAAAGGGAAAAACCTGCAGGATACGGCCCGCCGGGAGCGTTATGCCTTTTTGTTCAGCCTGGCTTATAAGCTGGGAGCGGCCGCCATCGCCACGGCCCATCACCGGGACGACCAGGCGGAAACCCTGCTCCTGCATTTGCTGCGGGGCAGCGGCCTGACCGGCCTTTCCGGCATGTCCCCGGCGAAGAACCAGGTCATCCGGCCCCTGCTGCCCTTATCCCGGGAAGAGATCGTGGCCTATGGGGAGGGACTGGGCCTGGAACACCGGGAGGATCTAAGCAATTATTCTGTCAAATACCAGCGCAACCGCATCCGCTGGCAGCTGATGCCCCTGCTCCGGGAATTCAATCCCCAGGTGGTGGAGGCGCTGAACGCCACCGCTGATATTTGCCGGGACGAGGACGCCCTGCTCAATGATTTGGCGGAAAACGCCCTGGCCGAGGTACTGCTCCGGGACGACCGGGCCGTAGACGCCGGGGGCTTTGCCCAATTGCCCCTGGCCCTGAAGCGCCGGGTGCTGAAAAAAGCCTTTTGCCTGCTGGCCGGGGATGTGGCGGAGCTGAGCTTTTGCCAGGTGGAAGCCATGCTGGCCCTAAAAGACGAACAATCCGTGTCCCTGCCCGGCGGCCTGCTGGCCTACCGGCGGGGCAATATCTGCTTTGATACGGCAATTCCGCCCCTGCCCGTCTTTGATGACAGTTATCCCCTGATCGCGGACGGCTGCTGGCATAGCCTGGGCGGCTGGGGCTGGGAATACACCGCCAGCCTGGAACAGCGCCCGGCCCTGCGCCTGCCTTATGAGTTCTGCGTGCCGGAAGCGGCGGTATCCCGCCTTACTTGGCGCACCCGGCGGGAAGGGGATTATTTGCCCAGCAGCGGCCAAAGGGGCCGCACCAAGCTGAAAGATATTTTCATCGACCACAAAATCCCCGCTTACCAACGCAATACCTGGCCTTTGCTGCTGCTGGATCAGGAAATCATCTGGGCGCCGCTGCTGAAGAAGGCCACCCGGGCCAGGCCGGGCAGCGGCAAATCCGTATTGATAAAAGTCAGACATTGTGATATCATATAAAATTAGTAAAATATATGCTATCCTGCTATGCCGCTGAACCCCTATACTGAAAGGAGCGCGGGTTTGAACAGATTACTGAAAAACTCCACGGTTTTTATTCTCATCGTTTTAATTGTTTTATCTTTCTACACCTGGTGGGGAGCGCCTACTGAAAGCGTGACTCAGCTCAACTACACCAGTTTCCGTTCCATGGTGGAAACCGGCCAGATCACCGAAGTTTCCATTGCCAATGACAATGATTCCGGGCGCTATACCATCACCGGCGAGCTGGTTGACGGCCGGTCTTTTTCAGCCGTTGTTTTCCCGGATACCTCCATTGCGGATTATTTGAATTCTTATGGCGTTGCCATCAATTATGACGTGGTCACCACCTCCTGGTGGTCCTCCTTCCTGATCACCTTTATCCCCATGCTGCTGATCGTGGGCCTGTTCGTCTTCCTGATGCAGCAGGGCCAGGGCGGCGGCGGCAAGGTGATGCAATTCGGCAAAAGCCGGGCCAAACTGCAAACCGACAGCCGTAAAAAGGTCACCTTCGAGGATGTGGCCGGCGTGGACGAGGTCAAGGAGGAGCTGGAAGAAGTGGTGGGCTTCCTCCGGGATCCCCGGAAATTCAACGTCCTGGGCGCCCGTATCCCCAAGGGCGTGCTGCTTTACGGCCCCCCCGGCTGCGGCAAAACCCTGCTGGCCCGGGCTGTGGCTGGCGAAGCCGGCGTACCCTTTTTCTCCATTTCCGGCTCGGACTTTGTGGAAATGTTCGTGGGCGTGGGCGCGTCCCGGGTGCGGGATTTGTTCGAGCAGGCGAAAAAGCATAAGCCCTGCATCATCTTTATCGATGAGATCGACGCGGTCGGCCGCCAGCGGGGCGCGGGTTTAGGCGGCGGCCATGACGAGCGGGAACAAACCTTGAACCAGCTGCTGGTGGAAATGGACGGCTTTTCCGAGAATGAAGGCGTGATCGTGATGGCCGCCACCAACCGTCCGGATATCCTGGATCCGGCCCTATTGCGCCCGGGACGCTTTGACCGGGAAGTGACGGTAGACGCCCCGGATGTGCTGGGGCGCCGTCAAATCCTGGACGTGCATGCCAAGAACAAGCCCCTGGAAGATTATATCGACCTGGATGTGATCGCCCGCCGCACCCCCGGCTTTACCGGCGCCGATCTGGCCAATGTGCTGAATGAGGCGGCGCTGCTGGCCGCCCGCCACGATAAGCGGAAAATCGGCATGGACGAGCTGGAGCAGGCGGTGGAGCGGGTCATTGCCGGGCCGGAGAAAAAATCCAAGGTCATCAGTGACAAAGAGAAAAAGCTGGTGGCTTATCATGAGGCCGGCCATGCGGTGGTTTCTTATTTCCTGCCTAATTCCGATCCTTTGCATAAGGTGTCCATCATCCCCCGGGGCCGGGCCGGCGGCTATACCCTGCTCCTGCCCAAGGAGGACCGGAATTACGCCACCAAATCCCAGATGCTGGATTCCCTGGTGCTGCTCTTAGGGGGCCGGATGGCCGAAGCCCTGGTGCTGAAGGATGTTTCCACCGGCGCGCAGAACGACCTGGAGCGGGCTACCGGCACGGTGCGGGAAATGATCACCCGCTACGGCATGAGCGAGGAGCTGGGCCCCCTGACCTTCGGCAAGCGCCAGGAAACGATTTTTCTGGGCCGGGATCTTTCCCAGGAACGCAACTACAGCGAAGCCATTGCCTATGCCATTGATAAAGAAGCCCGGCGGCTGATGGACGAAGCTTATCACCGGGCGGAGCAGATCTTGCGGGAGCATCTGGATGAGCTGAACGCGGTGGCTGCCCGGCTGATGGAGAAGGAAACCATTGAGGCGGCTGAATTCTACCGCATCATGAAAAACAGCGTTTCCGCTTCCCCGGCCATGCGGGAAGCCGCCGAGGCCGCCTTCAAAGCCGAAGAAGAACGGAAAAAATCCGCTGTTGCCGCGGAGCAGGCCCGGAAGGAAGGCGACCGCTTGGAAAAAGAGCGGATCGAGCAGGCCAAATCCCTGGTTAAGGAACAGGTTCCGCCCCCGGCCGCCCCCCCGCCGGCAGAAGATGGGGAAGAAATCCCTTCCGCCCATATCAAGATCACCGATGAATTCGATCATTTTAATGCCAACGACACGATGCCGCCTGCCGACGACAGGCCCAACATCAAAACCATCTTTGGCAGGAAGGATAACAATGGCAAAGCGTGAGGGGTTGAAAGCTTTTCTGACCCGCAAGGACATCGTCTTCAGCGTCGATCATTTAGTGTACAAGCCCTTCGCAGCCATGGCCCAAGGGCTGTTCGCTTCCCTCCTGGCCGGCCTGATCCTGAAGACCTTAGGCGAACAGCTGCATTGGCAGTTCCTGATCACGGTGGGGGCCTTTGCCATGGCTGCGAAGG
>DAIMZM010000060.1:0-15126 GCA_036733985.1 Bacillota bacterium
GCGCCTACTTATCTGGTATACGCCAATCACCAGACCCTGCTGGACCCGGCCATGGTGGGGGCGGATTTTCCCCGGCATATGTATTTCGTGGCTTCCGAGCATGTGGTGCGGCGGAAAGGCGGCAGGCTGATCCAGGCCCTGTTTCACCCCATTCTCCGCACCAAAGCCCGCACCGAGACGGATACGGCCATGGCCATCCTGCGCCAGCTGCGCCAGGGACATAATGTCTGCGTCTTTATTGAGGGCGAATGTACTTATGACGGCCTGCCCATGCCCATCCCGGAGAACGCCGCCCATCTGGCCAAGCTCAGCGGCGCGGCTTTAATCACTTACCGCCTGCATGGTGGCTATTTCGCCCACCCCCGCTGGGGCAAGGGCTGGCGGAAGGGCCGGGCCTGGGGCGAGCTGGTGGCGGAATACAGCCCGGAGCAGCTGCAGGCCATGAGCCGGGAAGCGCTGCAGCGGCAAATCGTGGCGGATCTGTTTGTGGACGCCTATGCGGAACAGGCCCGGCAGCCTATCCCCTACCGGGGCAAGACCCCGGCGGAAAGCCTGGAGACCGCCTTGTTCGCCTGCCCAATTTGTCATCAGACCGGGGGCTTGGTCAGCCGGGGCGAGACCTTTCGCTGCGGCTGCGGCCTGAGCCTGACTTACGACGCCTACGGCTTTTTCCAGGCCCAGGCCGGGAAGCCCCCTTTCGCCACGGTGCAGGACTGGTTTGCCTGGCAAAAAGGCTGGCTCCGGGATCTGGCCGCCCAGGCCGGGACCCATCCGGGGCCGCTGTTGGCCGACGCCGGGCAGGATGTCACCCTGCCGGCCACCGGCGAAAGCTTCCAGGCGGATCTGGCCCTGTTTGCCGATACCCTGACCCTGACCCGGCCCGCCGGCGCCGCCCTGGTTTTTCCCCTGGCGGAGATCCGGGAGATCAGCTGCCATGAACGGATGCGCCTGAGCTTTATCCATAACGGGATCCTTTATGAGCTGACCTCGCCCTATGCCCGCTCCGGGGTGAAATATCAATTGCTGTTCCGGCTGCTGAAAAGCTGATATAATAAGGCTAATGAAATGAAATTAGGCAAACGCGTAAAGGAGAGCAGGTGAGATAACATGGAGCGCAAGGATTGTATTTTCTGCCGTATCGCGGACCGGGATATTCCCAGCCCCCTGCTGTACGAGGATGAGGATATCGTGGCTTTTAATGATTTGCACCCGCTGGAGCCGGTGCATGTGCTGGTCATCCCCAAAAAGCATATCGCCTCTCTGGCGGAAATGACGGAAGCAGACAGCCGCTTGCTGGGGAAAATGAATTGGGTGGTGAAGCGGCTGGCGGAGGAATTGGGCATTGCCGAAAGCGGTTACCGGGTGGTTTGCAATTGCCGGGCGGATAGCGGCCAAGAAATTGCCCATCTGCATTATCATTTGCTGGGCGGACATTTTTTAGGCCCATTTGCCCAAGAACAGTTGACGCGAGCCGCAAAATAGGCTATAATAAGCAGGTGCGGCACATGATGGAGCCTGACCAAGCGCTTCCGTGCCATCCGGTACCATGAGGGGAGGGATACCAGTGAGTGAAGTTCGCGTAGGCAAAAACGAATCTTTGGACAGCGCTTTGCGCCGTTTTAAGCGTACCTGCCAGAAGTCCGGCGTCATGGCGGAAATACGCAAGCATGAGCATTATGAGAAGCCCAGCGTGAAAAGAAAGAAGAAGGCTGAAGCCGCCAGAAAGCGTAAGTGGAATTAAAGCCTGTTAAGCTGCTCTAAAAGAGCAGCTTTCCCTTTTCCCCAGATTTGTTCCCCAAAACCCCCTTTAAAGCAGAGCGCCCCGATCTTTATGCCGCGGCTAAAGATCGGGGTTTTTTTATGCCCGGTCCCGGCGCGGGCAAAGCTAAAAGGCCTGCCGCCTGTTCTTCACAGACAGCAAGCCCTGGCCTGGCTTTTATTCCTGGGGAAAAGTAACGGCTTACAGGCCGTATTTTTTACGGAATTTATCAACGCGGCCGCCGCTTTCAACCAGCAGACGCTTGGAGCCGGTATAGAAAGGATGGCATTGGGAGCAAACTTCCACTTTGATCTCTTTCCGGGTAGAGCCGGTTTTGAACCGGTTGCCGCAAGAGCAGATCACTTCCGCCTCAAAATACTTGGGATGGATATTTTCTTTCACGATGGTCACCTCTTTCCTAACGCAGCTACTGGCATAAAAGCCAGCTTGATTAATATATCATAAATCCATGATTTTGTAAAGAAAAATTTACGCATGGCTGTAGCTGCCGATGGCTGTTTCCGGCAGGGCTTTAGCCAGCTCCGCCAGGAAGGGGCCCATGCCCATGCCCCTTTGCCCTTGGCAGAAGGGGGTCATCAGCCGGGGGTCGCAGTTCAGGTTCCTGAGCTGGATCTGGGCCAGCCCGTATTCCCGGGCCAGGCTGACCAGGGCTGCCAGCCGCTGCTCCGTATCGGTGAAGCCGGGATAGGCCAGCAGATTCAGGGCTGCCGGGCGCCCTGCTTTTTGGATCAGCCTCAGGGAAGCCAGCACATCCGGGAAGCCATAATCCCGGGGCTGATGATAGGCCGCGTATTCCCCGGCCAGGGGAGAGAAAAGGCTGACGCGGAAGCTGTCCATGCCCGCGGCCAGCAAATGGCCGATGGCTTCGGTATGGCCCGCATTGGTGTTGATATTGATCTTGCCCTGGTCCGTGCGGCTGCGGATCAGGCGCAGGGCCTGGCAGATCTGGCTCTGAGCCAGGCTGGGCTCGCCCTCGCAGCCCTGGCCGAAGCTGATAATGGCCTGTTCCGCCTGTTCCAGATGGGGCACGGCAATCTCAGCGATCTCTTCAGCCTGGGGGCAGAAATCAATGCGCTGCTGGGGCGAGCAAGCGTCCGGCTGCTCCGAGAGGCAGGCCAGGCAGGCGGCGTTGCAGGCCGGGCTCACCGGCACGCCTCCTTCCCAGCGGCGGTAAAAAATATTCTGGGCGGTGAAGCAGCCGTATTCCAGGCTGCAGCGGGCCAGCTGTTGGATGATGCGGTTCCGGGGGAATTTTGCCTGGAATTGGGCCACCCGCTCCGGCAAATCCGGGGTATTAAAATGCTGGGGGTTCCATAATTCATGGTCGTCCGTGGCCGCGGCAGCCACCACCAGCTTGCCCTTATCAATGCCCACCGCCGTATAGCCCAGGATGGGCAGGGGCGCCCCGGCAATCTCCGTTGCCGGCAGCAGCAGCCGGGTATAGCCCTGAGGCAGCAGGGCCGCCACCGCATATACCGGCTCGGACTTTTTTTGTTTATAGGGGTTTTCGCCCAGGGCCAGGAATTCATTATCCTCCCGGCTGAAGCCAATGGGCAGGCTGCCCGGCATCATGGTCAGGGTGGCCCCTTCCGGCAGGGGGATCAGCTCCTTTTTCGTGGGCAGGGTCAGCCGTTCCCCATGCTGCCCGGCCATTTCCAGGGGCGGGAAATCAAACCATTGCCCGTCGGGCCGGGCAAAAAGCATAACTGCCATGGATTTACCTCCAAAATCCGGCCCGAACAGGCTTTTTCTCAGCCGCAGCCGGGCGCGTTCCTTTACATAATACCACTATTACCCCATTTTGGGAATATTTTTCTTCCCAGTGGGTATAATGGCGCTGAAAGGAGATGCTTTATGCAAAAAATCCGATTATCTCTGCTAACGCTTTTGACCATTGTCCTGATGCTGTCGGCCGCCGGCCCGGCCTTTGCTTCACAATATTATATCAGCGCCAAAGGGGACACCCTGTCCGGCTTGGCGGCGCAAAGCGGCATTGACCCGGCTTTGCTGATGGCTGCCAATGATTTGGCAGGCAATGATTTGCCGGAAGGCACCCTGCTGGTACTGCCCTTGGAACCCCTGCAGCCCGCCATTGTCCAGAGCGGCGATACCCTGTGGTCCATTGGCCGGGAATATGGGGTGGGCGTGGCGGATATGCTTGATTGCAACGAAAGTCTGGATGCCGAAAGGCTCTATCCCGGTATGACGGTTTATGTGCCCCTGCCTGAGGAGCAATCCGTGGTGGAAGGGCCGATGCAAGCCGAATATCCGGCTGTGGCAGCCCTGGCTTCCCGGGGCTCTGCTCTGACCTGGCCTGTTGAAGGGGTGATCAGTTCCCGCTATGGCTGGCGGGACACCGGCTTCCACTATGGGCTGGATATTGCCGCGGATACCGGTTCCCCGATCAAGGCGGCTTTAAGCGGCCAGGTCATTGAGGCCGGCTGGAAAAACAACGCCTATGGCTATACGGTGATGGTGGATCATGGCAACGGCCTGAAAACCCTGTACGGACATGCTTCCGCCCTGCTGGTGCAAGATGGGGAAAGGGTGCGCCAGGGAGACAGTATCGCCCTGGTGGGCAGCACCGGCAATTCCACCGGGCCCCATCTGCATTTTGAGGTGCGGGTGAATAATATTTGCACCGACCCCATGGAGTACCTGCGTTAAATTTTTACAGCTTTTCCCTGCATATTTCCGCCAGGCTTCGGCACAATAAGAGCAAAAATTGAAAGGAAAAAAATGATATGCAGAAGTTTAGTTTACTGGTCTTAACAGCCGTTTTGGCGCTGGGTCTTTTATTGACAGGCTGTGCCCCCGATGCTACGGTTCCGGGTAACGGCGTCACCGATAATAGCGGAACCACCGACAATAATCCCAACGATAACAATGTCACTGACAACGGCCTTACCGATAATAACGGCGTTGACAACAACGGCGTGGAGAACAACGGTGGGGATAACGGCGCCGCCAATGGCAACGGCACTGACAACGGCACTGACAACGGTACTGACAACGGCGTGACCAGCCGGCGGGTGGCGGGCACCACGGCTCAGCAGATCTACGGCTATGTCCGGGAAATCAATGAGCAGGCCCGCACCGTCACCTTTGAAGAAGTGGAGCTGGTCAGAAGCGATGACAATACCCGCCGGAACCAGCTGGGCCTGGGGGATACGGATTTCAATAACGGCCTTTACCGCTACAATACCGCCCGGGTCAGCCGCATGCTGCCTTTAGCCGATAACCTGGCCTTTGATATGCAGGATACGGCCGCGGGCAATCTGGACTACAGCTCCGGCATCGACTATATCAATGGCGCTATCGACGCGAAGCGGGACAATCTTTATTGCCTGACCGTGGAAAACGGCCAGGTGGTGTCGATCCGGGATTGGGATAATATCACCGCTTATGATCTGGATAACATGACGAATAATACGGCCGATCCCTACGGTACCGGCGTCAATGACGGCATGAGCACCATGGATACGCCCACGATTCCGGATAATGTGAACACCCGTCCCAATCTGGGCTATAACGACATCTATTAACAGAAGGTTTTTACCCGATCCAGAAGGGCGCGGCTAAGGCTCAGGCCTGGAACAGCCGTTGCTCTGTCAGCAATAGCTGGACGCGGCAGTCCCACTCGTCATGGGGCAGCCCGTCCAGCATTTGTATTTCCCTGGCCAGGCCCAGGCTGATCCCGCTATAAGCAGCCAGCCAGCGGTCATAATAGCCGCCGCCCCGGCCCAAGCGCCAGCGCCCCTGGTCAAAGGCCAGCCCCGGCACTAAGGCCAGCTCCAGCTCTTCCTGGGGGATGGCCGGGGCTGTTTCCGGCGGCGTGCTGATGCCAAAGGCCCCAGGCTCCAGCTGGGACAGATCCAGGATCTCCCTGGCTTCCATCAGGCCCGGCCCCAGGATCAGGGGCGCGGCCAGCCTTTTTCCATCAGCCAAAATAGCCTGGAGCAGGGGCCGGGTATCCAGCTCCTGGCCAAAAGAAACATAGCAGAACACCGTCCCGGCCTTTTGATAGGCGTCCAGGCCCAGCAACCTTTGGCGGATCAGCTGATCCGCTTCGGCCAATTCCTGGGCCGGCGTCTGCTTCAGCCTGGCCCGGATCAGGGCCCGGGCTTCTTTTTTATCCATAAACGTCTCCTTATCATGGGCAGTTGGCCCGGCTCCATTATATAATCCTCCCCGGCCTGATGCAAGGGGGTGCTGGAAAAGAAGGATTTGGCGGAAAGAGCAAGAAATGCAAGAAATATCCTAAATCAACACCACTGATAAAGGCGGGGACTGAGATGGATTATGCCGTATTGCCCAAAATCGATACTCTGGTGATGGCGCTGGAAAAGGAAGCCGGCGGCTGCAGCAGGCAGCTTTTGCTCCGGGCCTCCCGGGCGGCGGTGGCCAAGCTCCGGGAACTGCTGCCCCAGCTGGCGGATACGGAGCCGGATCTGGATAAGGAAGCCTTGTTCAGCCAGGCTTTGTCCCTGGCCAAGGGCTATTCCCGCTCTTTATGCGACCCTTCCCTGGTGCGGGTGCTCAATGCCACCGGCGTGGTGCTGCATACCAATCTGGGCCGGGCCACCCTGGCGGAAAGCGCGGCCCAGGCCATGGCAACGGCGGCCCGGCATTATTGCAATCTGGAGCTGGACCTGGCCGGCGGCCAGCGGGAGGACAGGCAGGAACATCTGCGGGAATTGCTGCAGGATTTAAGCGGCGCCGAGGATGGGCTGGTGGTGAATAATAATGCGGCGGCGGTATTCCTGGTGCTGAACACCCTGGCTGCCGGGGGCGAGGCCATTATCAGCCGGGGGCAGCTGGTGGAGATCGGCGGCGGCTTCCGGGTTGCGGATATGATCAACAAGAGCGGCGCTGTCCTGACCGAAGTGGGCGCTACCAATAAAACCTATCTCCGGGACTATGAAGCGGCCGTCACTGACCGGACCAAGCTGCTGCTGACCGTGCACCCCAGCAATTTCAGCATGGGCGGCTTCATTGGCCGGGTCGGCCATGGGGAGCTGGCCGCCCTGGCCCATCGCCATGGCCTGCCCCTCTACGACGATTTGGGCAGCGGCTGCCTCTTCCCCCTGGTGGAGCAGGGCGTGGGTGCGGAACCCCTGGTCGGCCAGGTGATCGCCGACGGGGTGGATCTGGTCAGCTTTTCCGGGGATAAGCTGCTGGGCGGGCCTCAGGCCGGCATCATCCTGGGCAAAGCCGCTTATATCCAACAGATCAGGGCCAATCCCCTGATCCGCGCCCTCCGGGTGGATAAATTTACCCTGGCGGGCCTGGAAGCTACCTTGCTGTTGTACCGCAGCGGCAAGGCCGCGGCGGAACTGCCGGTTTTGCGGATGATCCTGACCCAGCCGGAACAGCTCCGGGCCCGGGCCTTGCGGCTGGCGGAGCTGATCAACGGCTGCCCGGCAGCGGTGCGGCTGGCGGAAGGCGTCTCCGAGGTGGGCGGCGGCAGCCTGCCCCTGGTGCAGCTGCCCACCACCCTGGTGACGCTGAAACCCTGGCAGCTGGGGAGCACGGCTGTGGCGGAGCGGCTGCGGCAGGGGAACCCGGCCTTGCTGGCCTATATCCGGGAGGAGAAAATCATCCTGGATCCCCGCACCCTGGCGGAGGAAGAAATCCCCCTGGCAGCCGGCTTGATCAAACAGGCTTTTGCCAGCCTGGGCCCTGACCGGGCTTCATGACCAGGTCCCCCGCTTTGCCCCGGCGGCAGGCGGGGTTTTTTATTTGCCCCGGGCCGCCGGGGTTTTGCTAAAACCGGCTTTTACCAGCCAGGCTTTGGCCGGGTTTTTGCGGGACTTTAACCGCCTGCTTTTGGGTAGAATAAGAGAAATATCCGATCCGCTGTTGAAGCAGGGGCTGGGATATGGTATGATGAAGTGTATGATATGAGCCGCAGAGCCTGCTTCGAAGCTGCGGTCTGGAGGGTTTTATGGCTTGTCTGGCGCTTAAGGGCAATATCATTTACTGCGATGAAGACCGTTGCCTGGTTTCTCATAACAACGCTTACCTGGTGGCGGAAAACAACCGGATTGCCGGGGTTTTCCCCGTGCTGCCTCCGGCCTACGCCCATGCGGCGGTCAAGGATTACGGCGACGCCCTGATCATCCCCGGCCTGGTGGATCTGCATTTTCACGGGCCCCAGGTGGCTTTCGCCCCGGTGGGCATGGATATGGAGCTCTTGCCCTGGCTGGAAGCCTGCGCCTTTCCGGAGGAAAGCCGCTACCGGGATCTGGATTATGCGGCCTTGTCTTACGGCCGCCTGGTTGAGGAACTGCGCCGGGGCTTCACCACCCGGGGCGTGATGTTCGCCACCAGGCATACGGAAGCCACCCTGCTGTTGGCGGATCTGCTGCAAGGCGCCGGCCTGGCTGCTTATGTGGGCCGGGTCAGCATGGACAGCCTGGCGCCGGAGGACCTGAAGGAAGGGGAGGCGGCGGCCGGGGACGAGCTGCGCTTTATCGAAGCCCTGCTGGCCCGGGATTATGACCGGGTCAAGCCCATCATTACCCCCCGCTTTGTGCCTTCCTGCTCCCCTGCGCTCCTGGAGGAGCTGGGCCGGCTGGCCAAAGCATACCGCCTGCCGGTGCAATCCCATCTTTCGGAAAACCAGGGCGAGATCGCCCTGGTGGCTTCCCTGTATCCGGACGCCCCCCATTATGCCGGGGTCTACGACCGCTTCGGCCTCTTCGGCCAAACCCCCACCATCATGGCCCATTGCGTGCATTGTCCGCCGGAAGAACAGCAGCTGCTGCTGGAACGGGGCGTGTTTATCGCCCATTGCCCCCAATCCAATACCAATCTGATGAGCGGCATCGCGCCGGTACGCACTTATCTCAGCCAGGGCCAGCGGGTGGGCCTGGGTACGGATGTGGCCGGCGGGGCCCAGCTTTCCCTGTTCCGGGCCATCCAGGACGCGGTGGCCGTCTCCAAGCTCTGGAAATGTCTGCTGGCTCCGGCGGAACAGCAGCTGGCTTTTGCCGAGGCCTTTTATCTGGCCACCCGGGGCAGCGGCGCTTTCTTCGGCCGGGTAGGCGCTTTCGAGCCCGGCTTTGCCCTGGACGCCTTGGTCATTGACGATGAAAAGATCAATACGGATGATTTTACTTTGGAAGAAAGGCTGGTCCGCGCGGTTTATCTGCTGCATGAGGACAGCCTCAGGGCCAAATATGTGGCGGGCCGGGAAATCCTGGCCAGTGTTGCCCCTTATCATTGCTGTGGATAATTAAGCGGAAAAGAACAAAAGATAAGACCATTGACCCCGGATCATGGCAAAGCGTGGAGGAGCAGGTAGATAGGCTGGTGCAGCCTGGCTTAAAGGACAGGAGGGCCATTTGTTGATGAATGAGTTGATCGGCAAAAGCATGACCCGGGTGGACGCCCGGGACAAGGTGCGGGGCCTGGCCAAATACACGGAAGATCTTTGCCCGCCCTACGCCCTGGTGGCCAAGGTGCTTCACAGTACCGTGGCCAACGGTTATGTGAAGGCCATCGATGTGGAGCAGGCCCTGGGCCTGCCCGGGGTGGTGGCAATCTATACCTGCCTGGATGTGCCGGATATCCAGTTCCCCACCGCCGGCCATCCCTGGTCCGTGGATCCCCAGCATCAGGATGTGGCTGACCGGAAGCTGCTGAACCGCCGGGTGCGCTATATCGGCGACGATATTGCCGTGGTGGTGGCGGAGGACGAGATCAGCGCCGCCAAGGCCCTCCGGGCCATTAAGGTGGACTATACGGTTTACGCGCCCCTGCTGACCATGGAAGCGGCCATGGCCGAGGGGGCGGAAGCCATCCACGAAGAATTCCCCGGCAATATCCTGAAGCAGCACACTTATTATCAGGGCAGCATGGCCGCTGCCGTTTCCCAGCCGGATCTGGTTTATCTGGACAAGTATTACCGTTCGGAAAGGGTCAGCCATTGCCATATCGAATCCTGCACCAGCTTTGCTTATGAAGAAGGGGGCAAGATCGTGGTGGTCAGCTCCACCCAGATCCCCCATATCGTCCGCCGGGTGATCGGCCAGGCCTTGGGCCAGCCCTGGGGCCGGTTCCGGGTGATCAAGCCCTATATCGGCGGCGGCTTCGGCAATAAGCAGGATGTGCTTTACGAACCCCTGAACGCCTGGGTCTGCCAGCAGCTGGGGGGCCGCTGCGTACGCCTGACTTTGACCAGGGAAGAGGTGTTCCAATCCACCCGCTGCCGCCATGCCGTGGATGTGCGGATCCGGGCCTGGGCCAAGCCTGACGGCACCCTGGTGGCCCGGGATGTGAAGGCCTATTCCGACCAGGGGGCCTATGCCTCCCACGGCCATGCCATTGCCGCCAATGCGGTGACCAATATCCGCTGCATTTACCAGGATAGCCAGGCCATCTCCCAGCAGGCCTGCACCGTTTATACCAATACCATCACCGCCGGGGCCATGCGGGCTTACGGCGTGCCCCAGGGCGCTTTCGCCATTGAATGCCTTATGGATGACCTGGCGGCCAAGCTGGGCCTGGATCCCATTGCGGTGCGGCGGAAAAATATGATGAAAGAAGGCTTTACCGACCCGGGCACCGGCATCACCTGCCATAGCAGCGCCCTGGAAGCCTGTATCGAAAAGGGCGAAGCCTACCTGGATTGGCAGAAGAAGCGGGCCGATTATGCCCGGCAGACCGGGCCCCTGCGCCGGGGCGTGGGCATGGCCATCTTCACCTACAAAACCGGCGTCTATCCCATCAGCCTGGAAACCTCCACTTCCCGCATGGTTTTGAACCAGGACGGTACCATGCAGCTGCATCTGGGCGCCGCGGAGATCGGCCAGGGCGGCGATACCGTTTTTTGCCAGATGGCTGCGGCGGCCACGGGTTTCCGCTTTGAGGATGTGCACATCGTCTCCACCCAGGATACGGATGTGGCCCCCTATGATACCGGCGCTTATGCCAGCCGCCAGTCTTATGTCACCGGCAATTCCCTCCGGGTCACGGGCCAAGCCTTCCGGGGGGAAATCCTCAAATACGCGGCTAAGCTGCTGGAGCGGCCCCTGGCTGTCCTGGAGATCCGGGACAGCGTCATTGTGGACAAAAATAGCGGCGCGGCCCTGCTCTCCCTAGAAGAGCTGGCTATGAACGCCTTCTACAGCCTGACGGACAGCTGCCATATCCATGCGGAATGCACCAATCATCAGACAGACAACACCTATTCCTTTGGCTGCACCTTTGCCGAGGTGGAAGTGGATCTGGCTTTGGGCAGGGTGCGGATCATCGATATCATCAATGTCCATGACAGCGGTACCGTCATCAACCCGGCCCTGGCCGGCGGCCAGGTGGAAGGGGGCATGGCCATGTCGATTGGCGCGGCCCTTGCCGAGCAGCTGCTCTATGACGACAAGGGCCGGCTGCTCAACGGCAATCTGCTGGATTATAAGCTGCCCACCGCTGTGGATTTGCCGGATCTTCAAGGCGATTTTGTGATCAAGGCCGACCCCACCGGGCCTTTCGGCAATAAATCCCTGGGGGAACCGCCGATTGTCAGCCCTGCCCCCGCCATCCGTAACGCTGTCTTCCAGGCCACCGGCGTGGCTGTGGACAGCCTGCCGCTTTCCCCGCCCAAGCTGGTGGAACTGTTCCGTGAAAAGGGGTTGATCTGATGTTCGATATCAAAAACATCATCCAGGCCAAAACCAGCGACCAGGCCATCGCCGCCTTGCTCACCCATAGCCAGGCCCGGCTGATCGCCGGCGGCACCGATCTTTTGGTCAAGCTCAGGGCCGGCAAGCTGGAAAACTGCCGCCTGGTCAGCATCCATGACGCTGAGGATTTGCAGGGCGTCAGCCTGACGGAGGACGGCGCTGTCGCCATCGGCCCCCTCTGCACCTTTCGGGAGCTTTGCCAGGATCCGCTGATCCAGGCCCATCTGCCCCTGCTGGCCCAAGGCGCGGCCACGGTGGGCGGGCCCCAGATCCGGGCCATGGGCACGGTAGGCGGCAATCTCTGCAATGGCGCCACCAGCGCCGATACGGCCCCGGCCCTGCTGGCTTATGGGGCCAAGCTGCAGCTGAAAGGCCCCGGCGGCCTGGAAACCCTGGACATCGCCGATTTCTACCTGGGGCCGGGCCAGGTGAAGCTGGGGCATAACCAGATCCTCTACCGCATCCTGGTGGAAAAGGCGGACTATCAGGATTATCAGGGGGCCTATCTCAAATACGCCATGCGGAACGCCATGGATATTTCCACCCTGGGCGTGGCGGTGCTGGTGAAGCTGAGCCAGGACCGGCAATGCCTGGCGGATCTGCGCATCGCCTTGGGCGTGGCCGCGCCCACGCCGATCCGGGTTCCGAAAACAGAAGCGGCCCTGAAGGGCAAGGGGCTGGCGGAAGCCCAAAGCCTCATTGCCGATCTGGTGCGGGAGGAAATCCAGCCCAGGGATTCCTGGCGGGCCAGCCGGGCTTTCCGGCTGCAGATTGCCGGGGAGAATGCCCGGCGCGCCTTGGGCCAGGCCATTAATAGCGGGGGAGGGCAAGGCTGATGATGGCGATGATCAACACAACGGTGAACGGCGTCCCAAGAGAGCTGGCTTGCGATATCCGCTTGTCCCTGGCGGACCTGCTCCGGGAACAGCTGGGCCTGCTTTCGGTGAAGAAAGGCTGCGAGGTGGGGGAATGCGGCGCTTGCGCCGTGCTGGTGGACGGCCATGTGATCAATAGCTGCCTCTATTTGGCCACCTGGGCCGAGGGCAAGACCATCCTCACCGTGGAAGGCCTGCAGGCCGGGGCCGACGGCCTCCATCCCCTGCAGCGGGCTTTTATTGAGGAAGCCGCTGTGCAATGCGGCTTTTGCACCCCGGGGATGATCATGACCGGAGTGGAAATCCTGGACAGCGGCCGGGACTATAGCCGGGAGGAGCTGAGAAGGCTGATCTCCGGCCATTTATGCCGCTGCACCGGTTATGAGAAAATCCTGAACGCCCTGGAACGGGCTTTGAAAGAGCGGAACCAGGCCCGGGACGTCCCGGAGGAAGAGCCCCGCCAGCCTGAAGTAAATTAAAAACGGGTAACAAAGTTAAAGCGCGGTTTCCGGCTGCGGGGAAAAGGCCTGTTTGCCGTTGCCGCTCTCCGCGCACTATCATAATAGAAAAGAGTGTTCACATGGATGCCACACATTTAGGTTTGCTCTGCGACTACTATGAATTGACCATGGCCAACGGCTATTTTCAAGCCGGCTTTGGCGAGAAGATCAGCTATTTTGATATGTTTTTCCGGGAAGTGCCGGACCGGGGCGGCTTTGCCATTGCCGCCGGCCTGGAACAGCTGGTCTATTATATCCAGCATCTCCGCTTTGACGACGAGGATATCGCTTTTTTGCAGGGGAAGGGCATTTTCTCCCAGGATTTTCTGGATTACCTGAAGGATTTCCGCTTTACCGGGGATATTTGGGCCGTGCCCGAGGGCACGGTGGTTTTCCCCAATGAGCCCATTGTCACGGTGCGGGCCCCGGCCCTCCAGGCCCAGCTCATCGAAACGTATCTGCTGCTGACCGTCAATCACCAGTCCTTGGTCGCCACCAAGGCCAACCGCATTGTCCGCGCTGCCGCAGGTCGGGTGGTGCTGGAATTCGGCTCCCGCCGTGCCCAGGGCGCGGACGCGGCCGTGACCGGCGCCCGGGCCGCCTATATCGGCGGTGTGCACGGCACCTCCTGCACCCTGACGGACGCCCTGTACGGCGTGCCGGCCGGCGGCACCATGGCCCATTCCTGGGTGCAGATGTTCGACAGCGAATACGAAGCCTTTCAGGCTTATTGCCGGATTTACCCCAATAATCCTACCCTGCTGGTGGATACATACAATACCCTGAAAAGCGGCATCCCCAACGCCATCCGGGTCTTCAAGGAGCTGGGGGTGGAGCGCTGCGCCATCCGCCTGGATTCCGGGGATCTGACCTTTCTTTCCCAGCAGGCCCGGCGCATGCTGGACAAGGCGGGCTTGAGCCAATGCCGGATCGCCGCCAGCAATTCCCTGGACGAATGGCTGATCCGGGAGCTGCTGCGCCAGGGCGCGGCTTTGGATATCTTCGGCGTAGGCGAGAAGCTGATCACCGCCAAAAGCGACCCGGTCTTCGGCGGCGTGTACAAGCTGGCAGCCATTGAGGACGGGGCCGGCAATATCCGGCCCAAGATCAAAATTTCCGAAAATGCCAGCAAAATAACGAACCCCCATTTCAAGAAGGTTTACCGCCTTTATGAAAAGGACAGCGGCAAGGCCATTGCCGACCAGATCTGCGTCTGGGACGAGACTATAGATGCAAGCCAGCCTTTAGAGATTTTTGACCCGGAAGCGGTGTGGAAGCGGAAGCTGCTGACGGATTTCACCGCCCGGGAGCTGCAGCAGCCTATCTTCCGCCAGGGCGAGCTGGTCTATGATCTGCCCGGCCTGGACGCGATCCGGGATTATTGCCGGGCTGAGCTGGAGACTATGTGGGATTCGGTTAAGCGCTTTGATAATCCTCATGATTACTATGTGGATTTATCCTGGCAATTGTGGAATATTAAACAGAAATTGCTGATGCAGGGTTGCCTGGAATAATGACGGATCAAAAAACCTTAGCCCAGATCAATATGTTCGCGGTGCTGGGGGCTTTCACCCATTTAGCCCGGCTGGATCCGGCGTCCCGGCGGCTGCTGGCAGCCGCCGCCCCGTTTACCCTGCGCCTGCGGGTGCTGGGCGGCCCAAAGGCCCGTTTCATCTTTGCCGAGGGCTGCTGCGTCCTGACCCCGGCGGCCGGCCCGGCGGACGGGACTTATCTTTTCCTCAGCCCCTGGCGTTTCAATGCGATGCTGGCTGGGGAAAGAAGCGCTTTCAGCCTGGCGGAGCTGAGCCGGGGGGCGTTTATCAACCAGACCCTGACCGGCCTGACCCGGCGCCTGGCCGCTTTCCTGCTGCCCAGCCAGGCTGCCTTAACGGACCGGGATTTCGCCGCCGTCAGCGGTATGCTCCGCTTTTATGTCCAGGCCGCGGCTTTGGCGGAGATCGCCAACCATGATCAGGAGGGCCGTGGGCTTATGGCCGGGCTGCCGACGGGGATCCTGTCCCTGGGCTGCCGCCAGGGGCCCGAGGCTGTGCTCATCTTTGACCAGGGCCGGGCGGAGGCCCGGGCGGAGTAGGCGCCCCGCTGGGACGCCCGTGTCCGCTTGGCCGGGCCGGCCCAGGTGGATCCCTGGCTGCGGGGGGAAGCAGCGGCCGCCAGCGGGCGGCCGGATTTGCTGCTGGCCCTGGAGGGCTTGAGCCGCCTGGCCCGGCGTTATCTTTGGGAGGCCGGATAGATGGCAATGAAGGATAGCGGCGGCAAGCCCCTGG
>DAIMZM010000061.1:0-15098 GCA_036733985.1 Bacillota bacterium
CCGATCAGGCAGGGATTGTTCTTGGTTTTCCGGGAGAGGATGCGGATCACCCGGCGGATCTCCTCATCCCGGCCGATCACCGGGTCCAGCTTCTGTTCCCGAGCCAAGGCCACCAGATCCTGGCCGTATTTGGTCAGGGCGTCGTAAGCGCCTTCCGGGTCGTCGCTGGTCACCCGCTGGCTGCCCCGCACGCTTTTCAGGGCGGTGAGGAAAGCCGCCTCCGTCAAGCCCTGGCCGCTGAAAAGCTTTTTCAGGCTTTGATCCCCTTTATGGAACAGGGCCAGCATCAAATGCTCCACCGACACATAGTCGTCCCCCATCCGCTCCGCCTCCCGCTCAGCCTCGCTGAACACCGCTTCCAGCTGACGGGACAGATAGGGCTGGGCATTGCCGCCGCTGACCTTGGGCAGGCTGTTCAGCAATTGCGCCGCGGCGGTTTGCAGGGCCTTAGGGTCAACGCCGGCTTTCCGCAGCAGGCCGGGGATCAGCCCCTCTTCCTGCCGGATGAGGGAGAGCAGCAAATGCCCTTGCTCAACCTGTTGATTGCCGAATTCCGCCGCGATAGCGGTCAAATCCTGCAGGGCGGCAATGCTTTTTTGCGTGTATTTTTGCAGGTTCATGATCTCAACCCCTTTGTCGTTTATTTTGTTGATTATTTTATAATTTCTAAAACAAAAGAACTTCAAGCTTATTCAAAGTTAGATTTGACTACAGTTTAAAATTTTCTTGGTTCTTCTTTTATAAAAGAAGAACGGTTTTAGGGTTTTGAAGGCGCCGGTGATTTCGCTACGCCAAAGCTACGGCCGCAGGTCCGCGCGCCCTTCCTCACAGCAAAATCCGGGCGTTCCGCAAATAATCCTGATAGACCCTTTCCACCTGGCTAACGGCCAGGGCGGGGTCGTTCAGGTGGTAGAAGAAGGCTTTCAGGGCCATATCGAAAGCGCGGATATAGGTGACGATAGCTTCGGAGAGCGCGTCCTCGGACCATTGGCCGGCAGGAGGCGGCGCATCCTTCAGCGCCAGCTTTTTCACGAATTTACCCTGGCTGATGGCGTATTGGCTGCAGCCCGGGCCCTGGCATTCCAGCCTGGCCCAGAGCTTGAAGAACTGCATGATATAGAGAAGCAGCTCGCTGTTCTGGGTGCGCAGCACCGCCCGGAGTTCCCCCACTTCCCGGCCCTGAGCCCGGTTCAGCTCCACGGCATAATGGATGGTGGGATTATATTTATAAGCCAGGGCGGAGCGGAGATTGAACAGGGAATCGGAATTCCTCAGCATCACCTTGAAGCCGTCGGCCTGGGCCAGCAAAGCTTCCATCTGATCAAACATTTCCCGCATCCGCATTTCCGGCGTGCGGTAAGAAATATATTCCGCCAGGATGCTGTTAACCAGCTGGGAACGGTTGGTGCCGGCCTGGCCGGCCAGCTGGTCAATGACGGCCACCACGTCCTCGGACAGCATCAGGGCGTACATGCTCTTCCTCATGGTCATCCCTCCTTATAAAACGAGTATAGCATTTTTATATAATTTGTCAATCAATTTATATAAATATCTTTACGACTTTTTAGATATTTGCCATTTTTAGTGTTTCAGCCGGGGCGGTTTTTATACGCTGCCGCACCGGAGAAAAGCCAAAGCCATAACAGGCGCAAAACCAGGTTTGCCCTATTATGGCTTGACCTCCTGCCCGGCAGGAAAGGGAAATGAGAAGAGGAGAGGGGTATAGAGGCTGAGGAGGGCCTCCGAATGTCATCATTAGCGGCCGGGCCAAAGGCTGGCTTGGCCCAAAAGGGAGGGCCGTGGCGGCAAAACAGGGAAAAAGGCCTATTCCACCAGGCTTACCCGGGTATCGGTGGAGAGAAAGGGAAAATCCAGGCTGCTTTCGCCCATCACCAGGTTGGCGGGAATACCGGTGACTTTATCGCCGACAATGCTGCCGTAAAAGGTGGTATTGTTGCCGGCCAGGCTCACCGTGCCCTGGGGGGCGTAGACCACGCCATGGGTGACGGAACTGGCCATGGTCATCGTGATATTGCCTGTTGCGGAATAGACGCATACCGCGGTGCTGGGACTCACCGACATGCCGCCGCCCTTGAAGGTAATATTCCCGGTGGCGAACACCGAGCCGTAAACATGGGTGTCGTTCTCAAAGGTAATGTTCCCGTCCACATATAGATTGCCGTTCAGCACACAAACCGGCTTGCCGCCTTTGACCGTGAAATCACCCTGGATATAAACGTCGCCGTTGATCTCCACCTGATTTTTCACCGTGACGCTGCCGGTCACATACATGTCTTGGTCCCAGTATTGCTTATTGCTGGGGGCGGAAAGGGCGGAACCGGTAGTATGCAGGCTGTAGCCGGCGGGCATCACACCGTCCACCGAATCGCTGAAATCCGGCATCCCGATATAAGCCGCGTCCCCATCCTGGCTGCCCACGGTGGTGGTCCACTGGTTTACGTACAGATAAGTCCGGGCTTCCGCCGCGCCGGTGATCCGGCCATAGCCGGGGCTGATGCTCAGGCCGCCGTTGCTGTGGACGCTGCCGTCAATATCGAAGCGGCCCCCCATATCCAGGGTATGGCTTTCACTGCCGCTGAAGATGCGGTAATCCCAAACGCCGCCGGCTTTGGCAGCGCTGCAGCGGGCAGCGGCCTTTTCACTGATGGTCAGCGCCCTGAGGCCGATGATCTGCAGGAAATTGGTGGGCTTTTCCCTGGCGCCGGTCAGGCTCAGGGTATCGCCGCTGATGGTCAAGGAAACTTCCTCAGGACTATAGCCGTTCCGGGACACATAGTCCAGGGCAGCCGCCTGGGCAGCGGCATGGTCCGGCAGCTCTGCAGCACCGGCCAGGGCCCCGGCGTCCAAGGCAGCCTGCAGGCGGGCGGATTCCACATAAGCGGAACCCATATCCACTGTGGCCGCGGTAAACATCAGCAGCACCACCATGGCCAGGGCAGCTAAAACCGCCACAGCGCCTTGCCGCTCTTGGCAAATGGTTTTCGCTCTTTTCAGCAATGCTTGCATATTCAATCCCCTGTCCCATTCTGAGCCGCCTCCTATTCCACCCGCATGGTCACCGCGGCGGAAAGGACTTTTTCACTGCCTTTGAACACCGCATGGCCCACCGGGGTCAGGGCCGGCACTAAAGTTTCCGCAGTCACCGTCACCGAGCCGGGCTGGGACAGATCCACATCCAGGCTGATGGCGGAAGTCAGGGGCTCGAGGCATAAATGGGCGTAGACCTTGGCGGCCAAATCCTCTTCCTTAGCATGGATGGCGGCGTAACGGGCCCCTTCCCTGGCGTCCTGCTCCAGTGTGAGCTGGGCGTTATAGAGCACGCCGAATTCGATGATGCCGCAGAGCAGCAGCAGGAACAGGGGCACCACCAGGGCGAATTCCACCATGGCCTGGCCTTTTTGATTGGCGAGCACTTTGCGGAACATTTGCAGCTCCTTTGTCAGCGGAAAAAGACGACAAAAAAGGCGAGCGCTGCCGCTCACCACCAGCCCTGCCAAAGCAGAGCAACCCGGGGAAACCCCCGCGTCCTATGGGATGTTATTCGGCAACTGGCTGGCTTAGGCTGCCGGCCGGCTGAGAAAAGCACCGGCCCGGGCCCTTAGCCCCTATAGCTTTGCGCCCCGGACTTTCGTCCGGTTTGCCCTTAACAGGGAACAGCTATCTGTTCATTTTTACTATACAACACCGCCGGATACTTGTCAAGCCTATTCTGCAGATTTTCGTCAGTTTTTGTAACCGGGCGGGCAAAAAAAGCGCGGCCTCAAGAGGCCGCGCCAGGTAACGGAAGCAGAGGCTGTTCCGCTATTCAATATAAGAGCAGCAATAATCCACATATTCCTTAACGATCATTTTAAAGCTGGAATTGGCCGGAATGCTGTAGGAACTGCCTGGGGCATAGGTGGTATAGGTTGTTTCACCCGGCAGCATCACATCCATCTCGCCGCCCAGCATTTCCATGATTTCCGCCGCGCCGGTATTGAACTCGTACTCGCCGGCCAGCATAATGCCCAGGGTATAGCGCTTGCCGTCCGCCGTATACAGGGTGCGGCTGGTTACCTTGCCGTCAAAATAGACATTGGCCTTTTTGACGATCCTTGCATTGGTAAATTCCATGTTATCCAAGCCTCCTCATTAAAATAATGCCTGCCTTAGACAAATATTCGCCATAAATGCCCGTCCTCCTTTGGCCCGGGCCCTTTATCAGCCCCGGCCGCCCGAATATTGGTAAAAATAATTGAAATTTATCCCCGGGTATTGCCTTGACACAGGCCCTGTTTTATCTTATGATTAAATATCTGGTTATTGAGACTGGTAAGATAAGAAAGAGGGGTTTCCCATGACAAACATACCGGAGATCTTTGGCAGCCTGGTATTTAACGATGAGACCATGCGGCAAAGGCTTCCCCAGGACATTTACAAATCCCTGCACCGCACCATTGCCAAGGGCAGCGATCTGGATATCAATGTGGCCACCGCCGTGGCCACCGCTATGAAGGAATGGGCCATTGAAAAGGGGGCCACCCATTACACCCACTGGTTCCAGCCCATGACCGGCGTGACCGCGGAGAAGCATGACAGCTTTATCAGCGTCAAAGGCGACGGCCAGGCCATCATGGAGTTTTCCGGCAAGCAGCTGATCAAAGGGGAGCCGGACGCTTCCTCCTTCCCCAGCGGGGGCCTCCGGGCCACTTTTGAGGCCCGGGGCTATACGGCCTGGGATCCCACCTCCTATGCCTTCATCAAAGACGACTGTCTCTGCATCCCTTCCGTGTTCTGCTCCTTCTCCGGCGAGGTGCTGGATAAAAAAACCCCCCTGCTGCGCTCCGCCGAGCTGGTCAGCGGCCAGGCCCTGCGCATCCTGGGACTGTTCGGCCGGGACGATGTAAAAAAGGTCACCCCCATGGCCGGGGTGGAGCAGGAATATTTCCTGGTGGATAAAGATCTGGCCAAAAAGCGCCAGGATCTGCGCTTCACCGGCCGCACCCTGTTCGGCGCCAAGCCCCCTAAGGGCCAGGAGCTGGACGACCACTATTTCGGCGCCATCAAGCCCAAGGTCATGGCTTATATGCGGGATCTGAACCTGGAGCTGTGGAAGCTGGGCGTCTATGCCAAGACCGAGCATAACGAGGTGGCTCCGGCCCAGCATGAGCTGGCCCCCATCTATACCAATATCAATACCGCCACCGACCATAATCAGCTGACCATGGAAACCATGAAGCGGGTGGCGGAGCGGCACAATCTGTGCTGCCTGCTCCATGAAAAGCCCTTTGCCGGGCTGAACGGCAGCGGCAAGCATAATAACTGGTCCCTGATGACCAATACCGGGGAAAACCTCTTGAAGCCAGGCCCGAATCCGGCCCAGAACAAGCAATTCCTCATTTTCCTCTGCGCGGTGATCCAGGCTGTGGATGAACATCAGGACCTGCTGCGGCTTACCGTGGCCTCTGCCGGCAATGACCACCGCCTGGGCGGCAATGAAGCCCCCCCCGCCGTGATCTCCGTTTTCCTGGGCGAGGATTTGACCCTGATCCTGGAAGCCCTGGCCAAAGGGGAGAACTGCGATCCGCCCTGCCGCAAGCATATGGCCACCGGCGTCCATGTGCTGCCGGATATCCGCAAGGACAGTACCGACCGCAACCGCACTTCGCCTTTTGCCTTCACCGGCAATAAATTTGAATTCCGCATGCCCGGCGCCAGCCTGTCTGTGGCCGGCCCCAATATCATCCTCAACACCATCATTGCCGACGCCCTGGACAGCTTCGCCACCCGGCTGGAAGCCGCGGCGGATTTCGATTGCGAAGTGCAGGCGCTGATCCGGGAAACCGTGATCAAGCATCGGCGCATCATTTTCCTGGGCAACAACTATTCCGAGGAATGGCAGGCAGAGGCGGAGCGCCGGGGCCTGCTGAATCTGAAAACCACGGTGGATGCGGTGCCCCGCTTCATCCTGCCGGAGAATATCGCCCTTTTCACCAAGCATGGCATTTTCACCGCCACGGAAATGCATTCCCGCTACGAAATCATGATGGAAAATTATGTGCGGGTGGTGAATATCGAAGCCCTGACCATGCTGGATATGGCCAATAAAGAGATCCTCCCCGCCACCCTGCGCTATGCCGGAGACCTGGCCCAGGGGCTGAAAGCGAAAAAAGACATTGGCCTGGATATTTCCCTGGACGCGGGCTATGGGCTGCTGCACCGCCTGACCCGGCTCAACGGCCAATTGGCCGAGGCTGTCGGCCAGCTGGAAACCGCGGCGCGGCAGGCGCCGGAACAGGGGGACGCCCTGGCTAAGGCCGCCTATTTCCGGGATCATGTGCTGCCGGCCATGGCGGTCTTAAGAACCGTGGCGGATGAGCTGGAAACCGTTACCGACGGGGCTTATTGGCCCTTCCCCGGTTATGGCGAGCTGCTCTTCAGCTTCTGATAATCAAACTCTGCGCAAAAAACAGGACGCCCGCCTTTAGGCTGGGCGCCCTGTTTTTTTATAGTATCCCGCAAAATTTGTTAAAACCTTTCTTTTCTTGGAAGAAAAGAAACAAAAGAACTTAAAATTTATGCAAAGCTGCAAGGTGCTTGGCGTAAATTCCGGCAAATATCTTAATAAATTATAGTTAAAGCAATAGACAAGCGCATTGCAGCATCCGGCTGCCATTTAAAGTTTTTTGGTTCTTCTTTTACAAAAGAAGAACGGTTTTATCAGCCCTTAGCGCATCTTGGCTTCCTGCAGGAACCGTTCCAGCTCTTCCGGGGCGATGATATAGCGGCGGCCGCATTTTACAGCGCTGAGCCTTTTCTGGCGGATCAGTTCGATCACATAGGCATAAGACAGGGGCAAAATGGCCATCACTTCTTTGATGGTATAACCCTGGGTGGCGTTCAGGCGGCGTTTTTCCTTGGCATAAACTTCCGCGGCCTGGGCGGCGATGAAATATTTGCGCCCCACCTTGTAGGCTGATAGCCGTCCGTTGTCAATATCCCGGCGGATAGTGGCATAAGCTGCACCGGATAATTCGGCGGTTTGACGCAGGGTTAAATATTGCCCTTCCTGTTTCATATGTTCAGCCCCTTTTAAAACCGCCCTTCTCAGAAACGTGAAGGACGGCTTGTTGTTTTATTTACCACATCATATGTCTGGCCGGGCTGATTTATGACCAATATCTGATATTATTATTGAATTTGACTGATGCCGGCGCTATCCAGCAAGGCGTCCAGGCGTTGCAGGATGACGGCGGTCTGGGCCCGGGTGGCGTTTTTCTGGGGCTCGAAATCGCCGTTAGGCTGGCCGATTAGCAAACCGGCCCCGGCGCAATAGCCCACTTCAACGATTGCCCAATCGGAAATGGCCGCCCCATCCTTAAAATCAGGCATGGGCAGGCCGGCGGCCTGGTCAGCCGCCTCCAGCATGTCCAGAAAGGCCATCAGGATCTTGGCCATCTGCTCCCGGGTGACCGGATCATCCGGGCCGAAGCGCCCCTGGCCATAGCCTTCGATCAGCTGGCTGTCCAGGGCCCAGCCCAGATATTTGCCATAATAATCCTCCTGGCGGATATCCGTAAACTGGGTGATGTCGCTGGAATAGGGAATGGTCTCACCGCCCCGGGCTTCATAAAGGCGGCCCAGCACAGTGATGAACATCGCCCTAGTCACCTGCTGCTCCGGAGCGAACAGGGCCGGCGTAACCCCGGTAAAAAAGTCTTGCTCCACACCGTAAATAATCGCGGCGGACGCCCAATGGCCATTGATATCGTTAAAAGGCAGATAATCCTTGCCCACCACCAGGGTGGCCATGATCTCTTCCGCGGCCAGCCAGCCGCCGGTGGCGCTGTAACGGGTCTTGCCCAAGGAAGCGCTGTCGTTACGGAAGGCGATATAGCGGCGGCTGGTGCCGATATTGGCAAAATAATCCCAGTTAACAAATTTCTGCACCGCGCCGTTGATCTGATAGGTATAGGTGTAGGTGGGATCCGCCAGCACCCAGCCCAGATCAGGCAGGTAGAACTCCACCCAGACATGGGCCAGCTTGTTTAGGTAAACCGCATTGGTGGCCGGGTCCACATAGTCGCCGCTCATATGCTTGGCCGGCATATACAGATAGCCGCTGATCTGCCGGGCCGGTATGCCCGCGGCCCGCAACAGGGCCAGATAGAGGTTGGTATAACCGGCGCAGCTGCCTGCGCCCCGCTTCAGGGTTGCCACAGCGTCCAGCGCCAGCCCTTCATCGTCCACAGCCGCATCCTCATAGGCCAGGGCCTGATTGACCGCGGCAAACAAGGCCCAGGCCGCCCGGTAGGGGTTGGTTTCACCGGCCAGGGCCGTATCCTTAAAGGCCTGGATCTCCGGGGCGGTGCTCTGCACCTTGGCTTCCGGCTGCAAATAATGGTTGTATTGCATCAGCTCCAGCTTACTGTAGCTATCCGGCACCGCGGCCCGGTCAAATTCATAAGATAAACCGGAAACCTTTACCGCGTATTTCTGGGTCAGCACCAGGCTGCTGCCGCCGGGCAGGGAATCGATGTGGTAATGGGCTTCCCGGTGGCCGGCTTCATCCGTTACCACCTGATCCGGATAAGGCAGAAGCTGCTCGCCCAGCTTCTCATTATAGAGGGGCAGCGCCGTATCCAGCAGGGGCACGACGATATCAATATCAAAGGCATAGGAGCTGGCCTGGTTTTCCACCGTCACCGTATGCACCAGGGTATAATTCCAGGCGTCGTCGCTGGTATAATATATTTTTTCGCTTTGCTCCAGCCCTAAGGCGGGCGCGGAGACGGCCAGCAGGCCGATGAAGGCCAGGGCCGCCAGCATTCTCTTCAGCATAGCTCACTCCATCATTGCTTACGCCATCAAATAAAACCGGAGCCGCGCCGGACAGCAGCGGCGATAGGATCCGCAATCGGCCTGATAGTGCTTTCTCTTTGGACGGGGCAATTTCCTGTCTTGTTCCCAAAAGCTCAGATAAACATCACATTTTCCAGATGATTGTTGAAGCAAGACATAATCCCTTTGCCAAAGGGCCACAATAAAACCGCCCCCGCTTTTGCCGTATGGCCAGATTTTAATTGCATATTGGACAGGGATCGATTATAATAACACAGTTAAAGTAAATCCGGGGGGACTGATCATGAAAATTGCCGTTTACGCAGGCACCTTTGACCCGGTTACCGTTGGCCATATGGAGATCGCCCTCCGGGCAGCCCATCTTTTTGATGAAATCATCATGGCTGTGGCGGTGGACAACTATAAAGACACGCTGTTCAGCATTGAGGAACGCTGCCAAATGGCTCAGGAGGCCATGGCCGGACATGCTAATATTCGCGTCGAAGCCTTTCAGGGCCTGCTGGTAGATTATTGCAAAAGGGTGGGGGCCACCTCGCTGATCCGGGGACTCCGGGCGGTTTCCGATTTTGACCGGGAATTTCAGATGGCCCTGCTGAACCGGGATCTGGACGGCGGCGTGGACACGGTTTTCCTGATGAGCGACGCCCGCTACCTCTATATCAGCTCCGGCATCATCCGCAATACCGCCGCTGCCGGCGGGGACGTCAGCGATTTGGTGCCGCCCTGCGTCAACCAGGCCCTGCGGCAGAAGTTCGCCCACCGGCAGCCAAAGTAACCGGCCTCCCGGCGGCTGAACCAAACCGGCTGGCCTGAAGCGGCAAATTCCCCTGATAATTTCCATAATAATAGCGGAATAATCCTGGGCAAACTGTTGACAAGGGCATTCTTTGCATTTATAATATTTCGGGAACAGGTTTGACCATGAAAATCAATATTGCCGATATCAAGCATACCCCCAGCGAAAAGCTGGACTTTTCTCTTTGCTCCAAGCTGGATCCGGCTCTTTACGGCTATGGGGAATATACCCTGCCTGAGCCTGTTTCCTGCCAGGGGCGGATCCGGGACAATCACCAGGGCGGCTTTGAAGCCGCAGGCGCTTACCAGGCCACCGCCGTGCTGAGCTGCAGCCGCTGCGGCCAGGACTATGCCCTGCCCCTGTCCAGGGATTTTTCCGCCCTGTTCGTGCCTTTGCAAGGGGAGGATTGGGACGGGGAGACCAGCCTCTTCCCCATTCAAGGGGATCTGGTGGATTTGGGCGAAGTCCTGGCGGGAGAGATTTTCTTCGCCTTGCCCATGCAGCCCTTATGCCAGGAGGGTTGCCAGGGGCTCTGCCCGGTTTGCGGCGCCGACCTCAATAAAAGCAGCTGTGCCTGTCAGCGGGAAAGCCTGGACCCCCGCTGGGAAAAGCTGAAAAATTTAACTTTTGACGATTAAGCGGTAGGGCCTCTGGGCCCGGCCCGGAGAAAGGAGTGCTAATCAATGGGTGTACCTAAAGGAAAAACATCAAAAGCCAACCGGCGCATGAATCGCGCTTCCAATTACACTTTGGACGGGCCGGCGCTGGCGGAATGCCCCCAGTGCCATGCTCTGAAGCAGCCTCATCACGCCTGCCCGGAATGCGGTTACTATAAAGGCCGTCCTGTAGTGGTTAAGAAAGAAAAGGCTGAGTAATCAAAGCCCGCAAAAAGCCCGGCAGTGTCGATCTGGCATTGTTGGGCTTATTTGTTTCCGTTTCCGCAGCCAGCCGGGGCTTCCTGCCCCGGAACCAGCCGGTTTTAAATAAAGGAGCAGCTATGAGAATAGCCATAGACGCCATGGGCGGCGACTTTGCGCCCCAGGCCGTGATCAACGGCGTCCGGGATTCCGCCCAGGCCCATCCGGATTGGGCCTATAGCCTGGTGGGCCTGGAAGCAGCCTGCCAGCAGCCGCCGGAGCCCAATATCCGTTTCATCCCCTGCGGCTCCGTGATGGCCATGGACGAGGACGTCACCAATCTGGTACACAAAAAGGACAGCTCCATCTGGATCGCCACGGAGCTGGTGAAAAAAGGCGAGGCGGACGCGGTGATCTCCGCCGGCAGCACCGCCGCGCAAATGGCCCTGGCCGCTTTGCTGCTGGGCCGGATCAAAGGCGTGTCCAGGCCGGCCATTTCCACCGTGCTGCCCCGGGCTAAGGGCCAGGGCCTGCTGCTGGACGTGGGGGCCAACGCGGACTGCGACGCCGCCATGCTGCTGCAGTTCGCCCGGATGGGCGCGGTCTATGCCGAAACCTTGCAGGGCAAAACCAATCCCCGCATCGGCCTGCTGGCCAACGGCTCCGAAGACCATAAAGGCAATAAGCTGACCCGGGAAGCCTTTGACCTGCTGCAAGCAAGCGGACTCAACTTCATCGGCAACCGGGAGGGCCGGGACCTGCTGATCGGCGATTGCGATGTGCTGGTGGCGGACGGCATGAGCGGCAATATCGCCATCAAAAGCATCGAGGGAGCCGCGGCCCTGATCATGTCCCAGCTGAAACAGGAACTGACCAAAAGCCCGGTACGGAAGCTGGGGGCAGGCCTGATCAAAAGCGGCCTGCTGAATATCCGCCGCCTGCTGGATTCCCAGGAGTTCGGCGGCGCGCCGCTCTTGGGCGTGAAGGGCGTCTCCATCGTTTGCCATGGCAATAGCCGGGAGCGGGCGATCTTCCAAGCCTGCGAGCTAGCGAAAAAGTGTATTGACCAGGATTTCGCGGGCAAAATAGCCGCGAGGCTGGAACCGGGAAACGCTGATAAAGCTGACCAAGCTGATAACAAAGGAGAGGAATCATGATGCCGGAAGAAAGACGGCTCCGCCGGATGCTGGCGGAACAATTCGGCCTGGACGAGGAGAGCCTGGACCGGGAAATGCGGCTGGAAAGCCTGGATCTGGATTCCCTGGAAACCCTGGAATTCCTGAACGCTATTGAGGACGAGTTCGATATCGAGCTGGCGGACAATGAATTCGTGGGCTGCGATACCCTGGGCGAAGTTGCGGATCTGATCATTGATAAAGTCCGGGCCTGAGGCGCGCTGAGATGGTCAAAAAACGTGCCGCCAACCCTGCCGACCCCATCAACAGCCTCGGCGACCGGCTGGGCTTCGGCCCGGCCCCGAAACGCCGGCTGCTGACCCAGGCCCTGACCCATCCCACCTGGTCGGAGGGGAGCAAAAAGGGGGACGGGGATAATCAGCGCCTGGAATTTCTGGGCGACGCTGTGCTGGATCTGCTGGTGGGGGAATACCTGTACCAGGTCTATCCCGTTGCCCAGGAAGGCCAGCTTTCCAAAATGCGGGCTTATATCGTCTGCGAGGCCTCTCTGGCCGAGGCTGCCCTGAGCCTGGGCCTGGATCACTGCCTGCGTCTGGGCCATGGGGCTGAGCTTTCCGGCGACCGGCAGCGGCCGTCGGTACTGGCGGACGCTTTCGAAGCCGCGCTGGGGGCTGTTTTTGTCTGCCTGGGCCTGGAAAAGGCCAGGGAACTGGTGCTCTCTCAATTCAAAACCAAGATCGACCAGCTGCAGCCGGAAGATTATGAGGATAAAAAGAGCCTGCTCCAGGAGCTGGTGCAGGCCCAGGTTCCCCATGGCGTCACCTATAAGCTCCTGTCCGTCAGCGGACCGGATCATCATCCCTGTTTTGAAAGCGCGGTCTACTGCGACCGCCTGCGCCTGGGCAGCGGCCAGGGCCACAGTAAAAAGGAAAGCGAAGCCGCGGCTGCCGGGGCTGCCCTGGCCAGCCGGGGGGAATGGCTGCCGAAAATCGTCAGGCGGACGCAGGGCTTGCTCCCCTAACTGAGGGCTGGAAGAAGGAGGCAAAAGATGTTTATTGACGCAAAAGGCAAAGCTTGCCCCATGCCGGTGATCCTGGCCAAGAAAGAACTGGAGGCCGGCTGCGGGGATCTGCTGGTAGGGGTGGACAATGCCACGGCCGTGCAGAACCTGACCCGGCTGGCCGCGGCTAAGGGCCTGCAGGTGACAGTAGCTGAGCAGGACGGCCTTTTTGAGGTGCGTATTTTTAGCCCAGACAGTAAAGGGCCCTTGGCGGAAAAAGCCCAGGAACCGGCAAAAGCCCCGGCCTGCGGGGCCCAGGGCTGCGGTTATGCCGTCTTTGTCAGCAAGGATCATCTGGGCGAGGGCGATAGCGAACTGGGCTACAATTTACTGAAAATGGCCCTCTATACCCTGGCCCAGGGGGAAAATCCCCCGGCCAGCCTCTTATTCATGAACAGCGGCGTCAGGCTGCCTGCCGGCCAGGCCCAGGACGTGATCGACAGCGTGAGGCAGCTGATGGGGAAAGGCACGGAAGTGCTGGTCTGCGGCGCCTGCCTCAATTTCTACGGCCTCACCGAACAGCTGAAGGCGGGGGAGATCAGCAATATGTATGAGATCCTCGGGCGCATGCAGGAGGCGGCCAAGGTGATCGCCCTGTGAACGACCTCTATTACCTGGCGGTTTTTGATTCCACCAATCAGGCGATTGTGGCGCAAAAGCTGCTGAGCGATTTGGACGTGGTGGTCATGCCCACCTTAAGGGAAATCTCCGCCAGCTGCGGCATGGCCCTGCGCATCAAGCCTGAGCGCTCCCAGGCCGCGGCGGAGCGGCTGAAGCAGTCCGCTGTGACGGATTGGCGTCTCTACCGGGTGTTGCAGGAGCAGGGCAAACTGACCTGCAGCCAGGAAACGCCCTAAGGCCGGCTTTTGCTTGCATAACTTTGCCTGGGCAGGCGATACTAAGCCTGAGGTGAGATTATGGGCAAAAAGAAGAAGCGGGATCCGGTGCAGCTGCCCACCAATCCGGCGAATTTAAGCCAAAATATGGATCAGCGGCATAATGTGCCGAAAGGCCTGGATAAACGGGGCAATATCAGCCCCAAATAAAGGGCCTGGCCGGGAAAAATCCGCTTTTTCCCGTATAAGCGGGGCAAAAACGGCGATACTATGGCCAACAGGCTTTATACGCATGATTGTCAAAAACACGCTTTTGCGTGAGTATACGGCCTGTCAGGAGGCGGCGTAAACCGCCTCCGCCTTTTTTTAAAGCCGCCCAAAGGGCGGCTTTTAATTTACTCAGCGCAGTACCGTAACGCCTAGGGGCAACTGATTCCAGCCCGGGGCGGAGCAGGGCTCCTGATAGCTTTCCCCGGCTGAGAGCAGCAATTGGCCGTTCCGGCCGTAAAGCGGCCCGGCAAAGACCTGGATCTGCCCCTGGGCCAGGCCGGCTGCTATTTCATCCACCAAGGCCTGATCCTCCGGGCCGGCCAGGGCCGGGTTCAGCGGCGTCAGAGTCAAAAAACCTTCGGCCAGCCCCCCCTGCCAATCCGGGGCAATGGCCTCCCCTTGCACCAGGCAGTCCAGGGCATACGCCATATAGGCGCTCCAATCACAGCGCAGATCCGCCAGCATAGCCTCGTTGGCCACGGCTTCCCCGTTCCAACCCAGCCAGGCCACCTTATTAACGGCGGCCACCAGGCCCATGGCCCCGCTGTCCAGGGTATGGTTGGCCAGGACTTCCGCGCCCCGGTCGATCAATTCCTGGGCAGCCGCTTCCTCAGCCCCGGCGTCATGCAGGCTGTAGGTGTAGATCACCTCCAGGACCGCCTGGGGGTTCACAGAGCGGGCGCCCAGGAGAAAGGCGCTGATACCGCTGATGGCTTCGCTATTGGGATAAGCGGCGATAAAGCCCAGCCGGCCCTGAGCGCTGACCCGGGCCGCGGCAGCTCCTGCCGCGTAGCGGGCTTCCGCCAGTTGGGGGAAATAATCATGAGCATTGGCCAGCTCCCCGGCCAGGGCCAGATAGCCGCCGCAGCAGCAAAAGCGCACTTCCGGATAAGCCGCCGCCGCGGCCAGCAGGGCGGGCTCCAATTCCGGGGCGGTGCAGAATATGATCTGGCAGCCGGCCTCGGCCAATTGCCCCAGGATCTGGCTGATATTATGCTGATCCGCCTGCCAGGCTTCCAGCAGCTGGCTTTCAGCTAAACCAAAATCAGCCAGCAGCTGTTGGGCAGCCTGGCTATGGCTGTCGCTCCAGCCGGTATCCCCAGGCTCTCCCAGGTAGACGCAGCCGATTTTCAGCTCCGCCTGGGCCACCGGCGCGTATTCCGGCTCCCAGGCGCAGGCGCTGAGCAGCAGCGCCGCCAGGGCCAGGGCCAGGAGCAAGCCCAGGGGCTTGCCGCCGCTATTCTTCATTGCCATTTATCAGGCCTCCCAAAGATAACGCCG
>DAIMZM010000062.1:0-14838 GCA_036733985.1 Bacillota bacterium
ATCGAGATCATGGAAGGCGCGGGCGCTTTCGTCTGCGGCGAGGAGACGGCGCTGATCGCCTCCATCGAGGGCAAGCGGGGCATGCCCAGGCTGAAGCCTCCTTATCCGGCCCAAAGCGGCCTGTTCGGCAAACCCACCATCATCAATAACGTGGAGACCCTGGCCACCGTGCCGCTGGTGCTGCGCCTGGGCCCGGAGGAATACGCCAGGGTGGGCACCGCCGGCTCCAAGGGCACCAAGACCTTCTCCCTCACCGGCCACGTGGCCAATACCGGCCTGATCGAGGTGCCTTTCGGCGCGACGCTCAGCCAGATCGTGGCGGAAATCGGCGGCGGCGTGATCAACGACGACGGGTCCAATGCCGGGGACCGTTTCAAAGCGGTGCAGATCGGCGGGCCTTCCGGCGGCTGCCTGACCCGGGAGATGCTGGATATGCCTTTGGATTATGAAAACCTCAAAAGCGTGGGCGCCATGGTGGGTTCCGGCGGCCTGGTGGTGATGAACCAGCAAACCTGTATGGTGCAGATCGCCCGCTTCTTCATGCAGTTCACCCAGAATGAATCCTGCGGCAAATGCGTGGTCTGCCGGGAAGGCACCCGGCAAATGCTGGCCCTGCTGGACGATATCATCGAAGGCCGGGCGGATGAGACCACCCTGCCTTTGTTGGAAGAGCTGGCCCATGCCGTAACCATGGGTTCCCTGTGCGGCCTGGGCAAAACCGCGCCCAATCCGGTGCTCTCCACCCTGCGCTATTTCCGGGAGGAATATGAGGCCCATGTCTTTGAGAAGCGCTGCCCGGCCGGCCGCTGCGAGGCCTTGCTGACTTACAGCATCGACGGGGAACAGTGCAAACGCTGCGGCCTTTGCGCCAAGCAATGCCCGGCCGAGGCTATCAGCGGCGATAAGGCGCAAGGGTATACGATTGATCAAAGCCGCTGCATCAAATGCGGTTACTGCTTCGAATGCTGCAAGTTTACAGCTGTCGGCAAAAACTAGGAGGGACTGTCATGGCGAAAAACCCGATGATCAGAATAGATAATCTCGACGTGCCCATCGAAGGGGAGCGCAATTTGCTGGAGCTGGTGCATAAGGCCCATATCGATCTGCCCACCTTCTGCTATCATTCCGAAATCAGCGTTTACGGCGCTTGCCGCATGTGCATGGTGGAAGTAGAGGGCCTGGGCAATGTGCCGGCCTGCTCCACCCCGCCGGCAGACGGTATGGTGGTGAAAACCGATACCGCCGCCCTGCGCCATTTGCGCCGCCTGATCGTGGAGCTGATGCTGGCCAGCCATGACCAGAACTGCCTGACCTGCCCTAAGAGCACGGATTGCCGCCTGCAGGCCATTGCCCGTCAATTGGGCGTGGAAAATATCCGCTTCAAACAGGTCAATAAGAAAAAGCCCAAGGATTTGACCTCCGCCGCCATTGTCCGGGATCCCAACAAATGCGTGCTCTGCGGCGACTGCGTCCGGGTCTGCGATGAGATCCAAAGCGTAGGCGTACTGGATTTTGTGCACCGGGGCGCCGCCGCCCAGGTTTCTCCCTGCTTCAATAAAGGCATGGGCGAGGTGGAATGCGTCAACTGCGGTCAATGCGTGAAAATTTGTCCGGTGGGGGCCCTGACCCCCAAATACCATATCGACCCGGTTTGGCAGGCGATCCACGATCCCGCCAAGACCGTGGTGGTGGAGATCGCCCCCGCGGTCCGGGTGGCTCTGGGCGAATACTTCGGCTATGATCCCGGGGATATGACCGTGGGCCAGCTGGTGGCGGCCCTGAAGATCATGGGTGTTGACAAAGTGTACGACGCCAGCTTCAGCGCGGATCTGACCGTTATCGAGGAAGGCAATGAATTCCTGGAACGCTATAAAAAGCATGAGAACCTGCCCCAGTTTACCTCCTGCTGCCCGGCTTGGGTGAAATTCGCCGAGCAGTATTATCCGGATATGCTGTCCAACCTGTCCTCCTGCCGCTCGCCCCAGCAGATGTTCGGCTCCCTGGCCAAGCATGTGCTGCCGGAAGAATTGGGGATCAAACGGGAAGACTTGGTAGTGGTTTCCATCATGCCTTGCACTGCCAAGAAATTCGAGGCTGAGCGGGAAGAATTCCGGGAGAACGACAATCCGGATGTGGACTATGTGCTGACAACTCAGGAAATCGCCTTGATGATCAAGGAAAGGGGCATCGATTTTCGCCGCCTGGATCCGGCCAGCTTCGACCTGCCCCTGGGCTTCAAGACAGGAGCCGGCGTGATCTTCGGCGCTACCGGCGGCGTTAGCGAGGCTGTGCTGCGCTACGCCGCCGATACCCTGGGCCGGGGCATGAACAATGAGTTTAAACAGCTCCGCTACGGAGAAGGAATTACTATTACGGAAGTCGAAGTAAATGGGCTGACCTTGAGGCTGGCCATTGTCAGCGGCTTGAGCAATGCCCGCCGGCTGGTGGATCAGGTGCGCCGGGGCGAGGTGGCTCTGGATCTGATCGAGGTGATGGCTTGCTGCGGCGGCTGCGTCAACGGCGGCGGCCAGCCGGTTTCCCATACCGGGGATACGCTGAAACAGCGGGCCAAGGGTTTGTATGATAATGACCGGATGTTGCAATATCATAATTCCTGCGAGAACCCCTACCTCCGGCAAATTTATGACCAGGTGCTGACCACGCCTGAGATCACCCATCACCTGCTGCATACCGATTACCGCAACCGCAAGCGTATCGACAGCGAGGCGATCTCCCTCTCCGGCGGTGATCCGGCCCAGCAGACGGATAAAAAACTGAACCTGACGGTGTGCTTCGGCACCAGCTGCTTCCTCCGGGGTTCCCAGAAGCTCTACCAGCAATTGATGGAGTATGTGCGGGGGCAGGGCCTGGAAGCGGATACCCTCTTTACCGCCAGCTTCTGCAGCGAACGCTGCAAGAAAGGCCCTATGCTCACCGTGAACGGCCAGGCCATTGAGCAATGCACCCTAGAAAAAGCCGTGGCCGCCATTGAGGAAGCGCTGCTGCAAAAGGCTTAAGAAGATAGGCAGGGAATTTATGGATAAGACAAATGTGGTTTTTACTGTAACAGCCAACTGTCATGACTGCTACCGCTGCGTGCGGGTGTGCCCGGTGAAGGCCATCAGCGTCCGGGGCGGCCAGGCCAGCATCAAGGATGATCTGTGCATTAAATGCGGCACCTGTGTCCGGGAATGCCCCCAGCATGCCAAGATGATCCGCGGCAGCCTGGAGCAGGTCAAGCAGCTGCTTGATTCGCCGCTAAGGGTTGCCGCCAGCGTGGCCCCTTCCTTTGCGGCGCTGTTCGAGGGCTGGCGGGCCACCCGCCTGCCCTCAGCCCTGCGCATGCTGGGCTTCGACTACGTTTCCGAAACTGCCGAAGGGGCCGAGCTGGTCACGGAGCGGGTTTTTGACCCGGCTGCGGGCGGCAGCATAACCACGGCCTGCCCAGCGGTGGTCAATTATATTGAGAAATATTGCCCGGAATTTGTGGATCAATTGACCCCCATTGCCTCGCCGATGATCGCCCATGGCCGGATGCTGAAAAAGCGCCTGGGGGATGGCTGGGCCGTGGTGTTCATCGGCCCTTGCGCCGCGAAAAAGGCGGAGGCTGCCCGGCCGGAAAACGCCGGCGTCATTGACGCGGTGCTGACTTTTGCCGAATTAAGCCAATGGCTGGAAGACGAACGTATTGACTTGGCTGCCTGCCCGGAAAGCGGCTTCCAGAACCAGGGGAATCTGAGCCTGTCCCGGCTGTTCCCCTTGCCCGGCGGCATGCTGAAAACCGCCGGCCACGACGCCGGCGGGGCCAACCGCAAGCTGATCCAGGTCATCGGCGCGGAAGAGGTGAAGACCCTTTTCGACATGCCGCTTAGGGATTGGGATTTCGATATGGCGGAATGCCTGTTTTGCTCCCAAGGCTGCCTGAACGGCCCGGGCATGCCCGGCAATATGGCGGATGTGAATTACTACCATAAGAAAAAAGAGCTGATGGATTATACCGAAACCGCGCCCCCCGGCCTGACGCCGGTGGATCAATCCCTAACCTGCGCCGCCGCCTTTAAAAGCGCCCCGGTAACCCCCATCAAAGAAGAGGCGGTGGACGAGGCCGGCATCCAGCGGGTGCTGGAGGAAACCGGCAAGGGCGATCCGGAGCAGCAGATGAACTGCGGCGCTTGCGGCTATAAGAGCTGCCGGGATAATGCCATCGCCGTGCTGAAAGGCATGGCCGAGCCGGAAATGTGCATGCCCTATATGCGCCGCCTGGCCCAGCAGCGCACGGATAAAATCATCGAGAGCAGCCCTAACGGCGTGGTGATCTTAGACGCTAATTTGCATATCATCAAGACCAACCCGGCTTTCCTCAAGATGTTCATGGCCGGCCCGGACGCCATTGGCCGGCGCATCTCCTGCTATATGGACGCGGACGGCTTTGAGAAGCTGGCTTCCGGCGCGGTGGAGGAAATGGAGCGGATCCGCAGCAAATACGGGATGCGTTATCATGAGCAGCTCTACGCCATGCGGGAAGACCGGCAGTATGTGGGTATGTTCACGGATATTTCCAATGTGACCTTTGGCGAGAACCAGCTGGATCTGATCAAGATCCAGACCCTGGACCAGGCCCAGGAATTGCTGGACCACCAGATCAAGTTCTCCCAGGAAATGGCCCACTTCCTGGGCCGCAGCACAGCCAAAAGTGAAGAGCTGGTCAAGAAAATGGTGGATCTCTACGAACAGAAGAACGAGGCTGGGTCATGAATTTTTTTGAGGATATCGTTGCTCAGGTCAATAAAGGCCGCCACCCGGTCTGCGGGGATTTCTTCCTGTCCGACCGGCGTTTGGATGATACGGTATTTGTCCTCACCGATGGCATCGGCTCCGGCGTTTACGCCAATGTCTCGGCGATTTTCAGCGCCAACCGCCTGCTGCAGCTGTACCGGGGCGGCGTTTCCCAGCTGGAGGCCGCGGAAATGACGGCCGATTCCATGCACCGGGCCCGGGAAGAGGATATGCCTTTTGCCGCTTTCACCTTTGTCAAGCTGCTTTCCGACGGGCAGTTCACCATTTATTCCTATGAAGCGCCGCCGCCCCTTTTACTCAGTCAAAACCAGGCCAGCGTGCTGCCCCAGCGCTTCATCACCAGCGGCTATGAAACCGTGGCTGAATGCACCGGCTCCCTGCAGTTAGGGGATTCGCTGATTTTATGCTCGGACGGCGTGACCCAGGCCGGCATGGGCAATGGCCTGAACTTTGGCTTAGGCGCGGAAGGCCTGGCCAGCTATATTGACCGGCATATCCCGGCCGATGGCAATCTGCAGCGCTTAGCCCAGCAAATCATCACCATGACCTCCAACCTCTCCGGCGGCGGCTATGTGGACGATACCACCGTGGCGATTATCCACTGCCGCCGGGCCAAGCGGCTGACCGTATTCAGCGGGCCGCCTACCAACCGCAGCCTGGACAGCGCCTATGCCCGCCGTTTCACCCAGGTGGAGGGACCGGCGGTGATCTGCGGCTCCACCACCGCGGATATCATTGCCCGGGAAACCGGGCGGGAAATCAAGATGGTGGGGGACGCCCTCAGCTTCGGCGCGCCGCCGGAATACCGGATGAGCGGGGCCACCATGGTTACGGAGGGCGCCATCGTCTTGAACCAGACCCTGAATATCATTGACGAGAACCCGGAGCTGTTTAAGGATAAGACCGCGCCGGAGCGCCTGGCCCAGCTGATGTGGGATGCGGACGCCATCTTCTTTGTGCTGGGCGGCGCTTTGAACGAAGCCCATGGGGATATGGTGTTTAAGCAGATCGGCGTGCGGCCCCGGCGGCAAATCATCAATTTACTGGCGGAACGCTTGCGGCAAATGGGCAAGCTGGTCTCGGTGGACGAATTCAGCTGATCCGCGGGGTCAATCAATAATGGGCTGCGGCCTTGCGGAGCCGGCCCGGAATAGATATAATGACAAAATAAGCCCTTAGGTTTCTTGGCGGAACCTGAGGGCTTTTGCGTATGCGGAAACCAGAGGCAAAGCAAAAAAATAAAACTAAGTTAGAGCCAAGTGTTAATGATAATTATTTTAAAAAATGATTTAAGTGTCAGCCTAAACTTTCGATAATAGTAGCAAGTGCTAGATGGGGGTTGGGAAGAAAGGGTCTGGCGAAGAAAAGACATATCGGCTTATTGCGGTTTATTAATAAGGCGCAAGCGGAATTAATAAGCCTCAAGATACAGTGCTACATATTCAAGAAAACGAGAAGGATGGTGTAAGATGAAGAAGTCAAAAAGTTCTAGTATTGCAAAAAGGCTGATAACCGCATTCCTGAGCATGGCGTTGCTTGTGGCCGTTGTCGGCGGCGCGGGGATCTTCAGCATCAAGTGGTTTTCCAATTTGGGACAACAGATGTATGAAGAGAAAACCGCGCCGATCGAGCACTTGATTAGGGCGACAAAGAGCCTGTACCAGATCCGCGTGGACGTCCGCGCCGCAATCATTGATGCGGACGACCCCAGTAAGGTGGAAGCCTATCAGGAAAGCTACCAAACACAAAAAGAAATATTCCTTGCGGAATCCGCGCTATATAGGGAACATTTAAGCGGCGATGAGGCGTCTCTGGCGTTGTTTGACGAAGCGGCAAAGCTGTTTACCGATTCCTCTGATCCGGTGTTCCAGAAAACTTATGAAATAGCCCGGGACGGCGATCCGAAGGGCGCGTATGCGGTTTTGGTAACGGCGACTGCTGATGTCCAAGAGCTGTTTGCCGATTATGATACCTTGGTGGAGCAACAGATGGCAGCCGCCGAGGCGAGCAATGAGGCCAATGGCAGAATGGCCAACCTGCTGATCTATGGCCTGATCGCCCTGGTGGCGGTCGGTACCGCTCTGGCCATTTTGCTGGCACGTAGTGTTTCCAGCCGTATCAGCAAGCCCATCAGCCGCGTGGCGGAGGCGGCGGATAAGATCGCCCTGGGCCATGTGGATATTGATCTCAACGACATCAAAACCAAGGACGAAACCGGTATGCTGGCCGCCTCCTTCAGGCAGATGCTGGAAGGCATCCGCAAGCAGGTGCAGGTGGCCAAGCTGATCAGCGAAGGCGATTTTACCCAGGCGATTCCCCTGCGCTCCGGTGAAGACGTCCTGGGGCTGGCGCTGCAGAAAATCGAAACAGATCTCAGCAATACGCTGCTGATCATCAATAATGCCGCGGATCAGGTCAATTCCGGCGCCGGCCAGGTGGCCAGCGCATCCCAGGCCCTGGCTTCCGGCACGGCGGAGCAGGCGGCCACCATGGAAGAGCTGAACGCCTCCATTGCCAGCGTTGCCCAGCAGGCGGAACAAAACGCAACCAATGTGGGCAAGGCCATCAGTTATGTGGAACAGTCCAGCCGCGGCGCTATGGAGAGCAACACCTATATGAAGCAGCTGAATACCGCAATGATGGAAATCGGCGAGTCTTCCCAGCAGATTTCCAGGATCACCAAGCTGGTGGAGGATATCGCCTTCCAAACCAATATCCTGGCCCTGAACGCCGCTGTGGAAGCTGCCCGGGCCGGTAATGCGGGCAAGGGCTTTGCCGTGGTGGCGGATGAAGTCCGCAACCTGGCGGCCAAATCCGCCGAAGCTGCCAAACAGACAGCGGAACTGATCGAAAAATCCGGCACTTCCGTAGCCGAAGGGCAGCGGTTGGCCAGCGAAACCCTGAAGCTGCTGGAGCTGGTCATTGAAAGGTCTCAGCTGGTGGATCAGGCGATCCGGGAAATCGATGTTGCTTCCACAGCCCAGGCCAGCGCCGTCCAGCAAATCAATCAGGGCTTGGCTCAGGTCTCCGCGGTGGTGCAGACCAATGCGGCCACAGCTGAGGAAAGTTCCGCTTCCAGCGAGGAGCTGGCTGCCCAGGCAGAGGCTTTGCAGACCGAGGTTATAAAATTCAAGCTTAAGGATAGCCAGGGCCATATCCATGAGTCCAGGAAAACAACCCGCGCCCAGGGGCCTGGTTTGGAAATCGATATCGAATCAGTTCAACAGGACATGGGCCTGGCCGGCGACTTTGGCAAATATGAAATCATGGCAGTCAAGGCATAAGTCTAAGGAAGAAAGTGGGGTTGCTTGATGGAGCAGAAAAATAGATTTTTGATAGAAGAGCAGGATGATGATCTGGAAACCCGCTATCTTACTTTCTGGACGGACCGCCGTTTATTCGGCTTACCTATTGGCCAGGTGGTGCAAATCGTGGGCCTGCAGGCTATCACAGAGCTGCCGGAGCATCCGGCTTATGTCAAGGGCATCATCAGCCTGCGGGGGCAGATCATTCCCGTTATTGATATGCGGTTGCGCTTCAGCCTGCCGGAAGCGCCCTATAACGACCGCACCTGCATCATTATTACCCATGTGGGGGGTAATGATTTTGGGCTGATCGTGGATGAGGTGGACGAGGTTACGGATATCCCGCCAACCCAGATCGCGCCGCCGCCTAAGCTCAATGGGGAAAAGGAGAATGATTATCTGACCGGTATCGCCCAATTGAAGGCGGATCATACCCAGCGGGAACGGGTGGCCCTGCTCCTGCAGACGGCCCGAATACTGGGTGACGAGGTGCTGACGGATCTGGCCCTGGCCACCCAGGACTGAGCCGGGAAAGCGCGTAAAAAAAGCCGCGGGATCAGCTGATCCTGCGGCTTTTTTATGGCCTTTCTCCCAGGCTTAGCCTTGCAGCAGGGCCTGCAGATCCGCTTCCGGATCGCTGATGGGGGCGATGTTGAAATTCTTTACCAGGAAATCAAGGATATTGGGGGAGACAAAGGCCGGCAGGGAGGGGCCTAAGCGGATATTCTTCACACCCAGGTAGAGCAGGGTCAGCAGAATGCAGACCGCCTTTTGCTCATACCAGGAGAGGACCATGGATAAAGGCAGGTCGTTTACGCCGCATCCGAATACCTCCGCCAGGGCCACCGCCACCTTGATGGCGCTGTAAGCGTCATTGCACTGGCCCATATCCATCAGCCTGGGCAGGCCGCCGATCTGGCCCAGATCCAGGTCATTGAAGCGGAACTTGCCGCAGGCCAGGGTCAGCACCACCCTATCGGCAGGGGTAGCTTTGACAAATTCGGTGTAGTAATTCCGCCCCGGCTTGGCGCCGTCGCAGCCGCCCACCAGGAAGAAATGCTTGATGGCGCCGGCTTTCACCGCTTCCACCACCTGATCCGCTACTGAAAGCACAGTGCCGTGACCAAAGCCGGTCATGACCTGCTTGCCGCCGTTAATGCCGGTGAATGCCTGATCTTCGCTATAACCGCCCAGTTCCAGGGCCTTTTCAATCAGCGGGGTAAAGTCCTTCTTTTCGTCGATATGGGTAGTGCCGGGGAAGAAGACCACGCCGGTGGTAAAGACCCGGTCCTTATAGCTGTCCTGGGGCGGCATGATGCAGTTGGTGGTAAAGAGGATGGGGGCGGGGATCTCGTTAAATTCCTTGCGCTGGTTCTGCCAGGCCGTACCGAAATTGCCTTTCAGATGGGGATAGGCATGGAGCTTGGGATAACCGTGGGCCGGCAGCATTTCGCCATGGGTGTAAATGTTCACGCCCTTATCTTTGGTCTGTTCCAGCAGCAGCTCCAGATCTTTCAGGTCATGGCCGGTGACGACGATGAAGGGGCCCTTTTCCACTTTCAGGTCAACCGTGGTGGGCACGGGCGTGCCGTAACCGTTGGTATTGGCCTGATCCAGCAATTCCATGCAGCGCAAATTGGTTTCGCCCACCTTCAGTACCATGGGCAGCAAATCGTCGGCGGTGGCCTGGTAATTGCCGATGGCCCGCAAGCCTTGGAAGCAGACGTCGGTGATCAGGTCGTCTTTATGTCCCAGGATCCAGGCATGGTGGGCATAGGCGGCCATGCCCCGGAGGCCCAGCAGAATTAGGGTTTTCAGGGAGCGGATATCCTCGTCCGCATACCAGAGCTTCAGCGGCTGGCCAAAGTCGCAGTCCAGCTTATGCTCATCCTGGCGCAGGGCGTTCACCTTGGCGGTAAAAGCCTGCACCGCTTCAAGGTCAAAGTTCACATTGGTGATGGTGGTGAACAGGCCTTCCAGCACAGCTTCACGCATGGCTTCGCTGAGTTCCCGGCCTTCGGTTTCCAGCGCCAGGGCAACCAGGGCCCGGGTCAGGTCATCCTGGGCCACCGCCACATCGGCTTTTTTGCCGCAAACGCCGGAAGTGCCGGTACAGCCCTTGCCGCCTGCGGTCTGTTCGCATTGGAAACAAAACATTTGATTGGTCATAGTCATTCCTCCCGTATATATATTTATTTGATCTCAGTCAAGGATCCGGCCGTCAGTGGAAATGGTCACCACCTGCCAGGGGATAAATTTGTCGCTGGCTTTCAGAGCGTTTTTCGCCGCCTGTTCCAGGCCTCCGCAGCAAGGGACTTCCATCCGCACAATGGTCAGGCTTTTGATCTCGTTATTGGCCAGGATCTGGGTCAGCTTTTCCGTATAATCACCGCTATCCAGCTTGGGGCAGCCCACCAGGGTGATATGCCCTTTGATAAAGCGTTCATGGAAATCCCCGTAGGCAAAGGCGGTGCAGTCCGCGGCCACCAGCAAATTGGCGTTCTGGAAATAGGGGGCGTTCACCGGCACCAGCTTGATCTGCACCGGCCACTGGGAAAGCCGGCTGGGCCGTTCGCCGCCGCTCTGGGCCGGGCTTTCGGGGGCGGCTGCCCGGCGCAGGACCCGGGACTGGGTGCCGGGGCAGCCGCAGGGCAGGGGAGCCGCGCCGGCGTTAGCCTTGGCAGCGGCCTTGGCTTTCACCGCCGCCTCGTCATAAGCGGCAGCTTCCCGCTCCTCAAAGCTGATGGCGTCGGTGGGGCAGGCGGGCAGGCAATCCCCCAAGCCGTCGCAATAATCGTCTCTGAGCAGCCGGGCTTTGCCATCCACCAGACCGATGGCGCCTTCATGGCAGGCTTCGACGCAAGCGCCGCAGCCATTGCATTTTTCTTCATCAATACGGATAATCTTTCTCAACATCTGCCTTCCCTCCTTATTAACTTTTGGCAGTTAACCTTTGGCATTTGGCTTATGCCTATGGGTTATTGTCTTTTCCGCTGTTTGCTGCTGACATGCTCCGGCACGATGCGGAACAGGGCCATATGCGCCCGGGCTTTGTCCAGCATCACCGCCATATCATTGATCTCCCGGTCCGCTTCGTCCACATTCATCTCAGCTACGATATGAGGGGCGAATCTGCGGCAGAAAATGGTGGCGGCCCGCAGGGCTTCATCCGCATCCTGGATCTCAAAAATGCGGCCGAAGATGACCAGGCTTTCGAACTCGGCCTGGAACTTATCCGTGACCAGCTTATGGCTGCCCACGATGGTAAAGCAGACCCGGTTGTCCTGCTGGATATTGTTGAACTTGGTCCCTTTGGGCGGCGTATGGATCAGCAGCTCGCCCCTGTCCTCATCCCAGGCATAGCCGAGGGGCGTGCCATAGGGCTCGCCATCCGCCGCAACCGTGGACAAAACCCCCCATTCGCCCTGGGCCAGTATTTCGCCGATCCGCTCCGGGTCAATATCTTTACCCCGGTGATGGGGCCGTTCTGCTTGATAAGGATAACTTTTTTGAGATTTTTCCATCTGTGTCACACCGCCTTATTGATTTCTTGAGCTTAATATACTATAATATTTCAAACGAATCAGTTGTATTTACAACGGAAATGAAGAAGATGAAAGAAAATATCGCTTTAATTAAAAATGCCCCGCTGTTTCGCGGCGTGGGCGAGACCGAGGCCGAGGCCATGCTGGGCTGTTTAAGCCCCAGCTTCCAAAGCTACCAGAAGGGCGCCTATATTTACCGCCAGGGCGAGTCCATCACCCGGATGGGCATGGTCTTAAGCGGCGGCGTGCATATTCAGGAGGAGGATTTCTGGGGCAACCGCAGCATCATCGCCCATGCTGGGCCCGGACAGAGCTTTGGCGAGGTCTATGCCTGCCTCCGGGGGGAGTCCTTGCGCTTCAGCGTCATTGCCGCGGAGAGCTGTTCGGTAATGTTTCTGGACGCTATGCGCCTGCTCTCCACCTGCGGCGCTTCCTGCCGTTTCCATAACCAGGTGATCCAAAACCTCTTGGCCGAGATGGCCCGGCATAACGCGGAGCTGGCGGCGAAGCTGTCCCACCTTTCCCAGCGCACCACCAGGGGAAAGCTGCTTTCCTATCTTTCCGAACAATCCCTGCGCCAGGGCAGCGCCAGCTTTGATATTCCCTATAACCGCCAGCAGCTGGCGGATTATCTTTGCGTGGACAGAAGCGCCATGTCCAATGAACTGTCCCGGCTCCGGGACGAAGGCGTGCTGGAATTCGAGCGCAACCATTTCCATCTGCTGTAGGCGCAAATTGTCTGAGAAACCCAGTATGCCCCGGTTTATGGACAGCCTGCCTCGTGCTATGCTATAATCAGGGCAGACAGGAGGTGCTGATATGCTGACGGAACAATTGGCGGAGCTGGCTAAGAGCCGGGCCGCCGGACGCAGGGTTGCCCAGCTCTGCCTGGGTGTGGGCTACAGCGCCGTGGCTTTGTCCGACGGCGCCGGCGGCGTTTGCTATACCTTCCGGGAGGAATTGGGCCATAGCTGCGGGGTGCTGCCCAATGCGGGCGGGCTCACCGGTATGCCGGCGGAGGACTTGATCGGCTGGGCAAACAAGCCGGGCATGGCGGAACGGGTCATGGGCTACGCGGCGATCAATGCCGTGCTGAACCAGGGCTTTTCCCCTGGGCCGAATATTAGCGGGGCGGTGGACTGCCAGCCGGAGGATGTGGTGGGCATGGTGGGCTTTTTCTGCCCCTTGGTCGGAAAATTCCGCCGGCAGGCCAAAACCCTCTATGTGTTTGAGAAGCGGCCCGGCCCGGACCAGCTTACTTTACCAGAAACGGAGATGGGAAATCTGCTGCCCAGCTGCGATATGGTGGTGCTCACCGCCACTTCCCTGGTAAACGGTACGGCCCAGCGGATCCTCAGCCTTTGCGTTAAGGCCAGGGAGATTATCCTGGTGGGGGCCACCACGCCCATGGCGCCGGAAATCCTGAAGCCTTACGGCGTCACCGTCCTGGCCGGCACCCAGATCATGGACAGCGGCCTGGCCCTGCGTATTGTGGCGGAGGGCGGCGGCGGCATGGATTTGGGCAAGGCCGGTATCAAGCTGCTGGAACGGATCGGCTGATAGAGAGCTGACAGAGATGAGAGAAGCCGCCGGCTTGGGGCGGCAGGGGAGGGGAAAATGAATCACTATTCCTGGCTGGACAGCTATTTGCTGGCAAAAGCCGGCGCGACCAAGGATTTCAAGGCGGAATGGGGCTGGCGCCGCTACCAGGTGGGGGGAAAAATGTTCGCCGCCGCCTGTCAGCCCGGCCCTGCCCACCCAGCCTATGACGGCCGGGAACTGCTGACCCTGAAATGCGACCCTATCCTGGCCGAAGCCCTGCGCCAGGACTATCCGGATATCATTCCCGGTTTTTATATGGACAAGCGGAACTGGAATTCCGTTTATCTGGACGGCAGCCTGCCGGAGGAACTGCTCCGGAATTTATGCGATCAGTCTTATAATCTGGTCTTTTCCAAGCTGACCAAAACCTTGCGCCAGGAAATATTGGCCGGCGCTAAGTGATCCCCGCAATTTAGTGGACAATAGCAAAAGGCGGTATTTGAAGGAGGTACGAGATGAAGGAATTATACCAGCAGCTGGCCAGAAGAAAAGCCATGCGCAAATTCGATTGCGGCTTGACCTTGTCCCGGGAAGCGCAAAAGGAGATCCTAGCCCTGACCGAGACCCTGATCCCCCTGACCGAAGGGATAGAGGTGAAGTTCCGCCTGGTGGAGAAGGGCGGCACCACCGCCAAATTCGGCGGCTACTGCCTGCTGCTTTATAGCGGCAAGCAGCCCCATTATTTGCTGAATGCCGGTTATTTGCTGGAGCAGGTGGATCTGCTGCTGGCTGCCAGGGATATCGGCTGCTGCTGGCTGGGCCTGGCCAAACCGGATATCCCGCAATACGAAGGACTGGATTATGTGATCATGCTCACCCTGGGTAAAAGCAAGCCCCAGGATTTCCGGGGCGGCAGCCGGGATTTCCGCCGCAAGTCCCTGGATAAAATTTGGAGCGGGGCCTTCGACCCCTTGGTCACCGAGGCGGTGCGGCTGGCGCCCAGCGCCTGTAATTGCCAGCCCTGGCGTTTTGCCAGCGCGGAGAATAAGATCCAGGTTTACCGGGAGCCGCATCCCAAAACCTTCATCCCCCCCAGCCAGCGGCCTTTTTTGAATAGCATCGACCTGGGCATTGCCCTGTGCTTCCTGGATATCGCCCTGCTCCACGGAGACTATGCTTTCAGCCGCGTTCTGCAGGATGGGGAAGAGGCTGCCAAGGGCTGGCTGAGGATCGCCGAATACCAGATCAACGAAGCCATCCGCGGCCTGGAGGCTTAAAATAAAATCTGTTGTTAAAATCAGGTACATAGACGGAAAAGCCCTTAAACGCCTATTGCATAAAATCCTGGAAATCAGGAATGCTGATAAAGGATAAGGAGGTGCGCGGATTGAAAATTAGCGCCAGGAATCAGCTGAAAGGTAAGATCGTCTCTATCAATGAAGGCGCGGTAAACGGCATTGTCAAAATCGATATCGGTAATGGTCAGATCATTGCAGCCACCATTTCCCTGGAGGCGATCAAAGAATTGGGCCTTTGCGTGGGCCAGGAAGCTTATGCGGTGATCAAGGCCAGCTCCGTGATGGTAGCGGTGGATTGACCCCAATCAGGGTTGTTGCTTCGAAGAGAAACCTGGATGGACAGAAAGGGTA
>DAIMZM010000063.1:0-14792 GCA_036733985.1 Bacillota bacterium
CGGCCTGGTGGAGATCCCCATGGGCATGACCCTCCGGGATGTGATCTTCGGCGTGGGCGGCGGCATCCGGGACGACCGTGCGTTCAAGGCTGTGCAGATGGGCGGCCCCTCCGGCGGCTGCATCCCCGCTTCCGCTTTGGACACCCATATCGATTATAAGGAACTGGCCGCTACCGGCGCCATCATGGGCTCCGGCGGTATGGTGGTGATGGATGAAAGCACCTGCATGGTGAATATGGCCCGCTTTTTCCTGGATTTCACCGCCAAGGAATCCTGCGGCAAATGCGTGCATTGCCGCATCGGCACCAAGCGGATGCTGGAAGTGCTGAACCGCATTGTGGAAGGCCAGGGCAAGGCCGGGGATATCGAGCTGCTGGAAGAGCTGTGCTACGGCATCAAGGACGGCGCCCTCTGCGGCCTGGGCCAAACCGCGCCCAATCCGGTGCTGACCACCATCCGCTATTTCCGGGAGGAATACGAAACCCATATCCAGGATCATCAATGCCCGGCCAAGGAATGCCGGGAACTGATCACGTACAGCATTGACCCGGCGGCTTGCACCAGCTGCAGCCTCTGCGCCAGAAAATGCCCAACCAACGCCATCAGCGGCGCCAAGGGCGTGCCTTATGTGATCGACCAAGAAACCTGTATCAAATGCGGTCAATGTGTCAGCAGCTGCCGTTTCGGCGCGGTTCTGGCGGAGTAGGAGGTGGCCTGAGTGATAGAGATGATAATCAACGGACAAAAAGTCAAGGGCGAGGCCGGCCAGACCATTCTGGAGATCGCCGCCGCCCACGGCATTGAGATTCCCACCCTCTGCCATGATGAAAGCGTCAAGCGCTACGGCGCTTGCGGCCTGTGCGTGGTGGAGGCCAAAGGCAATAATAAGCTGCTCCGGGCCTGTTCCACAGAAGCGGCCGACGGCATGGAGGTCGAGACTGAGAGCCCCCGGGTCATTCAATCCCAGAAAATCGCCCTGGAATTGCTGATGAGCGACCATGTGGGAGACTGCCTGGGCCCCTGTAAGCTGAATTGCCCGGCCCAGACCGATTGCCAGGGCTATGTGAAGCAGATCGCCCTGGGCAATGACGGGGAAGCGGTGAAAATCATTAAGGACAAGATCCCCCTGCCCGCTTCCATCGGCCGCATCTGCCCCCATCCCTGCGAGGAGAACTGCCGCCGGGCCCTGGTGGAGCAGCCCATTTCTATTTGTTTCTTAAAAGCCTTTGCCGCGGATAACGACATGGCTTCCGAGCAGCCCTATACGCCGGAAATCGCGCCCAAGAGCGGTAAAAAGGTGGCTGTCATCGGCGGCGGCCCCGGCGGGCTTTCCGCAGCCTATTACCTGGCTATTGCCGGGCATGCAGTCACGGTGCTGGAAGCCATGCCCGCCATGGGCGGCATGCTGCGCTACGGCATTCCCGAATACCGCCTGCCCAAGCAGGTGCTGGACGCGGAGATCGCCCAGATCGCCCAGCTGGGCGTGAATATGGTGGTGAACTTCCGCGTGGGCAAAGACGCCACCCTGCAGCAGCTGCGGGATGAATACGACGCGGTGATCGTGGCCGTGGGCGCTTGGAAGAGCAGCGGCCTGGGCTGCGAGGGCGAGGAAACCCCCGGGGTTTACGGCGGCATCGATTTCCTGCGGGAAGCTGCCTTAGGCCATCAGCCGGAGCTGGGCGATAAAGTAGCTGTGGTAGGCGGCGGCAATACCGCCATGGACGCCTGCCGCACCGCTGTGCGCCTGGGGGCCAAGGAAGTCTCCATCGTCTACCGCCGCACGGAGGCGGAAATGCCTGCCGAGCCCGGCGAGATCGAAGAAGCCAAGGAGGAAGGCGTGATCTTCCGCTTCCTCACCGCCCCCTGCCAGGTGTTGGTGAAAGACGGCAAAGTGGCCGGCCTGAAGCTGCAGAAGATGGAGCTGGGCGAGCCGGACGCCAGCGGACGGCGTTCGCCTAAGCCCATAGCCGGCGCTTTTGAAGAATTGGCCGTGGATACGGTGATCGCCGCCATTGGCCAGAAAGCGGCCCTGGCCGGCCTGGAAGAGATCGAGGCGAACCGCTGGGGCAATATCATCGCCGACGAACTGTGCTTCACCACCAATCTGGCAGGCGTGTTCGCCGTGGGCGACGTCACCAATAAGGGCGCGGATATCGCCATCGCCGCCATCGGCGAGGCAGGCAAGGCCGCCCAGGTGGTGGACAGCTACTTAAAAGGCCGGCTGCAGCCTTACCGGAAGCCTTATGTATCCATTGCCGAGCCGGATCAGGAAGCGCTGAAGGCCAAATTCCCGGAGCAGGCCCGGATCAAAATGCCCCAGCGGGACCCGGCAAAACGGCGTCATGATTTCGGCGAGGTCAATTTGGGCTTTGATCCTGAGCAGGCTCGGGCGGAGGCTGCCCGCTGCCTGGAATGCGGCTGCCACGATTATGGCGATTGCAGCCTGATCCGCCATGCCAACCGTTATCCTTTGGACACCGAACGCTATCAGGGGGCGACCCATGACTGCTTCCAGGAAGAAAAGCTGGTCTCCATCCAGCGGGATCAGGGCAAATGTATCCTCTGCAATCTTTGCGTCCGGGTCTGCGAGGAAGTGGTGGGCGCGGGCATCCTGGGCCTGGTGGGCCGGGGCTTCGGCACGGTGATCAAGCCGGAATTCGAAAACCAGGATGTGATCGCTATCTGCGGGGATTGCCATAAATGCGTGGATGTTTGCGTCACCGGCGCTTTGAAACGCCTCTAGGAGACCGGCGGCATTCAATGAAAGCGGCCCGGGGCGACAGTTGTTTTAGGCGGAAAGCGAGGTGGGCATTGCCGCTTCACTGAAGGAGGTTATGAGCATGAGCGAAGCGGTTTTGCAGGACAGCGTTCAGAAAGTATTTCTGGAATGCGAATTCCTGCTCAAAAGTTGTTTGGAAGCGCTGAACGATCGGGAAAGCCGCCTTTCCTCCTGGGAAGCCCAGGTTGAGATCTATAAAAGCGCCTTATGCGCCATGGCCGGCCTGCAGCTGCATTACGGCAGGCTGGCCGGGTATTACCGGCAAACCCTGGCGGCCCTGGCAGAGGAGCTGGAAGCCGGCGCTGATCCTGAGGCTGATATCTCAGCCTATCCCCATGACGGAAGCGGGGCGGCTCTGGACAAACGCCTGCAGGATGGCCGGGCCCGGCTGGAATTGGCGGAGAAATTTTTCTTGCTTTGCCAGGAAAGCGCTGAAAACCTCCTGGCTCAGCTGGCCCGGCTGGAAAAAGCCCAAAGCGCCTGAGCATTGGCTGTATAAAGGTAAGCGTAAAAGAGGGGGCGCAGCGCGCCCCCTCTTTTTTGTCTATTCGTTTTGTTGCCCGGTATAGCGCTGCCACAGGGGCAAAAGCTTGCCCACCACGCTCAGGAGCAGCCGGTCCTCGTCCTTGCTCAGATCCTTGTCCCACAGCTCTTCCAGCAGCCGCATCCGGTAGCGGATGGTATTGGGATGGGTGAAAAGCTCCTCCGCGGCCTTGGAATAGTTGAAACTGTTCCTGACCAGGCAGATCAGGGTATTGGTCAGCATGTCGCTCTTTTCCCGGTCAAAGACTTCCCGCAGCTTTGCCGCCATTTCATTGAGCATCTGGTTGATGCTCCAGCTGTTTTCCGGATAATTGAAGAAACGGTAAATACCCATGTCCCGGAAGAAAAAGGCTTCCTGTTGGTCGTCCAGGTATTGGCCGATATTCATCGCGTGCTTGGCTTCGGCAAAGGCGCCGGCGATTTCCGCCCGGTCATAGCGCTGGCTGACCCCGGCCAGGAAGCCGCGGCGGTTTTTCCTCAGCAAAGCCAGCAAGTCCCTGGTATAGGCCCGGATATCCCCGGTCTGGCAAAAGACGGCTAAATCTCCGTTATCCAGGAAGGCGTGATAGGTGGCCTGGCCCAGGTTGGTCTGGATCAGATAGCCTAAGAAATGGTTTTCCTCAGTATCGGCGCGCTTGGCCCGGGTTTCCCGGCCCGGCCCGGGGATTTCCCGCAGCACCAGGGCATAGCCGGATTCCGCCACCAGGCCGGCCTGGACTGAATCCGGGCTTTTGCCATAATAGGCGCCGGCGAGAAAGTCCTGTATCGCCTGGGACTTGGCAAAGGTATGGTTCAGCCCGGCGCAGAGAATGGCCGCGTAATCAGCGGCTTTTAATTCCTTCTCGTCAAAAGGCAGCCTGGCGCGGCGCAGGCTGAGAAAGCCCAGGGGCATGCCGTCATAAAGGATCTGGCAGCGGAGATCATAAGCGTCCAGGGCCTGGTTATAAAAAACATCGATCCAGGGCAAAGGGGCGGCCGGGTAGAGGCGCTGCCAGTCCCGGTAATCCCCAGGGGCTTCCTCAAACTCGGAGAGAGCCGGGCAGGCGTAAAGATCATGCTTGATGGCCAGGATGGCCTGGCAGCGCAGCCAGGTCTGCAAAACCCCCAGCAGGCCGCTGATTTTATCCTGGGCCACCGCCTGGCGGAGCAGGCGCATGGCCTCGGTCACAGTAACAGCCTGTCCCTGGTCGTCGATGCTAAGCAGCATTTCGCTTTGCACCAGCAGGTCGTAGATAAAAAGATCCTCGCCCAAGGCCAGCAGAGGCAGGTCCAGGTCTTGGCAAAGGGGCCTGGCCTGTTCCAGGATTTCCTTTGGCAGTTTGCCGCCGGGATAAGCCAGGGCCACCCCGCCGGCCTGTTTCAGCCGGGGCAGCAGCATTGGCCAATCCGGCTGCTGAAAAAAGCCTGCCGTCAGGATCAGCAGGCGGCTGTCATAAGCGGCTGCCATCGGCCCGTTCTGGCGGAGCAGGGAAACGCCGGTCAGGTAATGGCTGGCGCTGATCTCTCCCGCCAGCACCCTTTCCTTGCCCCAGCCCTGGTATTTCAAGTAATTTGCTAAATAGAAGCCCATGTCTTCACATCCTGAGGAATTGACGGAGCAGCAGGCCGGGCAAACGCCAATGGCGCGGTTGCCGCCGGCAAAGGTTAAGCGCCCTCCGGTAGGCCATGGCTGTAAACCGCCATGCCGCCGTTGCTCTGCAACGATGGGGTATAAACAGGCGCTAAGCCGCAAAATCACTGATTTTGCGTTCAGCGCTATTATAGCATACTCCGTCGAATAGCGCAAATTTATCGAATTTATGGACAATGGCCGGTCAGCCCGGCTTTAAACAAAGGGCCCGCCAGAGTGGCGGGCCCTTTGCAAGGGAAGGGAAGAAGAAAGTGCCTTAATAAGCCCCCAGCACCAGGCTGGCGTTTTGCCCGCCAAAGCCGAAGGTGTTGGAAATAGCGGCCCGGACTTTTAACTGCCGGGGTTCATTGGGGATCACATCCAGTACGCATTCCGGATCCGGATTGCCATAATGCAGGGTGGGCGGCAGCACGCAGCTGTTTAGCGCTTTGACGCAGGCAATGGCTTCCGTGACCCCGCCCGCGCCCATCATATGGCCGGTGGCGCCTTTGATGGAGCTGACCGGCAGATGATCGGTATAATCGCCGAAAACCCGGCGTATGGCCAGGCATTCCGCGGCGTCCCCTTTCAGGGTGCTGGTGCCGTGGGCGTTCAGGTAGCCGATCTCCTCCGGCGACAGCCCGGCGCTTTCCAGGGCCAGACGCATGCATTCCGCCGCGCCCAGGCCTTCCGGCTCCGGGGACATGATATGGAAGCCGTCGTTCATATTGGCATAGCCCAGCAGCTCGGCGCGGATGGTTGCGCCCCGCCTCAAGGCATGGGCCTCGGTTTCCAGCAGCATGGCCCCGCCGCCCTCGCCGATGACGAAACCGTCCCGATCCCGGTCAAAGGGGCGGCTGGCTTCTTCCGGCGCGTCGTTCCGCTGGGACAGGGCATGGGCTTTGGACAGGCTTTGGATCAGCAGCGGGCTTAAGCCCGATTCCGCCCCTACTGCCAGCACCGCGTCGGCTGCCCCGGATTTCAACAGCATGGCCGCGACGATGATGGCGTCTGTCCCGGAGGAGCAGGCCGTATCCACCGTCAGGCTGGGGCCTTTGATGCCATAGGCAATGGCGATTTGGGCAGCGGCCACATTGCCCAGGATCTTGGGCACGAATTTCGGCCCCACCCTTTGCCCGGCCAGATCGATATCCCGCTGGGTTTGGCTGATGGTGGCCATGCCGGTTAAAGCGCTGCCCAGCACAATGCCGGTGCGATAAGGGTTCACCGGCAGGGCCCCGTCTTCCAGGGCCATGGCCGCGGCGGCAAAGGCATAGCATTGGAAATCATCCATCGCTTCCAGGCGTTTGGCCGACAAATAAGTCAAGGCGTCAAATTGCTTCACTTCCGCGGCAAAACGTACCGGCAAATCGCTGGCGTCGAATTTGCTGATGGGCGCCGCCCCGCCCCTGCAGGACAGCAGGCTTTGCCAATAGGCTTCCACGCCGATGCCGATGGGCGTTACCGCGCCCATACCGGTAATGACGATTTTGGTATTGTTCATGGCTTAGCTCCTTTCCCCGAGCATAAAGGAGAATTCCGCCTCCACGCACGGCTCGCCGTTGACCCGGCCCTGGCCGCTGGCAAAATAAAAGGGATGCTTTTCCTTGGTCAGTTGGCAACTGATGTCCAGGGTTTCGCCGGGCCGGAGGGGGCGGCGGAAGCGTACCTTATCCAGGCCGGTGAAATAGGGGATCTTCCCTGCCGACCGGCCTGCCAAGAGCACGCAGGCGGATTGGGCCAGCATTTCGCAGAGGATGACCCCGGGGGTGACGGGCTGGCCGGGAAAATGCCCCTCCAGGAACCATTCGTCCCCCCGCACCGTGTAGCTGGCCTTGGCCAGCCCCTGTTCCAGTTCGGCTTCATCCAGCAGCAGCATGGGTTCCCGGTGGGGCAGCAGCCCCTTTAAGGCCGTCCTATCCATGGCTGCCTTAAGCTTTCCGCAAGGCCAGGCAGGCATTATGCCCGCCAAAGCCCAGGGAAGTGGAGAGGGCCAGGCCGCAATCAGTGGGCCGGGCCTTTAGGGCCACATAGTCCAGATCGCATTCCGGATCCGGTTCGGTCAGGCCGATGGTCGGCGGGATCAGGCCTTTTTCCAGGGCCATGATGGCGGCGATGGCTTCCACAGCCCCGGCGGCGCCCAGCATATGGCCGGTCATGGATTTGCTGGAGCTGACCAGCAGATTGGCCAGGCCTTCTTCGCCAAAAGCGCTTTTGATAGCCTTGGTTTCGATCACATCGTTCAGGGGCGTACCGGTGCCATGGGCGTTGACATAAACCGCCTCGCCCGGCTGATAGGCAGCCTCCGCCAGGGCCATACGGATGGCTCTGGCAGCGCCGGCGCCTTCCGGATCCGGGGCGGTGATATGGTAAGCGTCGCAGGTGGAGCCGTAGCCCACCAGCTCGGCGTAAATATGCGCCCCCCGGGCTTTAGCATGCTCATATTCTTCCAGCACCAAGGCGCCCGCGCCCTCGCCGATGACAAAGCCGCTGCGCCTTTTATCAAAGGGCAGGGAAGCCAGGGCCGGGTCGTCCGCGGTGGACAGGGCCTGCATATTGGTAAAGCCGGCAATGCCTACCTCGGCAATGGCCGCTTCCGAACCGCCGGCGATCACCCCGTCCGCATAGCCGTGGCGGATCAGCCGCAGGCCTTCGCCAATGGCCGAAGCCCCGGAAGCGCAGGCCGTCACCGCGGGCATGCAGGGCCCGGCGCAATGGTAGCGGATGGCAATGCGGCTGGCCGCCATATTGGCGATCAGCTTGGTGATGAAATGGGCGGAAACCCGGCGGGGACCCAGCTCCAGCAGCTTGCGGTATTCTTCCTGGAAAGCGCCGATACCGCCGATGCCCGCGCCGAAATAGACCGCCAGCCGCTCCGGGGCCAGGGTGTCCTGAATGCCGCTGTCTGCCACAGCCTGGGCCGCGGCGGCAATGCCGTATTGGCTGAACAGGTCATTGCTCTGCACCTCAGCCTTTTCCATATATTGCCGGGGGTCGAAATCCTTGACCTCCGCCGCCACATGGGCCTTGTAATTGGCGGTATCGAAACGGGTCAGGGGCCCGATGCCCAGTTTGCCTTGGGCCAGGGCCTGCCAGTATGCTTCCAGATTATTGCCGATAGGGCTGATCACGCCCAAGCCGGTAATGGCTACTCTTCTCATATCGTCTCCTTTTACGGTGTTTGTTGTTTTAAGGTTTTCTCGGTTCTTCTTTGGCAAAAGAAGAACGGTTTTAAGCTTCACTAAATGCCATATTACATGGCCAGGCCGCCGTCCACCCGGATCACCTCGCCGGTGATATAGGCGGCTTTGTCGCCGGCCAGGAACAGGGCCAGCTCAGCCACTTCCTCGGGCAGGCCGGGGCGGCCCAGGGGGATTTGCCGCAACAGGGGCAGATCCTCCGGCAAATGGGCGGTCATATCCGTGGTGATGAAGCCGGGGGCGATGGCGTTGCAGCAGATGCCTCTGGGGGCCAGCTCCCGGGCCAGGGTCTTAGTGAGGCCGATCAGCCCGGCTTTGGCCGCGGCATAATTGGCCTGGCCCGCGTTGCCGATGATCCCGGCAATGGAGGTGATATTGATGATCCGCCCCCGGCGCTGCCGCATCATCAGCGGCGCTGCCTGGCGGCAGAGATTGAAAGCGCCCTTCAGGTTCACGGCCAGCACCCGGTCGAAGCTCTCCTCGCTCATCAGGGCCAGGGGCTGGTCTTTGATAATGCCCGCGTTATTGACCAGGATTTCCAGGCTGCCGAAATCCGCCTTCACCTGGGCCACAACCGTTTTGACCTGGCTGAAATCCGCCACATCGCAGGCATAGCGGCGGGCCTGGCCGCCCAGGGCCGCAATGGCTTGGACGGTTTCTTCCGCCTGGCTGCTGTTATTGGCATAGACCAGGGCCAGATTGGCCCCGGCTGCCGCCAGCTTCAGGGCAATCGCCCGGCCGATTCCCCGGGAAGCCCCGCTGACCAGGGCGGTCTGCCCCCTAAGCATGGGCTTGTACCTGGGCCAGGGTTTCCGCCAGGCTGGCCCTGTCTTCCACATGGAGGGCCAGGGCTTCCGGCACGATGCGGCTGATGAAGCGGCACAGGGTATCGCCGGGGCCCACTTCAATGAAAATATCCACGCCCTGGTTGGCCAGCTTTTCCACGATCTGCTGCCAGCGCACCGGGTTGACGATCTGTTCCCGCAGCAGTTGGCGGAAATCGCCGCCGTAGAGGCTGCCGGTATAATTGGCGTAGAGGGGGATGCGGGGTTCCTGGAAGGTGACTTCATCCAGGATAGCCTGGAATTTTTGGGCCGCCTCAGCCATGAAAGGGGTGTGGAAAGCGCCGCTGACCGGCAGGGGCATGGCTTTGCCTCCCGCTTCCTTTACCGCTTGCTTAAAGCCTTCCATAGACGTTCTGAGGCCGGCCACTACGATTTGGCCGGGGCAGTTATAATTTACCGGGTAAATCTGTTCATAATTGGCGCAAAGCGCCTCCACCGCTTGTTCTTCCAGCTTCAGCACCGCAGCCATCACCGTGTCCGCCTGATCCGAGCAGTCCTGCATCAGGCGGCCCCGGGCGGAAACCAGCTTAAAGCCGTCGGCAAAGGAAACCGCGCCGGAAAAGGTCAAAGCAGCCAGCTCCCCCACTGAGAAACCGGCCAGATAATCCGGCTTGACCCCGGCCTCGGCCAGGGCCGCTGCCGCCGCCATTTCCACAGCGAACATGCAGGGCTGGGTATTGGCGGTTTGAGCCAGCTCTTCTTTGGCGCCGTTGAAGCATTGGGCCTGGGTGCCGGGGCGGAGGGCCTCAGCTTCGGCAAAGACCTGGCCGGCGGCTGGATTGCTTTCCGCCAGCTCTTGGCCCATGCCGCTGTATTGGGCTCCTTGCCCGGAAAAAACCAGGGCTATTTTACCCATTGTGCAGCTCCTTTCAGCAGCAGCTCCGCCTCCTGGCAGAGCGTGGCGATGATCTGGGCGGCAGGCCGTTCTTCTTTGACTAAGCCGGCGCATTGTCCGGCAATGAAGCAGCCCTGTTCGGCGTCGCCGTCCACCACGGCCTTACGCAGCGCGCCGCTGCCCAGCACTTCCAGCTGTTCCTGGCAGACGCCCTCCTGCTCGGCTTTGGCATAGGCCCGGGAAAAGGGGCTGCGCAGGCTGCGCACCGGATGCCCCAGCTGCCTGCCGGTGACGATGGTATCCAGATCCCCGGCTTTCAGCAGCCGGGCTTTATAATTTTCATGCACAGCGCATTCTTTGGCAGCCAGGAATACCGTGCCTGCCTGCACCCCGGCAGCGCCCAGCATCAGGGCGGCGGCTAAGCCCCGCCCGTCCGCAATGCCGCCGGCGGCGATCACCGGGATCTCCACCGCGTCGCAAACTTGGGGCACCAGGGCCATGGTGGTCAATTCACCGATATGGCCGCCGCTTTCCGTGCCTTCGGCAATCACTGCCGCAGCGCCGGAGCGGGCCATTTTCTTGGCCTGGGCGACCGAAGCCACCACCGGCAGGACCCTGACGCCTGCTTCCAGCCAGGCAGCCATGTAAGGGGCGGGACTGCCCGCGCCGGTGGTGACCACCGCCACCCCCTCGGCAACAGCCAGCGCCGCGATTTCCGCGGCATAGGGGCTAAGCAGCATAATGTTCAGGCCAAAAGGGCGGCTGGTCAGGCTGCGGGCCCGGCGGATCTGGTTTTTCACTTCCTCAGGGCTCCAATTGCCGGCGCCGATGATGCCCAGGCCGCCGCCTTCGGAAACCGCGGCGGCCAGTACGCCGTCCGCGGCCCAGGCCATGCCGCCCTGAAGGATCGGGTAGGGGATATTCAGGATATCTTGCAGCCGGGTGTTCAGCATCGGCTTAACCCTGCTTGGATTCGATGAACGTGATCAGGTCGCCCACGGTGACCAGCTTTTGGTTCAGCTCCAGCTCGCAGCCGATCTTATCTTCCAGCTGCATCACCATTTCCACCAAGTCCAGGGAATCCAGGCCTAAGGATTTGAATTCCGTTTCCAGGGTAATGGTTTCTGGTTCGCATTCCAGGTTCTCCGCCAGCACTTCTTTAACAACGTCTAATAGCATGTTTTAATTCCTCCGTAAGCGTTTTTTAGTATTATCAGTGATAACCGAGGGGGTAAATAAAAATTATCAGTGATAACTAAGCGGTAAAAAATAAATATTACCACTGATAATATTTACCGTTCGTAAAAATTATCAGGATAAATGCGGGATAAAAGCAGAATTATCAGTGATAAATAAAAGGCTAAAAATAAAATTATCGGTGATAACCAGCTGGGCAAAAAATGGGATTATCAGTGATAACTAACGGGGCAAAATAAAAATCATCAATGATAATAGCGACAAGCAGAAACAATAACTCCAGCATACAGCCTATTATCATCGATAATTGCACGGGTAAAACAATAAATTTCCGCCCCAAGCATTATCCTTGATAATCTAGTGGGATTATACAGCATGCATTGCGGCATGTCAATCCTTTTTTCTGTTGCAGGTCTAAGGCAGGTCAAATTCCCGGTCGATGGTTTCCACCACCATCTCAAAGTTTTCTTCCGTGTAGGGCACCTCGCCATTATCAAACATCAAGGCCGCGCCATAGATCATGGAGCGCACCAGGAAGGTCTTGCGCAGCTCTACCTCAGGGGGCATGCCCACGGAAGCGCAGAAAATCCGGAGAAATTCTTGGGTGCGGCGGCTCAAGCGCCCCCGCAGGCTGGCATATTTGGAATCAAAACTCTCATCCTTCATCATGATCACCGAGCGGAAATGGGGGTTCTCCACCAGGAAGCGGATATATTCCCGGCTGACTTCCACCAGCAGCTTCCGCATATCACTGCCATAAACGGCCACCACCTGTTCCTGACGCTGATTCCACAGAGTGTTGATGTATTCGATGATGGCGGCGAAAAAATCCGCCCGGCTGGAGAAATGCTTATAAGGCGTGGCGCAAGACACGCCGCAAACCGACGCCACCCGCCGCACTGAGAAATTCTGCACCCCATTGGTGCTGATTTCATCGATCCCGGCCAGCACCAGCCGTTCTCTTAAGGTCAGCTCCCCATCCTTCTCCTTGATCATAAATTTCTCCTTCCTGATATTATTATGCGGCGGCCGCCGCCGATAGATCGTTATTATTATCCCCTTTTCCCAGCGCCTTGTCAACCCGGCTGCTCAAGCTCAGGCCAGGCAAGGGGGTCAGATCTCCTCCCGGTAGAGAGGCATGCTCATGCAGCGGGGGCCGCCCCGGCCCCGTACCAGCTCGCTGCCTTCCAGGGGGATGATCTGGACGCCGTTTTCCTCCAGGCTGCGGTTGGAGACGGCGTTCCGGTTGTAAACAATGACCTTGCCCGGAGCCACGCATAAGGTATTGGTGGCGTCGTTCCACTGCTCCCTGGCCGCTGCCTGGGGGTCGCCGCCGCCGCTGTAGATGAAGCGGGGCTCGGTCCCGCCCAGCATGGCCCCAAGGGCTTTACGGATGCTGTCATAACGCCGGTAGCAAAGCCGGCCGCCGGCTCCCAGGCTGATCCCCACGGCCTCCGCCTGGCCCAGCATGCCGGGATAAACCACGAAGCAGTCCCGATCCACCATAGTCATCACCGTGTCCAGGTGCATGAAGGCCCGCTCATTGGGGATGCTGATGGCCAGCACCTGCCGGTAGCCGGCCTCCTGGGTCAGCAATTGCCGGGCCAGGTAATCCACAGCCTGCAGGCTGGTGCGCTGGGAGCAGCCCACGGCAATGGCCTGCCCGGATAAGACCAGCAGATCGCCGCCTTCCAGGGGCAGGCGGTAGAGGGCGTTATCACAGAGCAGCCTGGCGCCGGCAAACAGGGGATGATGCAGGGCCAGCAGCCGCAGCAGGGCCGCCTCCCGCCGCCGGGTTTCCGTAGTCATGGCGCTGATCACCAGGGAATGGCCGATCACTGCCGCCGGATCCCGGGAAAAATACATATTGGGCAGGGGAGAGAGCAGCTCCCGCCGGCCCTGGCTAAAATAATCGCTTAAGCTTTTCCCCCGGTCTTTCAGCCTGGACATGTCCAGCCCGGCCACGGCAATGGCGGCCCGGCCGGCCCCATCCTCTGCCAGGAACAGCTCCTTCAGCCTGAGGGAGGCCTTCATCTCCCGGCCGATCTCCTCGTCCATGACCTGGTCGGCAAAATCCGCCGCCGCCTGGTCGTCGCTGAGCACGTCCCTGAGCAGCTCCCCGGTATAGGCCACCTCCGCCCCGGCGGCTTGCAGCGCCGCCACAAAGGCGTCATGCTCCTCCCGCATGCGGCTGGCCCAGGGGATATCCTCAAAAAGCATCTCCTGGAGCCGCCAGGGCATCAATTGCTCCATCTCCGGCCCGGGCCGGTGTACCAAGACCCGTTTCAGCGGGCCGATCTCGCTTTTAACCTGGATATACGGCGTCATGCCCAGCATTCCTCCTCCGCGTCAGGCTGTCCCTAAACCGGATCCTGGGGCTAGTTTCTCCCGCTCAGCTTGTTTCATCCGGCTCCGCCGCTAAAGGGCGCAGAGGCGCAGGATGGCCACTTCCAGCAATTGCTCAATCGCGCCGCCGCCGCTTTTGCCCGCGATATCCGTATTCAGCAGGATTTCCAGGGCCTGCAGCAATTGGCGCTGGGCATAGCAGCGGCAAAGGTCCAGGCATTTCCGCACCGTATAGGGGGCCAGGGCCAGCTTAGAGGCAATCTCCGGCTGGGTGAAGCCCTGGGCCTGCATGTCCTTGATTGCCAGGATATTCCGGTATTGGCTGGCCAGCATCACCAGAATGAACTGGGGCGCTTCCCCCTGCCGCAGCAGGCGGCGGTAAACGGCCACGGCTTCGCCGCCTTTTTTTGCGGCAACCAAATCGGTGAGCTGGAAGATCCCGGCCTGGGCCCCTTGGCTGACCACGGCTTCCGCATCCGCCTGGCTAATAGCGGCGGCGTCTTCCCCCACATAGAGCAGCAGCTTGTCCGCCTCGGTTTTCAAGGCGGCCAGGCCCTCGCCGCTCATCAGGGAAATATAAGCGGCCACCCCAGGCTCAGCCTTTTTCCCAGCCTGCCGCAGATAAGCGTTGAACCAGGCTTCCCTGGCCTGTCCCTGGGGCGTGATGAATTCCACGGCCCGGCCGCCTTTCACCGCGGCTTTGTACAGGCGGCCGGCCTTATCCACTTTATCCGTGGTCAGGATCAGTACCGTAGCCGGATTCGGGTCGGCCAAATAGGCCAGCAGCGGTTCCAGCTCCGCCTGATCCCTTTTATCGCCGTTCTCCTGCTCCGGGGCGGCGTTTTTGCCTTTCCGCTTGAACCAGGGCGCGTTCCGCACCAGGATCAGCTTTTTGGCCGCGAACATGCCGGTGCTTTGGGCGGAAAGCACCAGCTGGCTCAGATCCACCTCATCGCCGTAATAGGTTTCCCGGCCCCATTGATCGTCTAAAGGCAGGGTCAATTGGGCGATGCGCCGGATGGCTTCTTCCAGCAAGAGGGTTTCCTCACCGTAAAACAAATAGACCGGGTTCGTAACGCCCAGTTCCAGGCTGTGACGCAAGTTCTCCATATCATTCTCCGTTTTCCACCGTATAGCCTTGGCTGCCCAGGCTGAGCAGCACCGCGCCCTGTTGGTCGGTGCGGTACAGGCTGCCTTGGGCCTGCCAATATTCTACCACGTCGGCGGCGGGATGACCATAGCTGTTATCCGCGCCTACGGAAATGACGGCCGTTTTTGCGCCGCATTGGCTGTAGAAATCTTCGTCATAGCCGGTTTTGCTGCCATGATGGGGCAGCTTGAGGATTTCCGCCTCAATGCCCTGTTCCCGGACCAGCCGGGCCAGGACGCTGCCTGCCGCGTCGCCGGTAAACAGGATATCCGTATCGCCGCAGCTTAA
>DAIMZM010000064.1:0-14185 GCA_036733985.1 Bacillota bacterium
TGGTGACGCGTATGGGATTCGAACCCATGAATGCCAGCGTGAGAGGCTGGTGAGTTAACCGTTTCTCCAACGCGCCATAAACCGTGCTTATATATTATGCCAGACTCCAAGGGACAAGTCAAGAAAAATTTTATGCTTCTTTCGGCGTATTTTTCACCTGGGCCTGCTGCATATTTTCCCTGGCCACGCTCATCATCAGCCGGATGCGGTTCACCTGGTTCACCTGGCTGGCCCCGGGGTCATAGTCCACCGCCACAATATTGCTTTCCGGATAGCGGTGTTTCAGGGCCCGGATCATGCCCTTGCCGGTGACATGATTAGGCAGGCAGGCAAAAGGCTGCATGCAGATGATATTGTTCACGCCGCTTTCCAGCAGCTCAGCCATTTCACCCACCAGGAACCAGCCCTCGCCGCACATATTGCCCAGGGAAACCATGTCCTCCGCCAAATCCGCCACATGGTAAATGCTGGCGGGCGCGCCGAAACGGCTTTTCGCCAGTTCGCCTTTTAAGGGCAGGCGCAGCCACTGGATGGCGGCGATGGTCAGCCGCCCCAGGATTTCATTGCGCAACTTGCCGGAAAGCAAGCGGCGCTGGGTGATGCTGTTATAGGCGCAATATTCCAGAAAGCCCAGGAGATCCGGCACCACGGCCTCGCCGCCTTCCGCCTCCACCAGCCGCACCGCCTGATTATTGGCTGCCGGATCGTATTTCACCAGGATCTCGCCAACCAGGCCCACCCGGGGCCGCTCCTCGTCCCGAACCGGCAGGGCATTGAAATCCCGGATCATCCGGTGGATATAGAGCCGGTATTTGGGGGAAAAGGGCGATTTCAGCAAAGCCTGGCAGCGGGCGGTCCACTCCGCGCAGAGCTTGTCCGCGGCGCCCGGCTCCAGCTCATAAGGGCGGACGCGGTAAAGCAGCCGTTCCAGCACGTCGCCAAAGGCCAGGCTCTTAATGGCCCGGACCAGCAGTTTTAAACCGGGCTTAAAGCCGGGATTGCCTTCCAGACCGGAAGCGTTCAGGGAGATCACCGGGATATAGGCCAGATCCAGGGCCTGGAGCATCCGGCGGATCAGGCTGATATAATTGGTGGCCCGGCAGCCGCCGCCGGTCTGGGTCATCATGATGGCCAGGCGCCGGGTATCATAGGCCCCGGACAGCAGGGCTTCCGCCAGCTGCCCCACGACGATGATCGCCGGGTAGCAGGCGTCGTTATTCACATATTTCAGGCCGATATCCACCACGCCCTGGTCGCTGCTGCTCAATACTTTCAGCGCATAGCCGTAATAGCGGAAAGCTGTTTCCAGCAGATTAAAATGGATCGGCGACATATTAGGGGCCAGGATGGTATAGCCGCTGTCCTGCATGGCCTTGGTATAAATGGGCCGCTGCTGGCCGCTGAAAGGGGTCTCTGCCCCGGCCAGGTTTTTCGCTGCTTTATCCTTGACGGCGGAAATCAGGGAACGGATGCGGATGCGGGCCGCGCCCAGATTATTCACCTCGTCGATTTTCAGCACCGTGTATAAACAGCCGGCCTGCTGCAGCAGTTCCTGTACCTGGTCGGTGGTTAAAGCGTCCAGGCCGCAGCCAAAGCTGTTCAGCTGCACCAGTTCCAGGTTGGGGTTGCGCCGGGCCACATCCGCGGCCTGATAAAGCCGGGTGTGGTAAGCCCATTGATCCACCATATTGATGGGCCGGGGCAGTTCGCCCAGATGGGCCACGCTGTCTTCGGACAGTACGGCAAAGCCATAGCTGTTGATCATATCCGGGATGCCGTGATTGATCTCCGGATCCACATGATAAGGCCGGCCCGCCAGGATGATGCCCTGGCGATTCTCCCGGGCCAGCCAGTCCAATATCTCCTCGCCCTTTTGCCGGATCTCCGCCTTATAATCCGCGTCCGCCAGATAAGCCGCGGCCACCGCGTCTTCCAGCTCTTCCCGGCTGAAATGATAGAGGGGGGCCAGCACTTCCCAAAGCCGCTGGGTCAGCCTTTTTTCATCATCATAAGGCAGGAAGGGGGAGATAAATTGCACATCCCCGGTCTGGAGCTGGGGAATATTATTCCGCAGCACCTCGGCATAAGTACCCACCACCGGGCAGTTGAAGTGATTGTCCCCGCCCAGGGCCTGGTCCTGCTCATAAGGCAGGCAGGGGTAAAAGATGGTGGTCACGCCCTTTTTCAGCAAATCCGCGATATGGCCATGGGCCAGCTTAGCCGGGTAGCAGACGGATTCCGAGGGCATGGTCTCGATGCCGGATTCAAACATAGCCCGGGAGCTTTTGCCGCTTAAGCGCACGGAAAAACCCAGGCGGGTAAAGAAGGTATGCCAGAAGGGGTAATTCTCATAGATATTGAGTATGCGGGGAATGCCGATGACGCCCCGGGGCGCCTGGGCCGGGGACAGGGATTTATAAGCCAGCAGCTTCCGGTATTTGTAGCTGTACATATTGGGCAGGGCCTGCACACGCTGCTCCTGCTCAGCCCCGCGTTCGCAGCGGTTATTGGAAATATGGCGGCTGCCATCGGGAAAAGTGTTGATGGTCAGCAGGCAATTATTGTCGCAGCGGCCGCAATGGGCCGCGCTCATCTCCACTTTGAAATCCCGGAGCTGAACCGCTTCCGCCAGCATGGAGCGCCCCCCCTGATAGCTGTTCCTGGCAATCAAGGCCGCGCCGTAAGCTCCCATCAGCCCCGCCTTATCCGGCCGCAGCACCTCCCGGCCGGTGATCAGCTCAAAAGCCCGGAGATTGGCCTCATTAAGGAAGCTGCCGCCCTGGACGATGATCTGCCGGCCCAGATCATTATTGTCATGGAGCTTGATCACCTTAAACAGGGCGTTCTTGATCACGGAATAGGAAAGCCCGGCGGCGATATCCCCCATGACCGCCCCTTCCTTCTGGGCCTGCTTGACCCGGGAATTCATGAACACGGTGCAGCGGGAGCCCAGATCCACCGGATGCTCGGCCAGCAGGGCGGTTTGGGAAAAAGCTTCAGCCGTCAGATCCAGGGCCTTGGCAAAGGTTTCGATGAAAGAACCGCAGCCGGAGGAACAGGCCTCGTTCAGGAAAATATTATCCAGCGCCCCGTTCTTGATGCACATGCATTTCATATCCTGGCCGCCGATATCCAGGATAAAATCCACCTCCGGCAAGAGGGAAGCGGCGGCCCGGTAATGGGCCATGGTTTCGATCTCCCCCACGTCAAAGCGGAGGGCCGCTTTTAAGAGGCTTTCGCCATAGCCGGTGACGCAGGCCCGGCCGATGTAAGCGCCTGCCGGCAGCTTCTGGTAGAGCTTTTCCAGCATATGTATGGCCGTATCCAGAGGCGAACCCTGGTTGCTGCCGTAATAGTCGAAGAGGATGCGGCCCTGGCCGTCGATGAGCACGCATTTGCCCGTGGTGGAGCCGGCGTCCATCCCCAGGAAGCAGGGACCGGAAGCCTGGCTGATGGGGGCGGCAGGCAATTGGCAGCGGCTGTGGCGGGCCCGGAAATCCGCCAGGGCCTGGGCGTCCGGGAACAGAGGCGGCAGCAGCGGGATCTCGTTCAGCTCAGCGGCGGCGGCAGCGTCGATCCGTTCCAGCAGATCTTCCGCGGCAATGGGCTGCTGGGACTGAGAATCCAGGGCGGCGCCCATAGCCATGAACAGCTGGGCGTTCTCCGGCAGGATCACCTGATCCGGCTGGAGGTTCAGGGTGACGATGAAGCGCTTCCGCAATTCGGAGAGGAAGTACAAAGGCCCGCCCAGAAAAGCCACCCGGCCCCGGATCGGCTTGCCGCAGGCCAGGCCGGAAATGGTCTGGTTGACCACGGATTGGAAAATGGAAGCCGCGATATCGCTTTTCCTGGCCCCGTCGTTCAGCAGGGGCTGGATATCGCTTTTGGCAAACACGCCGCAGCGGGAGGCAATGGGATAAATGGTGGTGGCGAAGCGGGCCAGATCATTCAGGCCCGGCACATCCGTATTCAGCAGGGCCGCCATCTGGTCGATGAAAGCGCCGGTGCCCCCGGCGCAGCTGCCGTTCATCCGCTGCTCCAGGCCGCCGGTGAGATAGGTGATTTTGGCGTCCTCGCCTCCCAGCTCAATGGCCACGTCGGTTTCGGGGATCAGGGCCCGGACCGCTTTCAGGCCGGCCATGACCTCCTGGATAAAAGGCAACCCGTAGACGGGGGCCACGGCGATGCCGCCGCTGCCGGTAACGGTGACAGTAAGCAGGGCCTTGGCGAAATGCTGCAGCACTTCCCGGAGCATGGCGGAGAGGTTTTCCCGCACATCTGAATAATGCCGCTGATAGCGCTGGTAAATAAGTTCCTGTTCTTCGTTCAGCACCGCCACCTTAATGGTGGTGGAGCCCACGTCCACGCCGATATGATAGGTTCCTGACACGCCTGTTTTCCACCCCGTTACTGTTAAGCAGTCTGTTTAAAGACGAAGCGAGGGAGATATTGCGAATATCTCCCCTAACTATACCCTACTATAATAGCATAAAAGACATTATCCGTCAATAATGATAATCTTTTTTATAGGAAGAGACACAAATTACCACACTTAAACGTCAAAACATGATAAAATAGCCTTTAGGGGCCTGCCCCGGCCTGGCCGGAACAGACGCCCGGCAACCTGAACGCGAAAGGAAAACCCATGCGCCGACCCCGTAACCCCCAAAACACTATTGTGCTGCTGGTTTTCATCATTATCATCCTGGCCCTGGCTTTGGCCCTATCGGTTATGGCCAATTTCTCCCTCTTGCCCGGAACCGCCGGCGACCCTGTCCAGGCAGCGCCGCCGGGCCTGGCGGTGGATGGGGACCTGATCATGGCCAGGGCGGCGGATTTCGGCGTCAGCATTGAGTTCCTGCAGCTGATCTTCCCCGGCTATCTGGTGTATCAGGACGGCGGCGCTTATGTGTATCAGCCCCTGGATCCGGAGCTGCCCCTGCACGATTATCTCTGGCGGCGCTTATTCCAGGGGGAGGGCCGCATCTATTACCAGGATGAACGCTATCCGCATATCGCCTATGGCATCGACGTCTCCACCTATCAGGGGGAGATCGATTGGCAGGCTGTGGCAGGGGATGGGGTGGATTTCGCCATGATCCGCCTGGGCTACCGGGGCTATAGCCAGGGGGCCCTGTTCCAGGATGATCAGGCGGAAAAAAACCTGAACGGGGCCGCTGCCGCCGGTTTGTCCATCGGCGCCTATTTCTTCTCCCAGGCCGTCACGGTGGCGGAGGCGGAGGAAGAAGCCCAAATGGCCCTGGCCATCCTGGACGGGCGGGAGCTGGCCTATCCGGTGGTTTGCGATATGGAAGAGATCAGCGGCGAGGTGAGCCGCATCGACAGCCTGAGCATTGCCGAACGCACCCAGGTGATCAAGGCCTTTTGCCAGGCCATTGAAGACGGGGGCTACCAAGCCATGATTTACGGCAATATCCGCTGGCTGGCCGGGCGCATTGACCTGGCGGAGCTGAAGGACTACCCCCTGTGGCTGGGCCAGTATCACAGCCGCCCGCTGTTCCCCTATGATTTCGCTATCTGGCAGTATACGGACAGCGCCACGGTGCAGGGCATTGAAAAGCCGGTGGATATGAATATCTGCTTCAAGCAAACCTGGCGGGAATAAAAGAAGGAACCGGAACTTCCGGCTCCTTTTCTTTATGCTTTGATATAGGGCTTCAGCCGCCGGCTCAGCCCCAGGGCCAGGCCCAGTTTGAGCAGATCCGGGATGATGAAGGGGAAAACGCACCAGCTCAGCACGGTAAAGAGGCCCACCGAGCCGCTCTTTTGCGCGTAAACCACCATGAACCAGGCGGTGCCAAAGGCATAGCAGAGCAGCAGCGCCCCCAGCATGCCCAAGGCCAATACCCAGGTTTTCCCGGGCTTAGCCGCCAGGCCGATCAGGGGTATGCCCAGGAGAAAGCCCAGCAGATAGCCACCGGTGGGCCCCAGCAGATGGCCGAGGCCGCTTTTGAAGCCGGAGAATACCGGCAGCCCCACCAGACCCAGGAGCAGATAGATCAGCATGGCAGCCATGCCCTTGCGGCTGCCCAGCAGGCTGCCGGTAAGAAACACCGCCAAGGTTTGCAGGGTGAACGGCACCAGGGTGGGGATGGCGATCCAGGCGCAAACAGCCAGCAATACGGCGAAGAGGGAGATATAGATCAAATCCAGGGTCTTGAGCCTGGCGGCAGCGGTGGTGGTCATGGCAGCCTCCGTGAAAAGGATTTAGCAAACGCTAATAGCATAGCATAGGCGACGGGTCATGTCAACCAGATTTATATACTTGGGTGACGATTGCTTGGGCAAACAAAAAAACCGCCCGGCTAGAGGCGGCTTTTTTGTTTTCAGGATAAATTCAAGCTTAACATTCGGGCAGAACGAGCATGCTCATTATAGCGCAAGAAAAGGGGTTTGTCCAGTGGCCGGATCCTTAAGGGACAAAATTATACTACCCAATATCGCATTTATATGGTATGATAAGTTTTATGAAACAGTTCGTCGATAAGGAGGGCGCAATGCATAAAAAAATCCTGATCCTGAATACCAGCCCCAGGAAAAAAGGAAACAGCCATCTGCTGGCCGAAGCCCTGGCCAAAGGCGCGCTGGAGGCGGGCCATCAGGTGGACGTCCTGGAGCTGGGCGCGGCCCATATCGGCCCCTGCCTGGCCTGCGGCCATTGCCGCCGGCAGCCTGGCCAATGCGTCCAGGCGGATGATATGGCCAAGGTGCGGGAAGCCGTTGACGCCGCGGAGATCCTGGTCTTTGCCGGGCCCTTGTATTACTTTGGCCTGCCCGCCCAAATGAAGCTGATGATCGACCGCTTTTATGCTTATGGCGGCGCCGCTTACCCCCGGCGGGATTGCCTGCTGCTGATGACCTGTGCAGATGATGACGCCAAATACTTTGCCGCGGCGGAACTGAATTATCAGCTGGCCCTGGTAGATTATATCGGCTGGCAGGACCGGGGCCGCCTGCTGGTACACGGGGTGAACGAGGCCGGGGACATTGCCGGGCATCCGGCGCTCCAAACCGCTTATGAGATGGGTAAAACGCTGTAACCGGACATGCTGAAGCAATTACTGGATGTATTTCTGCTGTTTTGCCGGATCAGCGTCGCGGCCTTTGGCGGCGGTTATGCGGTATTGCCGCTGTTCCAGAAAGAAATGGTGGATCAGCGGGGCTGGCTCACCGAAGCGGAGCTGGCGGATTATTACGCCCTGGGCCAATGCCTGCCCGGCATGATCCTCACCAATATGGCCGTGCTGATCATCCGCCCCCGCTTAGGCCGGGCAGCGGCTTTGGCCGCAGCCTTAGGCGTATTGACCTCGTCTTTGCTGATCATCCTGCTCATTGCCAGCCTGCTGAGGAATTTTGCCCATTTGCCCCTGGTGCAGCAGGCCCTGGCCGGCATCCGCTGCGCCGTGGCCGCCCTGGTGGTCTGGACAGCCTGGCGGCTGGTCAGAACCGGCGTCAAGGACTTGGCCACCGCTGTTTTGTTTGCGGCAGCCCTGATGCTGCTGCTCTTTGACTGGCTCAACCCGCTGCTGATCATTCTGGGGGCGGCCGCTGCCGGGCTGCTTTTGGCAGCCTGGCGGAGCAGGAGGGCCAAGCCGTGATTTTTCTGCAATTGGCCTTTGAATTCCTGAAAATCGGTTTGTTCGCCATTGGCGGCGGCCTGGCCGTGCTGCCCTTCCTCCATGACCTGGTTGGCCAATACGGCTGGTTTACCCTGGCTGAGCTGGCGGATATGGTGGCGGTGGCGGAAAGCGTTCCCGGGCCCATCGGCCTGAACCTGGCCATTTATGCCGGTTATCAGGCGGCAGGCGTCCCCGGGGGACTGGTGGCCGCTGTTTCCCTGATGCTGCCCTCCTTTCTCCTGGCCCTGCTGGCCGCCGGTTTTTTAGCCCGGTTCAGCAAGAGCCGGCTGCTGGCGGAGATGTTCACCGGCCTCAGGCCAGCCGTGGCCGGCCTGATTTTCGCCATCAGCCTGAGCCTGGTCAGCCTGGCCGTCTGTACCAATGCCGGCGCTTTCCCCGCCAATCTTTCCCTGAAAGAGCTGTTCTTATTTCTAGCCATGCTGCCCGCCGTCTTCATCCTGAAAAAGCATCCGGTCATCTATGTGGCTGCCGGGGCTGTGATCGGTATAATCCTGAAATTTTAGCAAAGGGCGGCTTTTGATTTACCCCAGGGTTTAATATTTATCGGGAGGTTTGTTTAATGGACTTATTCGCAAAGCTGGTTAATCCGCCGCTGGTCAAGATCGCCAAGGACGCCGGGGTCTACCCCTATTTCCGGGAACTGGAATCCCGCCAGGACACAGAAGTGGTGATGGAGGGCCAACGCCGGATCATGCTGGGCTCCAACAATTATTTGGGTCTAACGGTGCAGCCGGAAGTCATTGCCGCTGCCCATCAGGCCCTGGAGGACTACGGCACCGGCTGCTCCGGTTCCCGCTTTTTAAACGGCACCCTGGACCTGCATCTTATGCTGGAGCAGGAGCTGGCGGAATTCGTGGGCAAAGAGCGGGCCATCACCATGTCCACCGGTTATCAGACCAATGTGGGGGCCATCGGCTCCTTGCTGGGGCGGCATGATTACGCCGTCTCGGATATGGAGAACCATGCCAGCATTTATGACGGGATCAAAATCAGTTATGCCACCCGGCTCCGTTATAAACATAATGACATGGATGATCTGGAAAAGAAGCTGCAAAGCGTCCCGGCGGAAGCGGGCATCCTGATCATTACCGACGGCGTCTTTTCCATGAGCGGCGATATCTGCAATCTGCCGGACATCGTGGAACTGGCCCGGAAATACCAGGCCCGGATCATGCTGGACGACGCCCATGGCCTGGGCGTGCTGGGGCCGGGAGGCCGGGGCACGGCCGCCGCCTTCGGCCTCACCGACCAGGTGGATGTGATCATGAGCACCTTCAGCAAATCCCTGGCTTCCCTGGGCGGCTTTGTGGCGGCCAGCGCCGAGGTGATCGGCTATATGGCCCATACCGCCCGCTCCTATATGTTCTCCGCTTCCATCCCGCCCTCCAGCGCCGCCGCGGCCCTGGCTGCGCTGCGCTATATCAAGGCCCATCCAGAACTGCCCCAGCGCCTGCTGCAGCTAGGGGACTATCTACGGGAGAGCCTGCGGGACAGGCAGATCCCGATCCGGGAAAGCCGTACCCCCATCGTGCCCATTTTTACTTACGACGCCATGCGCACCCTGCAGCTGAACAAGCGGATCTATGAGCAAGGGCTGTACGTCAACTGCGTGCTGCCGCCGGCCACCGCCCCGGATCAATGCCTGCTCCGCTGCAGCCTGATGGCTTCCCATACCGAGGCCCTGATCGACGAGGCGGTGGAGATCATCCACCAGGTGCTGCAGGAACTGCCCTGAGCGGCAGGGATAAACTTTCCGCAAAGGGGCGATGCTAGATGACAAAAGTGATCGTACTGACCGGCGGCAGCTCCGGGATTGGCCAGGCGGCGGCCAAGCTCCTGGCTGAACAGGGAAACCTGGTCTATGAGCTTTCCCGCAGCGGCAAGGACGGGGAGAATATCCGCCATCTCACCGTGGATCTGGCTGAGGAAGCGGAGATTGCCCGGGCTTTCGCCCGCATCGGCCAGGAAGCCGGGCATATCGATGTGCTGATCAATAACGCGGCGATGGGCATTGCCGGCCCGGTGGAGCTGACCGGCAGCCCAGAGGCCCGTTACCTTTTTGATATTAACTTTTTCGGCGTTTTTTTATGCGCCAAGTATGCCCTGCCCTGGCTGCGGGCCGGCGGCAGCGGCGCCAGGATCATCAATATCAGCTCGGTGGCGGCGGTTTTCGCCCTGCCTTACCAGGCTTTCTATTCCGCGGCCAAGGCTGCGGTCAGCTCCCTGACCTTGAGCTTAGGCAATGAGCTCCAGGGCTTCGGCATCCAAGTGGCGGCGCTGCTGCCAGGAGATGTGCGCACCGGCTTCACCGCTGTCCGGCGCAAGGTTGGCAGCGGCGACAGCCGTTATCCCGGTGTGGAGAAGGCGGTGGACATCATGGAGCGGGACGAGACCGGGGGCGTGGCCCCGGAGATCCTGGCGGCCCGCATCGTCCAACTGGTGGGGAAAAAGCGGCTGAAGCCCTTCTATTGCTGCGGCTTCAAGTACCAGTTCTTCCTTTTCCTGGGCCGCGTCCTTCCGGCGTCCCTGGCCAATGCCATTGTCCGGAAAATGTATAGCTGAGCCGCGCTTTGGCGCTAGGCGCTCAGCCTTAATCACAATGAATCAGGAGCAGAGCAAAGGATGGGTATATTCAGCAGATTGGCGGCTGGTTTGGCCAAAACCCGGGGGAATTTCAGCAGCGGCTTGAAAGCTGTTTTCCAGGGCCGGGTGGATGAGGAATTTTTTGAGGAGCTGGAAGAAGCCCTGATCCTGGCGGATGTGGGCGTGGCCGCCTCCCTCAGCCTCACCCAGGCCTTAAGGCAGCAGGCCCGCTCGGAGCATATCCGGGAGCGGGAACAGCTGTGGCAGGCCCTGTCCCGGGAAATCGAAAAAATCCTCAGCCAAAGCCAGGGCGGCATTGCCCTGGAAAAGGACCGGCTGAACATTTTGCTGCTGACCGGGGTGAACGGCGCGGGCAAGACCACCACCATCGGCAAGCTGGCCGCCCGCTACCGGAACGAGGGCTGCCGGGTGCTGCTGGCGGCTGCCGACACCTACCGGGCCGCCGCGGCGGAGCAGCTCCAGGGCTGGGCCGACCGCACCGCTACGCCCCTGATCCGCCAGGCCGAGGGCGCGGATCCGGCGGCGGTGGTTTTCGACGCCATTGCCGCGGCCAAAGCCCGGAACGCGGATTTGCTGATCGTGGATACGGCGGGCCGGCTGCAGAACAAGACCAATCTGATGAACGAGCTGTCAAAAATCGGCCGCATCATCCACCGGGAAGCGCCTGAAGCCGCCCTCCAGAACCTGCTGGTCATTGACGGCGGCGTGGGCCAGAACGCGGTGAGCCAGGCCAAACAATTCGGGGAAGCCCTGCGGCTGGACGGGCTGATCATCACCAAGCTGGACGGCACGGCCAAAGGCGGCGCGCTGATCGGCGTGGTGGCGGAAACCGGCCTGCCGGTGCGGCTGATCGGCGTAGGCGAGACAGTGGCGGATCTCCGGGATTTCGACGCGGCGGATTTCACCAGAGCCCTGTTCAGCGAGGAATAAGCGGCATGATCCTGGGCCTAAGCCATATCACCTTCATCGTTAAGGATTTGCAGCGGGCCAGCCTGTTCTGGCGGCAGATTTTTGACGCTCAAGAGGTCTATGACAGCGGCGGTCAGTACTTTTCTCTGGCCCGGGAAAAATTTTTAACGGTTGGCGGCATCTGGATATGCCTGATGGCGGGCGATCCCAGAGAGGAGCGCTCCTATGACCATATTGCTTTTCAGATTGCCGAAGAGGCGTTGGAAGCGTATCTATCCCGGATCCGGCAGGCAGGGGCGGACATAAAAGAAGCCCGCCGCCGATTAGCGGGAGAAGGCCGGTCAGTCTATTTTTATGATTTCGACGGCCATTTGTTTGAGCTCCATACCGGCGCTTTGGCGCAGCGGCTGGAATGCTACCGGCAATACTGCCTCCCCGGACAATAAGCGAATATTAGATAAAAAAGATGCAGCTGCCCGCCAAGGGGAAGCTGCATCTTTTTTTGCCGCGGCTTAAACCGGGCGCTCCCCGCAAGCCTTAGGAAGCGTTTGCGGCGGCGGCTTTTTCCGCTTCCAGCCGGATCTTGGCGTCCACGGAAGTGGGCATTTCCGGCAGCAGCAGGATGGTGATGCCGGCCAGCAGGGCAAAGACGCCGCTTAAGATGTAAATGCCAAAGTAGATATTGCCGGGGAGCAGGCTCTGGGAAATCGGCGCGATGATATAGCCGGCTACGATCCAAGCCCCCACGTTCTGGAAGGTGCTCTGGATGCCGCCCACCGCTCCCAGGTTCCGGGGATCGATATTGGGCAGCAGCGCCGGGATGGTTTTGCCCATGGCCAGCATCGCCCCGAGGAACAGGCCCATGAAGAAGAACAGCCCCAGGGTGGCCGCGCCGAAGGGCAGCACGAAGATGAGGGCCATGGTCAGGCATTGGGCCAGGCAGAGGATGAACATGACCGGCCGCAGCTTTTTGCATTTGGCGATCAGCATGGGCATCACCACCGAGCCCAGGGCCACGAAGACGGCGGAGGAGGCGGAGATGCTGGAAGCCACGCCGATATTGCCGGAGCCGTATTCGGCCAGGCCGGCGTTCATATAGGTCTGGGCCGTGGTGGAGCAGCCGAAGATGAAGAAAATCATCACCGAGATCAGCCAGACATTCTTATCCTTCATCACCGCGCCCATTTGCTTGGCAACGGAGCCTTCCCCGCTTTTCTCCCCAGCCGGATGGGTTTGATAGAGCAGCAGCCAGATCAGCAGCGTGGCGATGGCGGCGTAAAAACAGACCATAAAACCGGCGGAGGAGGTGGCGAAGCTGGGGCCGATTTTCAAGGCCAGGCCTGCCCCCAGCGCGGCGCCGCAGACATAAATACCCATGGCGGAACCCATGGCCCGGCCGGGGAACCACAGCCGGATGATCTTGGTGGAGGTGGAATTCAGCGTGGCCAGGGCAAAGCCCATCACCAGGCTGGAAATGTTGAGGGCGATAAAATCAGCGGCAAAAGCCCGCCACAGCGCGCCGGCCATAAAGATGATCAGGCCGATGACCATCAGCTTTTTCGTGCCGTAGCGGTCGCCCAAGGAGCCGCAGGGGATGCCGAACAAGACGCCGGCCAGGAAAGGCATATTGCAGACAATACCGAACTGTGCGGGGGTAAAGCCGTATTCAGGCATGATGACAGTAGCCAGACCAGGGGTTATGATAACGGAAAACTGGAGAATACTCATGACGGCAAACAGCACAACGAGAATCAACCACCGTTTTGGGTATAATTGTTCTTCCATGCTTTTCAATCCCCTTTCAATTTTTAAGGCGAGCCGGGGCGCCTAGCCGCCCCCGGCATTTCACCGAACAGCCTGTTCGGGAAACCCGACAGTCCCCGGGCAGCGGGGCCCGGCGAAGCCAAGCCCCGCTCTATGCAAAAACAGCGGCTCTAGCCCATCATGCAAGCGCCGCCGTCAATGACGAAATGCGCGCCGGTCACCCAGGAGGCTTCATCAGAGCAGAGATAGGTGGCGGCGTAGGCAATATCAATGGGCTGGCCCAGCCGGCCGATAGAGCAGACGTTCTTGCACATGGCCGCCTGGATTTCCGGGCTGTTTTTCACTTCCAGGGGCGTCATATTGGTGTCTACAGGGCCGGGGCAGATCACATTCAGGCGGATGCCCTGGGGCGAGAACTCCCGGGTCAGGTTGCGGGTCATCAGATCCACGGCGGCTTTGAAAGCGCCGTAGAAATAGGCGTTGGTCTCCGGCTTGATCGAGGAGATGGAAGCGATGTTCACCACCGAACACTGTTCCGGGTTTTCCAGCATTACCGGCAAAAAGGCCTGCATGGTCCAGATATAAGCGCGGAAATTGGTTTCGCTGATCTTATCATAGTCCCCGTCGGTATGGTCCAGGAAAGGCTTATGCACCAGGATGCCGGCGCAGTTGGCCAGGGTGGTCACCGTACCGTAGGTGTCCAGGGTGACCTGCTTTAAGTTCTCCACATCCTCTTTTTGCCGCAGATTGGTGGAAACAAAGATACCCTGGCCGCCTTTGGCCTTGATAGCGTCAATGGTTTTCTGGCCATTGGCCGCGTCGAAATCCGCGCCAACCACCCTGGCGCCTTCCGCGGCGAACATTTCCGCGATGGCTTTGCCGATGCCGGAAGCAATGCCGGTCACCACGGCGATTTTGCCTTGCATTCTGTCCATGAAAATACCTCCTTAAATCTTAATTGATAAACCTGAGTGCCAGATGCTATGTCAATGCTTGAAGAACGGGGTTTCAGCACCGCCCGGCCTATCCGGCTTTCGCCGCTTTGGCCTGGGCCAGTTTGCCTTTGGGGCCTAATTCGGGGGTCAGCATACCGCCCAGGATGCCAATGACGACCAAGAGCACCGCGGCGAAGGTCCAGACGCCCATGAAGTTGCTGCCGAAGATGGCCGCGGCGATGGTGGGCAGGATAAAGCCGATCAGGCCCACGGCGGTCTGGTTCATGCCGCCGGCAGCGCCGATATTTTCCG
>DAIMZM010000065.1:0-14114 GCA_036733985.1 Bacillota bacterium
GATCGATACCGACGGCGACTTTGTGGGCGATACCGGCGAAGCCATTGAAGGCGGCATCTTCCATGAATCCACCCTGCGCAGCGCGCCTTATTTCGGCCTGCGTATCGACGGCATCACGGAGCTGAACTAGTTTTAGCCAAAGGAGAGAAGCGGACCCGTCCGCTTCTCTCCTCTTTTAAATCAGCCTGGCGCGGCCTGCCGGACGGCTCACCTTTCTCACGGCCGGCAGACTTTGTTATTGGGCGCCGGTAAAAACATGCGGGCCTTTGCAACACGCATACAGAAAGGATAATGACTTTGGAAACCCGAAAAGCGATCCGAATGCTGGATATCACCAAAACCTTCGGCGAAGTGGTGGCCAATGACAAAGTCTGCCTGGATATCCATCCCGGCGAAATTCTGGCCCTGCTGGGCGAAAACGGCAGCGGAAAAACCACTTTGATGAATATGCTCTCCGGTATTTACCTGCCTGAGAGCGGACAAATTTACGTGAACGGCCGCATTGAGGTGATCCGCTGCCCCAGGGACGCTTATAACCTGGGCCTGGGCATGATTCACCAGCATTTCAAGCTGGTGGATGTGCTGACCGCGGCGGAAAATATCGTGCTGGGCCTGAACGAGCATCAGCTGGTCGACCTGAAGGATGTGCGGACGCAGGTGAAGAAGATCTGCGACCGCTACGGCTTTATCGTGGAGCCGGATAAAAAAGTTTATGATATGTCCGTTTCGGAAAAGCAGACCCTGGAAATCGTCAAGGTGCTTTACCGGGGCGCGGACATCCTGATATTGGACGAGCCCACGGCTGTGCTGACGCCTCAGGAGACGGAAAAACTCTTCGCGGTGATGCGGAATATGAAGGCGGACGGCAAGTCCATTATCATCATTACCCATAAGCTGCATGAGGTCATGGAAATCTCCGACCGGGTGGCGGTTTTGCGCCGGGGCAAGTTTATCGGGGATATCGCCACCAAGGACACCAATCCCCAGCAGCTCACCGATATGATGGTGGGCCGGGCCGTTTCCCTGAATATCGACCGGCCGGAACCGCAAAACCTGACGGAACGCCTGGTAGTGAAAAACCTGACGGTCCTGGATCCGGACGGCGTTAAGCGGCTGGACAATGTCAGCTTTACCGCTTACGGTGGCGAGATTTTAGGCATTGCCGGCATCACCGGCAGCGGCCAGCGGGAATTGCTGGAAGCCATTGCCGGCCTGCAGCAGGCGGAAAGCGGCGGCTCCATCCGCTTCATCCCCCCGGAAGGCCTGGAAGAGGAGCTCACCGGCAAATCCCCCCTGGATATTTACAACCTGGGGGTGGGCCTGGCCTTTGTGCCGGAGGACCGCTTCGGCATGGGCCTGGTGGGCGCGATGGATCTGACGGATAATGTGATGCTGCGCAGCTATAAACGGGGCAAATCCGCTTTTACCGACCGCAAAACCCCGAGAGAGCTGGCCCAGCGCATTGTGGATCAGCTGGAAGTGGTCACGCCCAGCCTGAATATCCCTCTCCGGCGCCTATCCGGCGGCAATGTGCAGAAGGTGCTGGTGGGCCGGGAAATCGCCGGCCAGCCCTCCCTGCTGATGACGGCTTACGCGGTGCGGGGCCTGGATATCAACACCTCCTATACCATCTACCGTTTGCTGAACGAGCAGAAGCAGGCCGGCGCGGCAGTTTTGTATGTGGGCGAAGACCTGGACGTGCTGCTGGAGCTTTGCGACCGGATTTTGGTGCTCTGCGCGGGCAAGGTCAGCGGCATTGTGGACGGCCGCAGGGCCAAGAAAGAGGAAGTGGGCCTCTTAATGACCCATCTGGGCGAGGAGGCGACGGCATGAAAAACGATTATGGCTGCAAGCATACGGAGCCTTTTGTGCGCATTTCCAAACGGGGCGTCGCCATCCCCTTCTGGAAAGCTACCGGCATCCGGGTTCTGGCCCTGGTGGCTGCGCTGATCATTTGCGCCGTCATTATTTTCGCCATTGTCAAGCTGAACCCCCTGAAAGTCTACGGGGCCATGTTTGAAGGCGCTTTCGGCACCAATAAGCGCATGTGGGTGACGATCCGGGATATGATGATGCTGCTTTGCATCGCCGTGGGCCTGGCTCCGGCCTTCCGGATGCGCTTCTGGAATATCGGCGCGGAGGGCCAGGTCCTGGTGGGGGGCATCGTGTCCGCCGCCTGCATGATTTACTTGGCCGATCAGATGACCACCCTGCCCATGATGCTGCTGATGCTGGCGCTGAGCATTATTGCCGGGGGCATCTGGGGCTTTATCCCCGGCCTGTTTAAGGCGAAATGGGGCACCAATGAAACCCTGTTCACCCTGATGATGAATTATATCGCCATCCAGATCACCGCCTATTTTGTGGCCCTCTGGGAAAATCCCTTGGGCTCCAATACGGTGGGCGTGATCAATTCCAAAAGCAAAATCGGCTGGTTCCCGGATATTTTTGGCCAGTCCTATGCCCTGAACGTGCTGCTGGTGCTGGCCCTGGCCGTGGGCATGTTTGTTTATCTGCGCTACAGCAAGCAAGGCTATGAGGTGGCCGTGGTGGGCGAGAGCGAGAATACCGCCCGCTATGCGGCCATCAATGTGCCAAAGGTGATCATGCGTACCATGTTTATTTCCGGCGCTTTATGCGGCATCGCCGGCTTCCTGGCCGTCTCCGGCGCCAGCCATACCATCTCCACCAGCACGGCCGGGGGCCGGGGTTTTACCGCCATTATCGTGGCCTGGCTGGCTAAATTCAATACCTTTGTGATGATCCTCATTTCCGCCCTGCTGGTGTTCCTGGATAAAGGGGCCATCGAGATCGCCTCCCGTTATAACCTGAACAATCATGTTTCCGCCATGCTCACCGGGATTATCCTGTTTTTCATCATGGGCAGCGAATTCTTCATCACCTATCAGGTCAGATTCCGGGGCGGCAAACATAAGGAGGTGCAAGCATGACCCAGCTCATATCCCTTTTCCAGGCCGGTATTATGTTCGGCACCGTGATCCTTTTCGGCGCTACCGGCGAGACCCTGACCGAGAAATCCGGCAACCTGAACCTGGGCGTGCCCGGCATCATGTATCTGGGCGGCATCATGGGCCTGATGGGCGTGTTCTTCTACGAGATGCACGCGGCGGAGCCCAATAAGGTGCTCTGCGTGCTCATCGCCATGGCCTGCGCCTTTACCGCCGCCATGCTGGGCGGGCTGATTTACAGCGTGCTGACCATTACCCTCCGGGCCAATCAGAATGTGACCGGCCTGACCCTGACCATCTTTGCCGGCGGCTTTGCCAATTTCTTTGGCGGCTCCCTGAACAAGCTGGCCGGCGGCGTGGGCCAGATCTCTGTTTCCACCACCAGCGCGGCCTTCCGGGCCAGCCTGCCTTTTGCCCAGGATCTGCATCCGGTGCTGAGCATGCTCTTCGGCTACGGCTTCATGGTCTACCTGGCGGTAGGCCTTGCCCTGGTCGTCAATTGGTTTATCAACCGCACCAGCGTGGGCCTGAACCTGCGGGCCGTAGGCGAGAACCCGGGCACCGCCGACGCCGCCGGCATCCGGGTCACGGCCTACAAATATTTGGCCACCTGCATCGGCGCGGGCATTTCCGGATTGGGCGGGCTCTTTTATGTGATGGACTATACCAAGGGCACCTGGGACAGCGACGGCGGCATCGAGCGCCTGGGCTGGCTGGCGGTGGCCCTGGTGATCTTCTCCAGCTGGAAGCCGAAGCGGGGCATCTGGGGCGCCTATTTGTTCGGCATGCTCTCCTGGCTCTATTTCTATATTCCGGATCTGACCCGCCGCTCCATGGAGCTGTTCAAGATGCTGCCTTATCTGGTCACCGTCATCGTCCTGGTGGTGGTTTCCCTGCGCCGCAAGCGGGAGAATCAACCCCCGGCCGGCCTGGGGGAACCTTATTTCCGGGAAGAACGGTAAAGGCGGCCCTATGTCTTCAGCCGGAGCAACCAAACATCAAACAGCGCGAAGGCGCTCCTTACCTAAGGAGCGCCCTTTTCCATCAGCGCTGATACTTAGGGAGAAGAAAGGTGATTAGGGTGATACATAAATTTTTCCGCTTCGGGGCGCTGCTGCTGATGCTCTGTCTGGCCGTTTTGCCAGGGGGCTGCGCCGCTGAAGCCCAACCGCCCGCCGCCGTCCAAGGCGCGGCGGCCATGGCGGAGCCGGAAACCGCTACTTACGGCATTACCAGCATTGTAGCCCAGGATTATCTGAGCCAAGCTTATCCGGAGGCCAAGCTATCCATGTTCCCTGCCGCCGCCGACGCCATGCTGGCGCTGGAAAACGGCAAAGTGGACTATGTGATGACCTCCCGGGCCACTGCCGCGTACATGATGAAGCAGGACCCGGCCCTGGCCGTCGCCCAGGATCAGGTGATCAATGAAGCCTGCTATATCGCCATCGCCCCGGACAGCGGCGATTTAAAGGACCGGATCAACAGCGTGCTGGAACAGTTCCAGGCAGAGGGCGTCTTAAGCGAGCTGAACAACCGCTGGATAGACGGCGGGCCGGATCACTATGCCCTGGCCCCTCTGCCGCAGCCTGAAGGCAAAAACGGCGTGCTGAAAGTGGCCCTTTCCCCGGATGTGCCGCCCATCTGCTTTATCCAGGACGGGCAGTACGCGGGCATCAATGTGGAGTTGGTGGGCCGCCTGGCCTATGCCCTGGATATGACGGTGGAATTTTACAGCATGGATTTCGACGCCCTGCTCCCGGCTTTGCAGGCCGGCAAGGCGGATCTGGCCCTTTCCGATATCAATGCCACGGAAGAGCGGCGGCGGCTGGTGGATTTCTCAGAGCCCTATTTTGATAACCCCCAGCTGCTGCTGTACCGCAAAACCGGGGCATCGGCCGAGGCTGCCCTGGAATACACGGCCCTGGAGCAGCTTTCCGGCAAAGTCATTTCCACCCAGACCGGTTCTATCGCCGATATCCTGGTCAGCAGCGTGATCCCGGATGTGACCTTCAGCTATTTCAATAACCGCATCGACCAGGTGGAAGCCCTGAAAAGCGGCAAGGTGGAGGCCGCGCCTTTTGACGAACCCGTGGCCATACTGGCCGCGGCCCTGAATCCCGGCCTGGCCGTGCTCCCGGAAAGGGTGGTGGAAGACCATTACGGGGTGGCGCTGCAAAAGGACAGCCCCCTCACCAGCCAGGTGAACGCGGCCATTGCCCAGCTCCGGGAATCCGGCATTTTAGAGCAGATGAAAGAGAAATGGACCGGCTCCGACGCCAGCGTCAAGACCATGCCCCAGCTGGATTATCCCGGGGCAAACGGGGTTTTGCGGGTAGCCCATGATATCGCTGCCGAGCCCATGTGCTATATGGGCCCGGACGGCCAGTCCATCGGCTATGATCTGGAGCTGATGCTGCGCATCGGCGAAATCCTGGACCGCCGGGTGACCTTCACCAGCGTGGATTTTTCCGGCCTGATCCCCATGCTGCAAAGCGGCAAGGCGGATGCGGCCGTGGGCAGCATGTCCATCACGGATGAACGCAAGCTGACGGTGGATATGAGCGACCCCTACTATGACGGCGGCCTGTATCTGGTGGTGCGCAAAGCTACGGCAACAGCCCCCGCCGGGCAGGCGGAAAGCTTTTCCGGCCGGCTGAAGCAGAGCTTTATCCGCACCTTTATCACGGAGGACCGCTGGAAGCTGGTTCTGGACGGCCTGGGCGTCACGGTGCTGCTATCCGGCTTTTCCGGGATTTTCGGTACCCTGCTGGGCTTCGGCATCTGCCTGCTCCGGCGCAGCAGAACCAGGGCCGCCGCCTTGCCCGCGGCAGCCTTTATCCGGCTGATCCAGGGCACGCCCATTGTGGTGCTGCTGATGATCCTCTACTATATTATTTTCGGCAGCATTGATATTTCAGCCATTCTTGTGGGCGTGGTGGGCTTCTCCCTGAATTTCGGCGTCTATGTCAGCGAAATGATGCGCACCGGCATTGACGCGGTGGATAAAGGCCAGACCGAAGCGGCCCAGGCTATCGGCTTTACCCGGGCCCAAACGTTCTGGCGGATCACCTTCCCCCAGGCGGCCCGGCATTTCCTGCCGGTCTTTAAGGGCGAGTTCATCTCCATGGTGAAAATGACCTCGGTGGTGGGCTATATCGCCATCCAGGATCTGACCAAAGTCTCGGATATTATCCGCAGCCGCACCCTGGAGGCCTTCTTCCCCTTGATCGCCACCGCGGTGATCTACTTTTTGGTGGCGAATACCCTGACTCTGCTGCTTTCCCGCATCGAAGTAAAACTTGACCCCAAACGCCGCAGCCGCCGGGTGAAAGGAGTGGTGATGAAATGATTTCCATCCAGCATCTGCAAAAAGCTTATCCAGGGGTGACGCCCCTCCGGGACGTAAACGCGGAAATTGACAAGGGCGAGGTCATTTCCATCATCGGCCCTTCCGGCACGGGAAAATCCACCCTGCTCCGCTGCCTGAACCTGCTGGAAACCCCCACTGCCGGGCAGATCCTGGTGGATGGGGAAAATATCACGGCTAAAGGGGCGGATATTGCCGGCCTGCGCCGAAAAATGGGCATGGTCTTCCAATCTTTCAACCTGTTCTCCCACCTGACCGTGATCGAAAACATCATGCTGGGGCCGGTGCATTTACTGCGTCTGCCCAGGCAGGACGCTTATGACCAGGGCCTGCGGCTGCTGGAAACCGTGGGCCTGGCGGAAAAAGCCCTGAATTATCCGGACGAGCTCTCCGGCGGGCAAAAGCAGCGGGTGGCCATCACCCGGGCCCTGGCCATGAAGCCGGAAATCCTCCTCTTTGACGAGCCCACCTCAGCCCTGGATCCCACCATGGTCGGGGAAGTGCTGGCGGTGATCCGGGCCCTGGCCAGAGAGGGCCTGACCATGATGATCGTCACCCATGAGATGAAATTCGCCCAGGACGTGTCCACCCGCATCTTCTATATGGATGAGGGCGGGATCTATGAGGACGGCCCGCCGGAACAGATCTTCAATCAGCCCCGGAAAGAGCGGACCCGGGCCTTTGTCCGCCGGCTCAAGACCTTTGAGCGGCAGATCGTTGCCCCTGGCTTTGACTTTATCGAAGTCAGCACGGCCCTGGAGGAATTCGGCAGGCGCCAGCTCCTTTCCCAGCGCCAGATCAACAGCCTGCAGCTCTTGTTCGAGGAACTCTGCGTCCAGACCCTGCTGCGGCAAGAGCCGGCCCCCTACCCGCTGAGCTTTTCCGCTACCGTCTCTGAGCTGGACGGCGCTGTGGAGGCCACCATCGCCTATGGCGGGCCGGCTTTCGACCCCTTTGGGGAGCTGGCAACGGAACTGCCGGTCAAACTGGCCGCCCATCTGATCCAGGCCCATCGCCATACCTATGGCGCGGAAAACAGCCTGATCCTGACGCTCTGACGCGGGGGCCGCCCGCTAACCCCTGGCAATAAACAAGACCCCGCCTTTGAAAGGCGGGGTCTTGTTTTGGTTTGCTTACAACAAGGCGGATCAAGCGGACTATACAAAAATTCATATGCCATCATTCAAAATCATGATAGCTCCCGCTGAAAAAACGGCTTCACTGATGACCGCAGCGAACCGGCTCCACTCAATTGACACTCAGGTTGTCATGTAAAAATACATATACAGTTATTCAACTTTTCCAAATATCATTACTACAGCCGAAACCGGCTCTCCGCATAGCACTGAGCTGAGCAGACCCTTAAGACAAAAATCCCCTCTATCAGCCCGGCAGGCAATAGAATATTATTCATAAAGGCTTATAAACGGCCCGGCCGGGCACATAAATAGCCGCTGATAACAGCTGTCCTGACAGCACTATACAAACAAATAAATGTATAGTCAGCAAAACAGCGGAATAACTGGCGCTGGAAAAGTCCTGGTGAACTCAAACGCATACTCAATATTCTCACGAATCGTGGCCTCGTCCAGGCGGGAAAGGCATCCTAGCAGGTAAACATGGTAATAGCAGAATTTATCCACGGTGAAAAGCTCCGGGGTTTTTGTATAAGCCTCGTGTAGCCGCCACCGGGCCCCCAGGTCCATCAAGGCCGCCATCAGCAATTCCTCGTCCGTAAAGGTCTTGTGGAAGTCCCTGGTAATGGCGCCGTAGATATTCCGCACCGTATCTACCATCATATTTTCCCACTGCTCTACCTGGTGTTTATGATAAAATAAACTCTCGTTGTGGGGATTGGTCAGGATGATCCGGTAAGCATAGATATACATCACGCTATAGCGCCAATAAGCGTTACGATAATACGCCGGGTATGCATCAATATAGTCGCGGATGCCGCCGAAGGAACTTTGGATCAATTCGCCCATGATGAAATGCTTATTTTTGAAATGATAGGTGATCGCGCCTTTAGTAATGCCCAGCGTATCCGCTATATTCTGAAAGGTCGTCTCATCATAGCCATAGTCCTGGAACATCCTTTCCGCAACCCCCAGGATGTCCTTTCTTAAATCATTCGTCCGCTCAAAGCTGATCGTTTCCATTTCAATAGCGCTCCGTGTAAATATTTTCTGTCAATTTTGACCTTTTATTGACATTTTGCTGAAAGTCTGCTATTTTCATACTATACAAATCGATGTTTGTATAGTAAATTATCCCGGCTTGCTTTATGGCGGGACTGATCATGGATTTTACAGATTTTCAGTAAGCGTCAAAACAGCTGATTAGTCCCGGCCTTCCGGCCCCGCCCCTGGGAATCAGGGATTTCGGCTTGTGCAGCTATTATACCACCTTTATAGGACAATGGCAAAAATTCCTACGCTGTTTTATTGAAACAGGCGGAACAACTGTTGGCGGGGATCTCCCTTGGCATTAATTATCTGCCGTAACAGCTGGCGGCGGGTCAATTAATAGATTGCAAATTTTAAGAAGGAGCTGCTGTTTATGGAAATGACAGGGAAGAAAGGTATTTACCGCTGGGTGGTTCTGGCCATATTGGTGCTATCCTTTACCAGCACGTTCATCAGCCGGTTCATCTGGGCCCCGGTGCTCTCGGTTGCCGCCGGGGATCTGGGCTTCAGCATGACCCAGGCCGGCAGCTTGATGTCGGCATTCTATTTCGGTTATTTATTTACGCAGATCCCGGGCGGCTTTTTAGCGGACAAGTTCCGGGTCAAATATTTCCTCTTCAGCTGCGTGCTGGGGGTGGCCATCCTGACCTTTGCCATGTCCTATGTCCAGGATTACACGATCAGCTACGTCATCCGTTTCTGCGGCGGCATCATGGGCGGCGGCATCATGGCCTTCTGCTCCCGCTTGCTCTCCAATTATTTTGCCCCCCAGGAGCGGGGCATAGCTTTCGGCATCCTCCTGGCTTCCCCCTCTTTGGGCTCGCTCATCGCCAACCAGGTGGGCCCCCAGATCCTGGCCGGCGGCGGCTGGCGGGATGCTTTCCAGGTTTCCGCCTTCATCATCGCCGCCATTGCCCTGCTGGTGCTGGTGGTGATCCATGAACCCAAACGGGAAGCGGTCAGCGGCGCGCCCAAGACCGGCTTTGTGGAAGGCCTCAAGAACTATTTCACCAATAAGCAGATCCTGATCCTCTCTTTGGCCGGTTTCCTCTTTATGTCCATCCCCGCCGGCTACATCACCTGGGCCAACAAGTTCATCACCGCGCCCTTGCCCAGCGGCGCCAGCTTAAGCGCCATGCAGGCCGGCTTGATCGTGACTTTCTACAGCATTTTCTCCATTATCGGCTCCATGTCTTCCGGCTTTATCGGCAAAAAATTCAAAATCAACCCCAAGTCCTTTATCGCGGTGATTTATGTGCTGATGATCGCCACGCTGCTGGCCTTTGCCCTGCAACGCTCCTTTACCGGGCTGCTGGTCACCTCCATCCTCCATGGTCTGGTCTCCTGCATGTCTTCCACCCATATCACCTATTGGGCGGTGAATATCGGCGGCAACAAATACGCCGCCACCACCACTTCGGTGCAGAACCTGCTCTTCCAAAGCGCTAATGTGATCACGCCGATCATTGCCGGCTCCATGATCGACAGGCAGATGGTGGACGGCGTGGCCAGCACCTATATGCCGGTATGGCTCCTGTACTGCGGCCTGTTGGCAGGCGCCCTGATCGTGATCTCCTTTGCCAGCAAAAAATCGGCGATCGCGGCCATGGGTCCGGCCAAATAGCCTTGACCTGGCGACGACCCGGCTATCAATCAATTAAAGAGGGAGGACCCAAATGAAAGAAAGGATAGCGAAAACCATTACGCTGACTGTAAATGGCAAGGACTATTGCTTTACCGTAGGCGCCGGACAGTATGATCTGCCTGAAAGTGAGCTGCTGGCCGATACCCTGCGGGACCGGGTGGGCTGCACCGGCGTGAAGATCGGCTGCGGCCAGGGCGCCTGCGGCTGCTGCACGGTGATCCTGAACGGCCAGCCCATCACCAGCTGCATGACCATGACCCTGGATTGCGACAAGGGGAACATCGTCACCATTGAAGGCCTGGCGGACGCTGTCACCGGCCAGTTAAGCGATTTGCAGCAGTCTTTTATCGATCATTGCGGCTATCAGTGCGGCTTCTGCATCCCCGGGGTGATCATGAGCGCCCAGGCTTTGCTGGACCGGGTGGAACTGCCCACGGAGGAACAGGTGCGGGAGGCTTTGTCCGGCAATTACTGCCGCTGCGGCACCCATTACACCGCGGTGGAATCCATTATGGCCTATGTGGAACAAAGGAGGGCGGCGAAATGAGCGACAGCAATCAGGCGGTCAACCCGGCCCGGGCCAGGATCGAGGCCCAGGAGCATCAGCCGGATCTGAGCTTTGAAGTGCCCAAGCAGCATTTGCGCCATGTGGGCAAAGAAACGAAACGGCTGATCGGCGAGCAGATCGTGACGGGCAAGACCCAGTATACCGGCGATTTCAAGCTGCCCAATATGCAGTACGGCAAAGTGCTGCGGAGCCCCATCCCCTTTGGCCGCATCGTCAGCATTGATACGGCCAAGGCCCTGGCCCTGCCCGGCGTCACCGCTGTGCTGACCTATCGGGATATCCCCGGCAATGTCTACATCAACAACGGCTTCACCCCGCCTAAGCATTATCATATCCTGGATGAATATGTGCGCTATATCGGCGACGGCGTGGCCATGATCGTGGCAACCACAGCGGCCATCGCCGAGGAAGCCCTGGATCTGATCGACGTGCAATACGAGGAACTGCAGCCGGTGTTCAGCATTGAGGAGGCCCTGGCTGAAGGCGCGCCCCAGCTTTATCCGGAGCTGCCCGGCAATATCGCGCCCCATAAGATGAACCTGAATTTTGAGGTGGGCGATCTGGAGGCGGGCTTTGCCGACGCGGATGTGGTGGTGGAAATAGACGCAGCTTTGGACAGCGGCCAGAATCCGCTGCCCCTGGAAGCCCCGGTGATCATCGCCAGCTGGGAAAATGAGACGGTGACCTTCATCGCCTCCGCCGCCGCTCCGGCCTATTGCCATCAGAATGTGGCGGCCTCCCTGGATATCCCCTACGAATGTGTGCGGCTGATCGCCCCTGCCGTAGGCGGTTCCTTTGGCTCCAAGCTTTACAGCGGCAATGTCCAGGTGCTGGTTTACACCGCGCTGATGGCCAAAGCCGCCCATTGCCCGGTACTCTACGCCTATAGCAAGGAAGAGCATTTTGCCGCCCATCAAACCCGCATGCGCACCAAAGGCCATATCAAATTCGGTATGAAGAAGGACGGCTCCCCCACCGCGGTCACGATGCGCCAGTACGCGGACGCGGGCTGCTGCGCCACCACCCAGGAATTTATGCTGCAGGTGGGCACCAATACCATGTCCTTAGTGATGAACCCGCCCAATAAGAAATACGACGGCACCGTGGTGGTGACCAACCATGTGCCTTCCGGCTCCTTCCGGGGCTACGGCTATCTGGAAAGCACCCTGCTTCTGACCCAGGCCATTTTCGAGGCCTGCGAGCAGGTGGACCTGGATCCGGTGGACTTTTTGGAAAAGAACGCCCTGGGCCTGGGCGAGCGCTATTACAACCCCATGGCCGGCCCCCATTTCTGGCAGCATAATATCAGCACGGACTGGAAGAACCTGGTGCGAAAAACAGCGGAAGCCTTTAATTGGCAAGAACGCTGGCCGGGCTGGGGCAAACCCACCTGGGTCTCGCCGGACGGGCGTTTTGCCCGGGGCGTAGGCGTGGGCGCTGCCGGCCACTCCGATACCGGGGGCAAACCCTCCAATGCCAATGTAACCATCACCGGCCTGGGCGCGGTCTATATTTCCACGGTGATGGCGGATTTCGGCGCCGGCACCCGGGAAGTGCAGCAGAAGATCTGCGCCGAAGAGCTGGATATCCCCATCGAACGCATCCGGGTCGGCCCGGCCGATACCGGCGCCGCGCCGCCTGATTTCGGCTCCACCGGTTCCCGCTCCACTTATTGCGGAGGCATCGTGGTGCAAAGGGCCTGCCGGGATTTGAAGGACAAGCTGTTTACGCTGGCCCATCAGAAATTCAACGTGCCCAAGGAAGACCTGGGCTTCCGGGATTGCTATGTTTACCGCCTATCCAATCCGGATGAAAAATACCTGCTCTTCCCCCACCTCATCGGGAAGGTGGACGGCATTACCGGCTGCGGCCATTTTAACGGCGTGGAAAACAGCACCATTTACCATCTCCAGTTCGTGGAGGTGGAAGCGGACCGGGAAATGGGCACCTTCCGCATTGTGGAACATTTCGGCGGTTCAGACGCGGGGGTGATCGTCAATCCCCTGCCCCTCCGGAATCAGGTACAATCCTTCTATGCCGGGGTGGACATTGCCTGCATGGAAGAAACCGTCTGGGATCCCCATGATTTCCGGGTGCTGAACCCCAGCAATATCGATTATAAAGTCCGCACCTTCAACGACGTGGCGCCCCATGGCCATATCGTGCTGGAAAGCAACCGCAACCGGGAAACCCCTTATCCCTTCGGCGCTTTCGGCGTAGGCGAACCCCTGCTGGCCCCAGGCGCGCCCGCGGTGCGCATGGCCCTCTACGGTGCCCTGGGCGTCAAGCTGAACAGCTTCCCCCTGACCCCCGCCAAAGTGCTGGCCGCATTAAAAGCAAAGGAGGGCAAATAAATGAAACAGTTCCACTATCATGCGCCGGAAACCCTGGCAGAAGCGGCCGAACTGCTGCAGCGGAAAAAGACCGTGCTCTCCGCCGGCGGCACCGACCTGGTGGGCGTGCTGAAGGAAAAACTGCTGCCGGAATATCCGGAGCAGGTGGTCAGCATCAAGAGCCTGAAAGGCCTGGACGGGATCCATGAAGAAGCGGACGGCCTGCATATCGGCGCTGCCGCCACCCTCTTTGCCATCAGTGAAAGCGAAATCGTCCAGAGCAAGTGGCAGGCCCTGGCGGACGCGGCCTATTCCGTGGCCAGTCCCAATATCCGTACCAGCGCCACCATTGGCGGCAATATCTGCCAGGATATCCGCTGCTGGTATTACCGCTACCCCCACAGCATCGGCGGCCGGGTCAACTGTGCCCGGAAGGAAGGGCAGCTCTGCTCCGCCATGATGGGCGAAAACCGCTACCACTCTATTTTCGGCGCGGTGAAAGTCTGCGAGACCCCCTGCACCCATCATTGCCCGGCCCATACCGATATTTCCGCCTATATGGAACTGATGCGGGAAGGCAAAGTGGATGAGGCGGCCCGGGTGATCCTGGAAGTCAATCCCATGCCGGCCATTACCAGCCGGGTCTGCGCCCATTTCTGCATGGAAAACTGCAACCGCAATACTTATGACGAAGCCCTGAATATCGGCGCTGTGGAGCGCTTCCTGGGCGACCATGTCCTGGATCATTACCAGGATTATATGGAAGGCCCGGAACAGGAGAACGGCAAGCGCGTCGCCATCGTCGGCTCCGGTCCCGCCGGTTTGACCGCCGCCTATTATCTGCGCCAGGCCGGTTACGGCGTAACCATTTATGAGCGGCAGCGGGAAGCCGGCGGCTGCCTGACCTATGCTATCCCCGCCTACCGCCTGCCCAAGGATATTGTGAAAAAGTTTGTGGCCGCCCTGGAGGAAATGGGCGTGCAGATCAACTGCGGCGTACAGGTGGGTGTTGATCTGACCCTGGAGCAGATCATGGCGGAAAGCGA
>DAIMZM010000066.1:0-13386 GCA_036733985.1 Bacillota bacterium
AACAACGCCGCTTCCGGCTTTCTGCATCAGGCCCGTACCATTGCCCGGCGGGGCGAGCGGCGGATGGTGGCGATTGACGACGGCCTGCCGGTCCGGCCCCAGCTGTTCGCCTATGTGAACCGCCTTTCCGACCTCCTGTATATGCTGGCCCGGGAAGAAGAATTTGTCCAGAACCTGTTTGAGCGGGTCAAAAAAACCCTGGAAAACAGTCAGGGAGGTCTGGTTATGAACGGAAACGGTAAACCCCTCTGCGAGATCGCCGACCAATTGATTGCCGCCGGCCTGACCAAAGCCAAGGAAATGAATGTGGCCATGGTCCTGGCCGTGGTGGATGAAGGCGGCAACCTGGCGGCTTATCGGCGGATGCCGGGTTCCCTGCTGGCTGCCATTGACATCGCCCAAGGCAAGGCCTTTACCGCCGCCGCCCTGAAGATGCCCACGGCGGAGCTGGCAAAAGCCGTGCAGCCCGGCGCCGCCTTATACGGCCTGGCGGCTGCCAATCCGGGGAAAATCATCCCCTTTGGCGGCGGCTATCCCCTCTATTGCCAGGGGGCGCTGATCGGCGGCTTCGGCGTCAGCGGCGGCACGGTGGCAGAGGATATTGCCTGCGCCGAATACGCGCTGGCCAGCCTGTAGCATATTGACGGTAAGTTTGGAGGACATAGCCATGAACGACGCGCAATTAAGACAACTGATCAGAGAAAAGGTGCAACAGGCTTTGACGGAAGGGGCCCCGCCCCCCGCCACCGGCGCTGGCAGAGGGATTTTCCAGGATATGAACGAAGCGGTGGAAGCTGCCGCGGCGGCCCAGCGCCGGTATTTGCGGGAGCCCCTGGAGACCCGCCGCAACATCGTGGCAGCCATACGCGGCGGTATACGTCCCCTGGTGCCGGAGATGTCCCAACGGGCTGTGGCGGAAAGCGGCATGGGCCGGGTCGACCACCGCATCCTGAAAAACAATCTGGTTCTGGAAAAAACCCCCGGCGTGGAGGATTTGCAATGCGCGGCCTGGTCCGGCGATCATGGCCTTTCCCTGGTGGAGCTCTCCCCTTTCGGCGTAATCGGCGCCATCACCCCGGTGACCAATCCCACGGAAACCATCCTGAACAATTGCATCGGCATGCTGGCGGCCGGCAATGCCGTAGTCTTTTCGCCCCATCCCGCGGCGGTGAAAACCTCTATCTGGCTGGTGGAGAAACTGAACGAGGTTATCATCCAAGCAGCCGGCATCGCCAACCTGGTGGTCACCATGGACCGGGCGGATATGGCGGCGGTGGCCGCGATGATGAAACATCCCAAGATCAATCTGCTGGTGGCCACCGGCGGGCCGGAAATCGTCAAAACCGTGCTTTCCAGCGGTAAAAAGGCCATTGGCGCCGGGGCGGGCAATCCTCCGGTGATCGTGGACGAGACCGCGGATATCATCAAAGCAGCCCAGGACATTGTGGCCGGCAGCAGCTTTGACAACAATCTGCCCTGCATTGCCGAGAAAGAGGTTTTCGTCTGCGAGCAAGTGGCGGATTACTTGCTGTTCTGCATGCAAAAGCATCAGGCGCTGCAGATCAAGGACGGGAATGATATTGAAAAGATCCGCCAAACCGTTATGCTGGATCATCAGACCATCAACAAAAAGTTCGTGGGCAAGAACGCCTCTTATATCCTGGATCAGGCCGGTATTCCTTATGAGGGCGACCCGGTGCTGATTTTCATGGAAGTGCCCAACAGCCATCCTTTTGTCCAAACCGAGCTGATGATGCCCATCCTGGGAGTGGTGCGCTGCGTCAATTTTGGGGAAGCTCTGGAGCGGGCCATCTTAGCCGAGGGCGGTTGCCGCCATACCGCCCAGATGCACTCCAAGAATGTGGACCGCCTGACCGAGGCGGCCCGGCTGCTGCAAACCACGATTTTCGTGAAGAACGGGCCTTCCTATAACGGCATCGGCTACGGCGGCGAGGGCTATACCTGCTTTACCATTGCCGGGCCCACCGGCGAAGGCCTGACCAGTGCCAAAGATTTCTGCCGGGTACGCCGCTGTGTGCTCTCCGGCGGCTTCTATATCCGCTAAGGTGGTGGCTTTATGACTCTGCTGGAACAAATTCAGAGCGCCGGGGTGGTGGGCGCAGGGGGCGCCGGCTTCCCTACCCAAATCAAACTGGACGCGGATCCCGATACCCTGATCGTCAACGGGGCGGAATGCGAGCCCTTGCTCCGGGTGGATCAGCAGCTGATGGCTGCCTATGCCCCCAGGCTGGCCGCGGCCCTGGAGGAGTTGCGCCGGGAAACCGGGGCCAAGCGGGGGGTATTTGCCCTGAAGGCTAAATACCGGGAGGCCCTGGCCAAGCTTACAGAGGCCCTGCGCCCCTACCCGCATCTGGACCTGTTTGAGCTGGATAATTTTTACCCTGCCGGGGATGAACAGCTGACGGTTTACGAGGTCACCGGACGCATCATGCCGGAAGGATCCATCCCCATCGCCGTGGGGGTGGTGGTGCTGAATGTGGAAACGCTGCTGAATATCAGCTACGCCGCCGAAGGCTTGCCGGTGACCCATAAATACCTGACCGTCACCGGCGAGGTGGCCAGCCCCCGCACCCTCCGGGTACCCTTGGGCATCACTTACCAAGAAGCGATCAGCCTGGCCGGGGGCGCCACCGTGGCGGATCCGGCGCTGATCGACGGCGGGCCGATGATGGGCGGCGTCACCCAAGACCTGGATCAGCCGGTGACCAAGACCACCAAGGGCCTGATCGTGCTGGCCCAGGACCATTACTGGATCCGCCAGAAGAATAAATCCATCGAGGCGATGCTCCGGGAAGCCAAGACCTGCTGCTGCCACTGCATGCTCTGCACCGAGGTCTGTCCCCGCCATCTGCTGGGCCACGGCCTTTCCCCGGATAAGCTGATGCGCCTCTGCTCTTACGGCAGCATGGCCACGAAAGACGAGGATATCACCTCCGCCTTTCTCTGCTCTGAATGCGGCGCTTGCGTGATCGGCTGCGTTATGGAATTGCAGCCCTTTAAGCTGAACCAGGCGCTGAAGCAAAGGCTCTCGGCGGCGGGGATCAAAAATCCCCATCACCAACAGCCGGCGGCCATTCCCCCTTTCCGGGAAAACAAAAAAATGTCCATCCACACCATTCTCAGCCGCACCGGCCTTACCGCCTACGACGTGCCCGCGCCGCTGCATGAGGAAGACTATGCCCCCAGCCGGGTCACTCTGCCTTTAAAACAGCATATCGGCGCGGCCAGCGTGCCGATGGTGGCGACAGGCGACCGGGTGCGGGCCGGCCAGCGCATTGCCAGACCGGCGGACAAAGGCCCCGGCACGAATTACCATGCCAGCATCAGCGGCACGGTGGCCCGGGTGGACTGCCAGGCGATCGTCATCAACAGTTAACAGGGGGTATTGACTATGGTTGTAAAAAGTTGTATTGGCCTGGTGGAATTTAAAACCGTTCCCGTGGCGGTGCTGGCCGTGGACGCGATGCTTAAGGCGGCCAATGTGGCCTTGGCCTTTGCCGCGCCGGTCTGCCCCGGCAAATATGTGGCCATCGTGGCAGGGGATGTTTCCGCGGTAAAAACCTCGGTGGACGCGGCGGTGGCGGAGGGCGGCGCATATTGCCTCTCCTCCCAGGTGCTGACCAATATCCACCCCGATGTGCTGCCCGCCCTGTCCGGCGTGGCCGGCGATACCCCCATCCGCGCCTTGGGCCTGCTGGAATCCATGTCCGCCATCACCGCAGTACGGGCGGCGGACGTGGCGGCCAAAGCCGCCAATGTGAAATTGCTGGACGTGCGCCTGGCCCGGGGCCTGGGGGGAAAGAGCTTCATCACTGTGACCGGGGAGATCAGCAGTGTGAAAACCGCCATTCAAGCCTGTGAGCAGCAATTGGCCGAGCAGGGGGATATCGTCAGCACCGCCGTGGTTTCCCAGCCCCATCCCCAATTGCGGGACGCCATCTTATAAAAACTGACGATAACTATCATCTGATAGACGATCAGCGTCATCTGATAAAGGAAGCTGCCATGGACAATCAGCTGAAACGCATCATCCAGGAAACCGTACCCGGCAAACAATGCACCCTGGCCCATATCATTGCCCGGCCTAACCAGGTGCTTTACCAGAAGCTGGGGCTGAACCCCAATATCGATACCAAAAGCGCCGGGGCCATCGGCATCATGACCTTGACCCCTGGGGAAATGGCGATCATTGCCGGGGATTTGGCTACCAAGGCCTCGGATATCGAGATCGGCTTCATCGACCGCTTCAGCGGCACCCTGATTATCCTGGGCACCATTTCCCAAGTGGATTCCGCCTTTCGCGCCGTGCTGGATTATGCCCGGGATGTGCTTGATTTCACCGTGACCAATATCACCAAGGCTTAAGGCGGAGGCGCTATGGACGGCAAAAACAGCGGGACTATACCCTGGGCCTGGCGGCAAAACCTGCCGGCGGTGGGGGCCGGTTATGCGGCGGCGGCGGATCTCGCCAACCTGCCGGAACGCTCGGCGGCGGTTTATGTGCCGGGCAGGCAGATCACCCTGGCCCATATCATTGCCGCGCCCAAGCCCATCATTTATGAGAAGCTTTCCCTTGCGCCGGACATGGCCCGGTTGGGGGAATGGGCCATCGGCATCCTGAAGTTCACCCCTTGGGAGACCTCTTTTGTGGCGGCGGACCTGGCGGCCGACGCGGCAGCCATCCAAATCGGCTTCGTGGACCGCTTTGTGGGCTGTCTGGTGATCACCGGCTGCCTGGCCAATGTGGAAATCGCCCTGGAGGCGGTCATCGCCTACTGCCGGGACACCCTGCATTATGCGGTGCCCGCCCTGACCCGCAGCTGAAGGGCGGGCCATGATGGAACCGGCTGAACAAGAAAAGCGCTTCCAACGGGTGATGTTCCTGGGCCGTTCCCAATGCGGAAAAACCACGCTGATCCAGGCCCTGCGGCAAGAAGCGCTGCACTATCAGAAAACCCAAGCCATCGGCTATCACAGCCAGCTGTTGGATACGCCCGGGGAATATACCCAGGTGGCCAATTTAGCCCGGGCGCTGGCCATCTTCTCTTACGAGGTAGATATCGTGGCCATGGTGGCGGCTGCCAATGAGGATTATTGCCTCTACGCCCCCAATATTGTACCCCATATCAACCGGGAGGTCATCGGCGTCGTCACCAAAATCGATATTCCCGGCTCCTGGCCGGAGACGGCGGAAGCCTGGCTGAAGAATTCCGGCTGCAAAAAGATATTCCCTGTCAGCAGCTATACCGGCGCCGGTATCGCGGAACTGCGGGACTATCTGCTTAAATACAAGTGAGCTTCTCACTTTTCACTCTGGAGAAAGGAGGAAACGCCACAATCCATCTGCAGCAGGTGATCAACACTGTATATACAAATGAAAGGGAGGTCAAGCAACATGAAGAGTATTATTTTCCCCGGAAAGTTCCTGGTAGGACGAGGTATTCTGGCAGAGCTGCCCAAGTATTGCGCATCTTTGGGCCAGAAACCCCTGGTGGTCGCGTCCAAATCCAATATGGAGCGGGCCAAACAGCAGATCGGTGAGGTTGCCGTTTACGAAATGTTCGGCGGCGAATGCACCCATGCGGAGATCCTTCGCCTGGTCCGGATCGGCAAGGAAAACGGCTGCGACTATGTGGTGGGCATTGGCGGGGGCAAACTGCTGGACGCGGCCAAATCTGTGGCCATGACCCCCATTAACCAGCCGGAGCATGAATCCATGAACTGCGGCGTGGCCATCGTGCCGACCATTGCCGCCACGGACGCCCCCTGCTCGGCGCTGACCGTCGCCTATACGGAAGAGCATGTTTTCGCTTCCTATGACTGGCTGCCCCATAACCCTGATTTCGTGCTGGTGGATTCGGATATCATTGCCACAGCCCCGGCCCGCTTCCTGGTTTCCGGCATGGGCGACGCCCTGGCCACCTATTTTGAAGCCCGGGCCATCCACCTGGCGGACGCCGGCACCTGCGCGGTCTGCGCCCTGGGCAAACAGACCTGGACCGCGCTGAACCTGGCAAAGCTCTGCTATGAAACCCTGCTCTCCGACGGCCTCAAGGCCAAACTGGCCTGCGAAGCCGGGGTGGTCACCGATTCCCTGGAACGGATCATCGAAGCCAACAACCTGCTCTCCGGCATCGGCTTTGAGTCCGGCGGTTTGGCGGCGTCCCATGCTATACATAATGGCCTGACCGTCCTGGAAGCCACCCATGCTTATTATCATGGCGAGAAAGTGGCCTACGGCGTGCTGACCCAGCTGGTGATGGAAAACCGGCCCCTGGATGAGCTTGAGGAAGTCATCGGGTTCTGCCATAGCGTGGGCCTGCCCACCACCCTGGCGGATATCGGCCTGGGCGACGCCAGTGACGAAGACCTGATGCGGGTAGCGGAAGCTGCCGCCGCGCCTGGCGAAACCATACATGGCGAACCCTTTGGCGAAGTCACCCCCTATATGGTTTTCGCCGCCCTGAAAACCGCGGACGGACTGGGCCGCACCTATAAGAAATGTAAATAGCACCCGTCAGGGATTGATCAAGCGGGAAGGGCTTTCCGCCCCTCCCGCAGCTTTATATTAAAGGAGGCATTATTATAATGAAGATGCATATTTATGTCGCATTGGGTATTAGCATCGGCGTGCTGGCCGGCCTACTCTGCCTCATCTGCAACTGGTTCGGCTCCTTTAATGTCCCGGCCCTGGCCATTGCCGCCTGGCCCGGATTCGTGGCCTGGGCCTGCTACTTTGCCATTGGCGGCAAGCCCGCCGGCATGGGCAAGGTCATGGCGGCCAACACCGCGGGCATCATTGTCGCCGGGATCATCCTGGTGCTCACCGGCCTCTTTGGCGGCAGCGCCCTGGCCCTGGCCATCGCTGTGGTGATCGGCGCTTTTATTCTCTGCGTGGAAGCCTTCTGGGTTCCCCTATCCTTCATCCCCGGCGCCTTCTGCGGCTGCGCCTGCGCTTTTGGCTTCGGCGCTTCCTTTGGCAATATCCAAGCCGCGGTCGCCCTGTTATTATCCATGCTGATCGGCGCCTTTTTTGCCTGGCTCTCCGATATCTGGGGACAAAAAATGGCCAAATCGGAATAGCAAGGCTTCCTGCCATTAGCTTAAAACCATTCCCCCATAGCCTGTCTGCAATCAAGAAACCCGGCATTACTTTAACAATGCCGGGTTTCTTGATGATCTTCCGGGGGGCGCCGCCGATCCATGATAACGGGCAGGCGCAAAACCTTCCTGCAAAACCTTATTTATGATCCAGATATTTGGCAACCACATGGGTGGCGTCGCAAAAGGGCTTATTATGGGATTTGCCGCAGCGGCAGAGCATAGTCCGGTTCCGCACCTCGTATTCGAAACCGTCGGCAGCCTCGATAAGAATACCGCCCTGCACATAAAGGCCGCTGCTCACGCCCTTTTCCGGATCCTGTATGATAGCAATAGCGGGGTCCAGTTCCGGTTCGATCAGCACGCCGTCTTTGCCTACGGCGGTGAGCCGGCCGGTGGGGCAGTCGGAAGCGGCCCGGATGGCCTCGTCCCGGATGGCGTCGGTGTCGGAATGATTCGCCAGGTTCCAGGCATTGCCGGGTTTCCTGTGGCAGAAGCGGGCAAAGGCGCAGCGATTGTCATCCAATAGATCAATACCCGGCCCCACCAGCAGCTCAGCCCGTTCCCGGTAAGGCTTTCTGGAAGCGGTTTCTTCCCCGTAAAAGCCGTTTTCACTATGAGAGCCGTCGCAAAACGGCGGATTTTTGGAGCCGCCGCAGCGGCAAAGGGCATACGTCTCCGCCTGGGGCAGCTGCCGCCCTGCCTTCAGTTCATATTCCCTGCCCTTGGGCGTAATAATTTTTTCCGACAGCGGTATGTTTCCCGAAACCAGATAGGGGCCGTCCTTGGTGATCTTGATACGGTATTTCCTGTTTTCATTGACCATAGTACACCTCGCCTTCGTTCGGATCAGCGTGTTCGGATATGTTTATTTTATTACCATATGACGGATTTGTAAAGTGGCGGAGCCATTCCATTTATACATATCGTCAGCTTATAGCCTTAATAGCCGCAAAAATCTCCCTGCGAAACCGCGAATATGCTATAATAAACAGGTAGCGGCCACCGGCAGGATATCCCCGTATAACAAAAGGGGAAAATAGGCGTGATCCCAACGAAGGAGGACAAGGGATGCTGAAAATGAACGAATCCATCCGGCAATACATTCTGAAAGATTATGCCGGAAATCTGCCCCAGGCTGAAATCAGGCTGGACTGCGCTTTAGGCGTGAACCAGGAAGATTTGCCGGATTTGGTCTTCGCCAGGCTGCATGAACTGAATCACAACAACCAGGGCGCCATCAAGGACTATCCCCATGGCGACGACTTGCAGCAGGCCCTGGCTGCCTGGTATCAAAGCCGGGGCCTGTCTTGGTTGGCAGAAGAAAACCTGCTCCTGGGCAACGGCTCCTATGGCCTGCTCTGCGGCCTGAACCTGCTTTGCCTGGGCAGAAACAAAAAAGTCTTAGGGATAGCGCCCCAGTTTACCGCTTATGTGGATCATGTGCACTGCCTGGGCGCGGTTTATGACGCCTATCTGCTGGAGCGGCGGGAGAATTACCGCTTCCAGGCAGAAGGATACCTGGCCCGGATGGACACCAGCCATGACCTGTTTATCCTGGAGAACCCCAACAATCCTACCGGGCAGGCCCTGAGCCTGGCGGATCTGGAAGAAATTGCCGCCCGGGCGGCGGCTTTGAAGACGATTTTGGTGGTGGACGAAGCGTACGGCGATTATCTGGATCTCAGCTGTTCAGCCCTGAATTTGCTGGCGGATTATGCCAATCTGGTGGTGATCAGGAGCTTTTCCAAGGGCTTTGGCATGGCCGGCCTGCGGCTGGGCTATGCGGCAGCCAACACCGCCGGGGCGATCCTGCCCCAGCTGGCCAAGATCGCCCTGTCCTTCAACTGCAATGCTTTAGGCCGTCTGCTGGCCAAAGCCCTGCTGGAAAGCGGGGCTGATCTGATCCGCCGTGAGGACGTTATCGCTAATAAACAGCAACTGCTGGCAGGCCTGACCCGGCTGAAAGCAGCGGCAACCGCCGACAGCACGCCCATCCTGACCTTATACCATGATACGCCGGACCAGGCTTTTGACCTGCAGCGGCACTTGCTGGAAACCGTGGGCCTGCAAACGGTGAGCTGCGCCAACAGCATGGGCCTGGACAGCAGGGCGGTGCGGCTGATGCTGCCCAAGTCCGCCCGCATGGAGCAGCTGCTGCAAATGCTTGAAGCCGCGGAGGCCTTATTGCCAACGGCAAAGTAAAGGGCGGGGTTCAAAGAACCCCGCCCTTTACTTTGCCGTCATCTTAGCGCTTATTGTTCAAACTTAAGTATTATTGTTCAGGGCCTGACAAATCCGGCGCAGGCCTTCCTGGAGCATGCTGCGGGGACAGGCCGCGTTCAGCCGGATATGGCTGTCGGAATTGGCCACGAACATATTGCCCCCTTCCAGCAGCACGCCGGCATTCCTGGCGAAAAACAGCGGCAGGAATACGTCGCTGCCGATATAGGCGCTGATATCCACCCAACCCAGGTACGTGGCCTCGGGAATGCGGTATTTGGCCTGAGGGAGCTGGTCTTGCAGATAATCCCCCACCAGGGCAAAATTGGCGTCCAGGTACAGTTTCAGGGCGGCCAGCCAATCATCGCCGTCCGTATAGGCGGCGGTAGCGGCGGCCAGGCTTAAAGGATTCTCATTGCCGTAATGCCTATTTGACCAGCTCTCCCTGACTTGGGCATTGGGAATGATGACATTGGCAAACATCAAACCCGCCAGATTAAAGGTTTTGCTGGGGGCCATGCAAGTGATGATATGGTCATAGTCCGGGCAGACCTTGGCCAGAGGCAAATGCCGGCGTCCGGTCCTGACCAGGTCGCAATGGATTTCATCCGAAACGATATAGATATTGTTTTCCCAGCAGATATCAGCCAGCCTTTTCAATTCGGCTTCAGTCCACATCCGCCCGCTGGGATTATGGGGATTACAAAAAATACAGAGCCTGGCCTTGGGATCCCGGGCTTTGGCTTCGAAATCCGCAAAATCAATGGTATAGTAGCCTTCATTGTTCACCAGGTCGCAGTATACCGCTTCCCTGCCGTTATAGTCGGCGGCTTTCTGGAAATAGCCGTAAGAAGGGGTGAAAAAGAGCACCTTCTCATCCGGCTGGCACAGGTATTCCACCAGCTCGAATAGGGCCCGGATCACGCCTGGGGCATGAACCATTTCACTGCGGGGGAAGGACCAGTCATAATGCCTGCGGCACCAGGAAACAAAGGCGTTGTAATGCTCGTCGGTATAGTCCTTGGTATAGCCGAAAATTTTCCGGTCCACCCGGGCCTTAATGGCGTCGCGGACAAATTCCGGCGTAGCGAATTCCATATCCGCCAGCCACATGCGGATGAATTCCTCATCCCGGTAGGGGAACTGGATGTTTGGATCTTTAAAAATATAGGCTTTATAGGCCTCGATATTCATGCAGTTGGTATTGGCGCGGTCAATAATTTCATCAAAATCATAAGTCATTTGGCGATCCTCCCCTGTCCCCTAGCCGATATGGGCGATGGCCTCGATTTCCACCAGGGCGTCTTTCGGCAGCCGGGCCACCTCCACCGCGGACCTGGCGGGATAATTGCCTTCGCTAAAAAATTCGGCGTAGACCCCGTTCATAGCTGCAAAATTATTCATATCGCTGAGGAATACCGTGGTTTTGATCACCTTATCCATACCGCTGCCTACGGATTCCAAAATAACCTTCATATTGTTCAGCGACTGGGCTGTTTGGGCCTCGATGGTTTCCGGAAAGGTCCCCCGGACCGGATCTATGGGCAGCTGGCCGGAGGTAATGACCAGATTGCCATAGATATTAGCCTGGGCATAGGGGCCGATGGCGGCGGGAGCGGCGCTGGTAGCAACAACTTTCTTCATCTTCTTCACCTTTCTGTTCTGCTTATTTTTTCTTTGCAATGATGGAGTTCCCGGTCTTTAAAATAGGCTTTGACAAAATTGATAAAATTATGGCCTGCCGGAAACAGCTCATTCCTTTTGGAATAGGCAATGCCGATATCCCGGTAAGGGCCTTCCTCAAAATCCCGGATGGCAACCTTAAAATTCAGGTAATCCTTATAGGACAGCTCCGGCAATATGGAAACCCCCATGCCGCCGGCTACCATGGACATGGTGGCGTCGTCATCGGATATCGTATATTTACAGTCATATTTCAGGCGATACTTGGCGATCAGTTCCCCCACTTGGTGGTTGGGCCCTTCCCCCGGCATGATAAAATCTTCGCCTTCCAAATCCTTCAGCCGCAGGATCGGCTTTTTGGCCAGGGGATGATGGGGCGGCAGCACCGCGGAGAGCTTTTCCCGGAACAGGACGTCGTACTTAAAGGGCGTCTTGGGCGTCACGGAAAGAAAGCCGCAATCAAAGCTGCCGTTGGCCAGCATTTCTTCGACATCAGAATAATTCCCATGCTTTAAGAGGATCTTCACATCCGGATACTGGCGGCTGAAGGACTTGAGCATATCCGGAAAACAGTTCACAGCCACGCTGGGGATGGTCGCGATATACAGGTTGCCGGAAGCGATGCCCAGGTGGCACTGGGCCTTTTGCTCCAGCAGTTCATTGGCGTTCACCACGCCCCGGATATAGGAAAGCATTTCCCGGCCCGCGTCGGTGAGCTTGACCTCCCGCCCCCTGTCCAAAAGACGGAAGCCTAAAAATTGTTCCAGGGCATTTATGGAATGGCTGATCGCCGCCTGGGTGTAACCTAATTCCCGGGCGGCGCCTGAAAAGCTTTTACTCTCCAATACCTTGAGAAAAATAAAATATCTGTCTGTTTCCATCACCATTATCCTCCCTATCCATTCGGGATGCGTGTGAGGAGACCCTATTAATATAATCCATACGATTTATAATATCAACCAGGAAACAAAGGCTTTCCGGAACTTGGCAAAAATAAACGTCTGCCCGGACGGTTCAGAGAAAGGGCTTCAGCTGAACCGTCCGGCAGAGGATGAAAAATTATGTCCAGAAACAGCCTGGTTTTCTAAAACTAAACCTCAATTAAACTTCAGCTAAGCTTCAATCCGGCCGGCTTTCTTATCCTGACTGCGGATCATGAAGTAACGGACCACGCAGACTACGCAAACGATACCGCCGGAATAACCGCACCAGGTCATGATGAAGCCCAAGACCGTGGCATAAGGAACCGTGGAGGCGATGATAAACACCGCGATGCCCAAGACGAGGCAGAACAGCTTGTACTTGATGGATTTGTCTTCCTTGGTGAACTGGATCACCGCGGTCCACATCAGGGGCACGGTGGTGGTATAGATCTCCAAGCAAATGAGGATGGCGAAAATCAGGCCCACGCCGCCCATGATCTTGCTGGCCAGCAGCAGGTTGGGAATAGCGGCGGTAGCGGCTTCGGAGATATTGCCCAGATGGTTCAGGCCCATCAGAACGGAGCAGCCGGGGATAAAGATAGAGGCTAAGAGCAAGGTCAGCTTGAACTGCTTATAATCATATTCCCGGTAATCCTTGGAGATCTGGGCAATAAAGGCGGAAACCAGCAGCAGGGAGCAGCCGCCAAAGGAGATGCCGGCGGTCAGCCAATTGGTAGCGGCCTTATTGACAACCACAGCGCCGCTCCGCACCAGTTCAATCCCCTCGCTAATCTTGGGGAAGAAGGTGAAAGCGGAAACAATGCCGATAAACAGGGTGAAAACAACGATAGCGGGGGCGATGCGGCCGATAATATCAACAATGCGCTGCAAGCCAAAGCCCGCGGTGACCACAGACAAAATACTGATAATAGCGGAACCAATCATTACCGGCACACCCCAGTGCTGGTTCATCGCCGCGCCGAAGCCGGTTGTCATGAAGACGTAGCAACCGAAGACGAACAGCCAGGCAAAAACCTCAAACAACCGGCCCACATACTTGCCGGCATAGAAACGGTAAACTTCGCTCAGGCTGTCCAAGCCCCGGGTGCGGCCGGCATAAGAATAGGCGCAGAAAGTCAGGTACATCATAAAAAATGTAATAACGCCAACTAAGATACCGCCCCAGCCATAGGCTGAGAAATACTGAACGGTTTCCTGACCAGTGGAGAAACCCGAACCGATCAGGTATCCCAATAGAGCGCCGGTCAGAACGAACAAACCACCTGCCGTAAACCTTTTCTTCATAAATACACCTCTCGCCATTATTTTTTGCACCGGAACCTGGCTAACGTTTAAGGCGGAACCGTTATCCGGTTGGCCGGGCCGCAAGCGTTCCCGCCTTATTCGCTAACAAAGTACCAGATAAGCACAGCGT
>DAIMZM010000067.1:0-13334 GCA_036733985.1 Bacillota bacterium
CGCCATTGAGATGCGCCAGATTGCCGAGCCTTATATCCGCCTTCGGGCGGTGCGCCATCTGGAAAAGGGGCGGGTGGTGATTTTCGCCGCCGGCACCGGCAACCCTTATTTCTCCACCGATACCACGGCTGCCCTCCGGGCTGCGGAAATCAATGCCGAAGTGATCCTGATGGCCAAAAAGGTGGACGGTGTTTACGACGACGATCCTCTGCAAAACCCGGAGGCCCACCGCTTCTGCAAGCTGACCTACCTGGAGGTGCTCAATAAAGAGCTGCATGTGATGGATTCTACCGCCGCCTCTTTATGCAAGGATAATGATATCCCGCTGATCGTGTTCAATATCACGGAACCGGGAAATATGATGCGGGCGGTGCTGGGAGAGCATATCGGAACATTTTTGGGAGGTGACGTCAATGATTAAAGAGTTGCTGACGGATGCTGAAGACAGGATGGCTAAGGTGGAAAAAGTCCTTCTGGGCGATTTTGCTTCCCTCCGGGCAGGCCGGGCTACGCCGGCGCTCTTGGACAAGGTTTTGGTGGAGATTTACGGCTCCCAGATGCCGGTGAACCAGACCGCCAATATTTCCTGCCCTGAGCCAAGGATGATCATGATCCAGCCCTGGGATAAGAACAATATCCCCGCCATTGAGAAGGCTATCCTCAAATCCGATCTGGGCATTACGCCCGGCAATGACGGCGTGGTGATCCGCCTGACCGTGCCCCAGCTCACTGAGGAGCGGCGCAAGGAGATCGTGAAGCTCTGCGGCAAAAAGGCCGAAGAGGCCAAAGTGGCGGTGCGCAATATCCGCCGTGACGTCAACGACGGCATCAAATCCCTGGAAAAAGCCAAGGAAGTCTCGGAAGACGAATCCAAAAAGGGTTTGGACGACGTCCAGAAGCTGACCGATAAGTTTATTAAGCGGCTGGACGACGTGCTGGCCCAGAAGGAAAAAGAAATCATGGAAGTCTAGCCTTACCGTTCCTAATGTTGACTTTAGCTTGGAACGTCAACTTTTATGATCGTCGAAACCCATCCCAAAATAAGGAGGTGTGCTTAAATGGCATACGTTATTACCGATGAATGCCTGGCCTGCGGTTCCTGCGCTTCCGAATGCCCGGCCGGCGCCATTAAGGAAGGCGACATCTATGTGATCTCTGAAGAATGCCTGGATTGCGGCGCTTGTGTCGACACTTGCCCCGCCGGCGCTATCGTGGAGAAATAGGTTCCGCTTTAAATGATCCCGTTAAAACATAAACAAAGAACCGGCGTTATGCTGGTTCTTTGTTTTAATTGACTAAATTCTTGCATTATGAGATAATATAAATTAACGTATCAAGCGGCAATAGTCAAAGGAGCTGTAATGAAGCAGGAAAAGCAGCAGGAAAAATATCAGGATTTGCTGACGCAGCTGGACCCGGAACATTTACCCAGGCATATCGCCATCATCATGGATGGCAATGGCCGCTGGGCAGGGGCCCGGCATGCGCCCCGGGCCCTGGGGCACCGGGCCGGTGCGGAAGCCCTGCGGGCCGTCACCGAGCTCTGCCGGGAAATCAAGATCCAGGTGCTGACGGTGTACGCCTTTTCCACAGAAAACTGGCAGCGGCCTGACGCGGAAGTGGAGTTCCTCATGGGCCTGCTGGTGGAATACCTGAAAAATGAAGTGGCCCTGATGAACCGGGAGGATATCCGCCTGGGCTTCCTGGGGGACCTGGCCGGCCTGCCGCCGGCGGTGCGCCGGGCTTTTACCCAGGCCCTGGACGCCACAGCCGGCAATCAAAGCATGCTGCTGAACCTGGCGGTGAATTATGGGGGCCGGGATGAACTGCGCCGGGCCTTCGGCCGCCTGCAGGCGCGGATCGCTGCCGGGGAGATCTCGGCGGAACGCCTCAGCGAAGAGGATATCGCCGCGGTCCTGGATACCGCCGGCCAGCCGGATCCGGATCTGCTGATCCGCCCCTCCGGCGAGCTGCGTCTCAGCAATTTCCTGCCCTGGCAGTCCGCCTATAGCGAGCTCTGGTTCAGTGATAAGCTGTGGCCGGATTTTGGCAAGCGGGATCTGCTTCTGGCCATTCTGGATTTTCAGCAACGGGACCGCCGCTTTGGCGGGCCAGGCCGTCCATAAACTGCGCCATACGTCGTTGCTGGGGTCGGTCAGGTATGTTTTAATACGCACCCCCCATACCCCAATCCAGCTCCGCGTTGTTACGCTGGATCGGGGCCCCTGGGGAATAGCTGGCCACCCCAGCCGCCTAGTCTGGCATGTTTCTGAACAGCCTGGATCAAACAGTTTTTTCCCGGCAATTGTAATAGAATTTGCGGATGGAGGGTAAAAATGAACAAGAAGCGGGTAATCACCGCCGCTGTTGGCGCGCCTTTACTGCTTTTGCTGCTCTATCTGGGCGGCTGGTGGCTGGGCATAACGCTGCTGCTCCTGTTCGGCCTGGCCCTGGCGGAATACCAACGCTTAATACGGGTTATCCGCCCGGCCCAGCCGCTGGTCTGGATGCTGATCGGCGGGGCCTATCTGCTGCTGGGCTTTCTCTCCTTTTTTGTCCTGCGCCTGACCTATCAGCATTGGCTGGTGGCCCTGTGGCTGCTGCTGACGGTTTGGGCTACGGATAGCGGCGCTTATGAGATCGGTCGCCGCTATGGCCGGACGCCGCTGGCCCAGTCCATCAGCCCCCATAAAACCAAGGAAGGGGCCCTGGCCGGCGCCGCGGCGGGCATGCTGCTGGCGGGTACCTATTTGTCCGTGGCCATGAAAGCGCCCTTTTTCCCCGCCCTCCTGATCACCCTGATCGTTTCCACGGCAGGCCAGGCCGGGGATCTGCTGGAAAGCAAGGTCAAAAGGCTGGCCGGCGTGAAGGACAGCGGCAATTTGCTGCCCGGCCATGGCGGCGTACTGGACCGTTTCGACAGCCTGCTGCTGGCCGCGCCCCTGGCTTATGTCCTGTCCCTGATCCTGTTATAGGAGAACCACTACCGGAGGTATTATGTTACAGCGACTGGATAAGGAAACCCTGATCCGCTATTTGCTGGTCGGCGCCCTCTTTTTAGTAGGGGTAGCCGGTTTCATCCTCTTTTTCGATACCGGCCTGCCGGTGCTGGAAAGGGTCATCCGCTATCTGGGGGTGCTGCTTTCCCCCTTTGCCGTGGCCTGGCTGGCCGCGGTGGTGACCCGCCCGGCCACCAAATGGCTCAGCAAGACCCTGCGCTTTCCCCGCTCCCTGTCGGTGCTGCTGATGGAGCTGCTGCTGCTGGCGGTGATCACAGCCCTGGCCATGCTGATGCTTTCGGTGATTTCCGGGCTGCTGGGCGATCTTTCCCATTACCTGGCTAATATGGAGCATTATGTGGGGGATATCGGCGTCTGGGTGAACGGGCTTTTTGACCGGCTGGGTACGGATTACAGCACCATTGATTATTATCTTGATCAATGGAAGGATAAGGTGGCTTCCCTGGCCTCCCAGGGCATGGGCCTGGCTTTAGGCGTGCTGAAAGGCACCCCCGGCGCCATCGTCTGGTTCTTTGTGGTGCTGGTGGCGGTCTTCTATTGGTGCCGGGACGAAGAAAAGGTCAGCCAGGTGCTGGCCAATGCTTTCCCAGCGCAGATGCAGGCCAATGTCTACCGCACTTATGACGATATCTCCACGGTGATCGGCGGCTATATCCGGGCCTGGGCTTTGCTGGTACTCATTTCCACCACCCTGTGCACCGTAGGCTTTGCCCTGATCGGCGTGGAAAGCGCTTTAGCCATGGGTTTGTTTGCCGGGATCATGGATATCATCCCGGTCTTAGGGCCGGGCACGCTGATCGTGCCCTGGGCTGTCTGGAGCCTGGCCACGGGGAAAATCGGCTTCGGCGTGGGCCTGCTGATCATTTACGCCGTGGTGTCCGCCACCCGCTATATCCTGGAGCCCAAGGTGGTGGGGGACCGGGTGGGCCTGCATCCCCTGGCAGCTATAGCCGCCATCTTCATCGGCATGAAGCTGTTCGGCGTGGTGGGCCTGATCTTAGGCCCCATCGTGCTGGCGGTGATCATGACCATGTACCGGGCCCGGCGTCAAAGCCGGATCATGAAGCCGGATAAGCTGATTTTACAAAACACCCCGGCGAAAGGAAAAAATCCCGGTAAAACGGAGTAGGGAACATGACAGCTTTGTCTATTTTGGGGGTCAGCGGCTCCATTGGCCGCCAGGCCCTGGACGTTTGCCGCCAGCATCAATCCCGCCTCAGGCCCCTGGCCCTGGCCGCGGGCAAGGATTGGCAGGCCCTGGCCCAGGCAGCCTGGGAATGGCGGCCCGCTTATATCGCCATTGGCGACCCCGCCGCTTATCCGGAGCTGAAAGCGGCCTGCGCCGGACTGGATCTGACCATCAACGCCGGGGCTGACGCGGTGGCGGAAGCCGCGGCTTATCCCGATAGCAGCCTGACTTTGCTGGCCATCTCCGGCATGGCGGCCCTAGCGCCCTTGCTGGCTGCTTTGGCGGCGGGGAAGGATATTGCCCTGGCCAATAAAGAAGCCTTGGCAGCGGCGGGGGAATTGGTCATGGCCCAGGCCCGGGAACAGGGCCTGAAGCTGTACCCGGTGGACAGCGAGCATTCGGCGATCTGGCAATGCTTAGCCGGGGGAAGTTCTGACGGGGTGGAGCGGCTGATTCTGACCGCCAGCGGCGGCGCTTTCCGGGACTGGCCCCTGGAAAGGATGGGGGAAATCACCCCGGAACTGGCTTTGCAGCACCCCAATTGGCGGATGGGGCCGAAAATCACCGTGGATTGCGCCACCATGGTCAATAAAGGCCTGGAAATCATTGAGGCCCATTGGCTGTTCGGCATGGCCTATGAAAATATCGACGTATTGCTGCATCCGGAAAGCCTGGTCCATTCCCTGGTGGGCTTCAAGGACGGCAGCATCAAGGCCCAGCTGGGCCCGGCGGATATGCGGCTGCCTATCCAATACGCCCTGCTGGGCCAAGAGCGGCTGCCCGCGCCCTGGCCCCGCCTGGATCTGGCGGCGGCCGCGGCCCTGCATTTTTCCCAGCCTGATCCGGCCCGCTTTCCCGCTTTAGGCGTGGTGCGCCAAGCCGGTCTGGCCGGCGGCACGGCCCCGGCCTATTTGAACGGGGCCAATGAAGCCCTGGTGGCTGCTTTCTTAAACGGGGAGCTGCCTTTCACCGGCATCGCCTCGATCCTGGCACAGCTGCTCAATGCCTATCAGCCTTTGGCCCTGACCGGGCTGGACCGGGTCTTTGCCGCCGCCAACCAGGGCCGGGAAGACGCGGAAGCGGCCCGGAAGATTTTATGCTGGGCGGCAACTGAGAATCAGGCCCCGGGCATATAATAACTGAAAGCGCTTTGATCCGCAGGGGCGATGGGACAACAGATAAACGGAGGTAATGATCTTGACAATTATAGCGGCGATCGTCATATTTTGCCTGTTGATCCTCAGCCATGAGCTGGGCCATTTCCTGGCTGCCAAGGCCTGCCGGGTCTATGTGGATGATTTCAGCCTGGGCATGGGGCCGAAGCTGCTGAAATGGCAGGGCAAGGAAACCCAGTACACCTTGCGGCTGCTGCCGGTGGGCGGCTGGTGCAAGATGCGGGGCGAGGATGAGCACAGCGATGACGCCCGGGCCTTTTGCCAGCGGCCGGTCTGGCAGCGGATCCTGATCGTGGCCGCCGGGCCGGTCATGAATTTCCTGTTTGCCATCATCCTCTTCATCATTGTTTTTATGATGATCGGCACCTATTCCAATGAAAACCTGGTGGGCGCTACCGAAGCCGGCTCGCCGGCGGAAATTGCCGGCTTGCTGCCTGGCGACCGCATCCTTTCCCTGAACGGCGTCAGCGTCAGCCAATGGCAGGAGATCAGCGCCGCTGTGAACCAAGGCGAGCCGGGGCAGGCGGTCAACCTGGTGGTTGATCGGGAAGGCAGCCGGCTGAACATCATTATCCAGCCCTATTTCGACCAGGCGGACAATGCCTGGCGCATCGGGGTTCTGCCCATGCAGATCCGGCAGAATATTTTTACCGCCATTGGCCTGGGGGTGAAGCAATCCCTCTTTTTCATCAAAGAGCTTTTGCTCGCCATTGCCCAAATGATTTCCGGCACAGCTCCGGTAGAGGTGGCCGGGCCGGTGGGCATCGTCACCATTATCGGCGACGCCACCAGCTATGGCATCCGCTCCCTGATCCTGCTCACCGCTTACCTCTCCCTGAACCTGGGGCTGATCAATTTATTTCCCCTGCCGGCCCTGGACGGCAGCCGCATCGTCTTCCTGGCTGTGGAAGGCTTAAGGGGTAAGCCCATTGACCGGCAGAAGGAGGGCATGGTGCATTTTGTGGGCCTGATGCTGCTGCTGGGCCTGATGGCTGTCATCACGTTTAACGATATCGCCAAGCTGCTCTCTTAGGGCTTTGCCGCTTTGGCCCGGTCGGCCGGAGGTTTTTTTATGAGCTTTCCCCGTTCACAAACCAGACAAGTGCGGATCGGCGCTGTAGCCGTGGGCAACGGCGCAGCCATCAGCATCCAATCCATGAACAATACCCCCACCGCGGATGTGGCGGCTACCCTGGCTCAGCTGCAAGCTTTGGCAGCGGCCGGGGCGGAGATCGGCCGCCTGGCCGTGCCGGATCAGGCCGCCGCGGCAGCCCTGGCGGATATCGTCCGGGGCAGCCCTTTGCCCTTGGTGGCGGATATCCACTTTGACCACCGCCTGGCCCTGGCCGCCATCCGGGCCGGCGTGGCCGGCCTGCGCCTGAACCCGGGGAATATCGGCGGGGCGGAGCAGGTGCGCCAGGTGGCCGCGGCAGCCAAGGCAGCCGGGATCCCCATCCGGGTGGGGGTCAACGGCGGTTCTTTGCCCAAGGATATCCTGGCCGCGGCCGGGGGGATCACCCCGGAGGGCTTATGCGAAGCCGCCCTGCGCCAGGCCGGGTTGCTGGAGGACGCGGGCTTTTCCGCCATCAAGCTGTCCCTGAAATGTTCGGATCTGCCGGTGATGCTGGCGGCTTACCGCCGCATCGCCCAGCTCTGCGATTACCCCCTGCATATCGGCGTGACGGAAGCAGGCCCCCTCTACCGGGGCAGCGTTAAAAACGCCATCGGTATCGGCGCGCTGCTCAGCGAAGGCATCGGCGATACCCTCCGGGTCTCCCTTACCGCCGATCCGGTGGCGGAAGTGCGGCTGGCCCGGGAAATCCTCTCCATGTTAGGCATCCGGCGGCAAGGCTGGGAATTTATTTCCTGCCCCACTTGCGGGCGCACCCGGGTGGATCTGATCCCTCTGGCTTTGCGCATTGAGGAGGAACTGGCGGCTATTGAGCCGCGTCAGCCGCGGAAGATCGCCGTTATGGGCTGCGCCGTGAACGGCCCCGGCGAGGCGGCCGGCGCCGACCTGGGCCTGGCCTGCGGCGCCAGCGGCGGCCTGATCTTCCGCCATGGCCAAAAGCTGGGCGCTTACAGCGAGGCCGAACTGCTGCCGGAATTCCTGCGCCTGGCCCGGGAGCTGGCGGAAGAGGAATAGCGGATAGTAAAACCTTTCTTTTCTTAGAAGAAAAGAAACAAAAGAATTTTAAAGGGTATGTAGCCGTGTCGTTCCAGCCGGGGCGTCCCTTTGGATAAACTTGAAGTACGGTTTTAAATCTTTTAGATACAATATAAAAATTCCCCGCCTCCGCTTTAGACAAGGGGAGGCGATACCAAAGGAGGACAAGCAGGAATGAGAATGTCGCAATTATACGCGCCTACTTTAAGGGAGGTGCCTACCGAGGCGGAGATTGCCAGTCATCAGCTGATGCTGCGGGCCGGCCTCATCAAGAAGCTGGCCATGGGTATTTATACTTATATGCCCCTGGGCTGGCGTTCCATGAAAAAGATCGAGGAAATCATCCGTCAGGAGATGGACGCCCAAGGCGGCCAGGAGCTGTTCATGCCCACGGTGCATCCGGCGGAGCTGTGGCAGGAAAGCGGCCGCTGGCAGATTTACGGGCCTGAGCTGTGGCGGGTGCGGGACCGGCATGACCGGGAATTCGCCCTGGCCCCCACCCATGAGGAAGTCATCACCAGCACGGTGCGGCAGGATATCCGCTCTTATAAGCAATTGCCGCTGCTGCCTTATCAGATCCAGACCAAATTCCGGGATGAGCGGCGGCCCCGCTTCGGCGTGATCCGCTGCCGGGAATTCATCATGAAGGACTTGTATTCCTTTGATCTGGATGAAGCGGGCCTGGATATTTCCTACCGGAAAATGCATGACGCCTATACCAATATTTTCAGCCGCTGCGGCCTGACTTTCCGGCCGGTGGCCGCGGATAGCGGCGCCATCGGCGGCTCCGGCTCCCATGAGTTCATGGCCCTGTCCGATGTGGGCGAAGGCCTGATCCTCTTCTGCGACCACTGCGATTACGCGGCCACCGACGAGATCTCCGCCATCACCCCTGAGCCCACCGGCGTTGGCGAGGACTTTCTGCCCATCAAAAGCGTGGAAACCCCGGACTGCAAAACCGTGGAGGATTTGGCCCGGCTGCTGCAGGTGCCTGCCCACCGCACCGTGAAGACCCTGTGCTATATGGCGATCTATGCCGAAGAAGAACGCTTTGTGGTGGTGCTGCTCCGGGGCGACCGCCAGGTGAACGAGATCAAGCTGCTGAATCATTTGGATTGCCTGGGCTTGCGCTTTGCCACTGACGACGAGGTGCGGGCCCACGGTATGGAGCCGGGCTATTGCGGCCCTGTGGGCTTAAAGGTGGATATTCCGGTGATTGCCGACCGGGAGGTGCCCCTGATGGTGAACCATGAATGCGGCGACGGGCGCAAGGATTTCCATTTGATGAACGTCAACTACCAGCGGGGGGATTACCGCATCGATGAAGTGGCCGACATCATGCTGGTGCAAAAGGGCATGGCTTGCCCTGTTTGCGGCCGGCCCCTGAACGCCCGCCGGGGCATCGAAGTGGGGCAGATCTTCAAGCTGCATACCAAGTACAGCGATAAGCTGGGCTGCCGCTATGTGGATGAAAACGGCCAGGACCACGCCATGGTCATGGGCTGCTACGGCATTGGCGTAGGCCGCACCCTGGCCGCGGTGATCGAGCAGCATCATGACGAGCAGGGCGTGATCTGGCCCATCAGCGTGGCCCCTTACGAGGTGATGGTGGTGCCGGTGAACGATAAGGACGAATGGCTGACGGCGGAGGCGGAAAACCTCTATAAAGAGCTGCTCCGCCAGGGGGTGGAAGCGGTGCTGGACGACCGCAAGGAGCGGCCCGGCGTGAAATTCAACGACGCGGATTTGTTGGGCTTCCCCATCCGCGTTACCATGGGCAAAAAATGCCGGGAAACCGGCCTGGCCGAAGTGCGGGTGCGGGCCACCGGCGTGGTCACGGAAGTGCCTCTGGCCCAGGTGGCGGCCCATGTGCTGGGGCTCAAGCAGGAGATGCTGGCAGCCCTGGCCGCGCCCAATCCCTGGCCGGAATTAGCCTAAGCCTGATGCTCAGGCAGGCCGCCGCCGCTTTCAGTATTAAAATTTCAAGGTTGGGAAAGGGCGTATTATGACGATTTACGAGTACAAGGGGATGAAACCCACCGTAGGCCAGGATTGTTTTATTGCCGCCAGCGCGGATATCATTGGCGATGTGCGGCTGGGCGACCATGCTTCCGTCTGGTTCGGCGCGGTAGTCCGGGGCGACCTGGCTCCGGTGATCATTGGCAAAAACAGCAATATCCAGGATAACAGCGTGGTGCATGTGATCCGGGATGTGCCCACCCTGATCGGGGATCATGTGGCTGTGGGCCATGGGGTGGTCATCCATTCCGCCACCATTGAGGAGAATTGCCTGATCGGCATGGGCGCGGTGATCCTGGATCAGGCCGTCATCGGCCATGGCAGCATCGTGGCTGCCGGCGCGGTGGTGTCGCCCCGCACCGTTATCCCCCCCCATTCCCTGGTGATGGGGGTGCCGGGCAAGCCGGTCAAAACCCTGGACCCGTCCACTGAGGAAGCCCGGATCAAACATGCCCTGACCTATGCCGCTCTGGCCGGGGACTATTTACAAGAAGATTATAGTAAAACTGAATAAAAACCCTTGCAAATCCCGGCAGGATTGTTTATAATGATATCGAACATTTGTTTGATGACGAGGAGGACCTGCTGATGAACGATAAGGATAAAGCGGCGGCGCTCTCGGCGGCGCTGGCCCAGATCGAGAAGCAATTTGGCAAAGGCTCCATCATGCGTTTAGGCAGTTCCGGCATTACGGCCGTGGATGTGATCCCCACCGGCTCCCTGGCTTTGGATCTGGCTTTGGGCGTGGGCGGCATGCCCCGGGGCCGGGTGGTGGAGATCTATGGGCCGGAAAGCTCCGGCAAAACCACCGTGGCCCTGCATATCGTGGCCCAAGCCCAAAAGCATGGCGGCGCCGCGGCTTTCATTGACGCCGAGCATGCCCTGGATCCGCTTTACGCGGGAAACCTGGGCGTGGATATCGACGAATTGCTGATTTCCCAGCCGGATACCGGCGAGCAAGCTTTGGAAATTGCCGAAGCCCTGGTCAGGAGCGGCGCTCTCGATGTGATCGTGGTGGACAGCGTGGCCGCCCTGGTGCCCCGGCAGGAGCTGGAAGGGGATATGGGCGATTCCCATGTGGGCCTGCAGGCCCGGCTGATGTCCCAGGCCCTGCGCAAGCTCACCGGCGCGGTGAGCAAATCCAATACTTGCCTGATTTTTATCAACCAGATCCGGGAAAAAGTGGGGGTGATGTTCGGCAATCCGGAAACCACCTCCGGCGGCCGGGCCTTGAAATTTTACGCCTCCGTCCGGGTGGATGTGCGCCGGGGCGATACCATTAAAGCCGGTACGGAAATGATCGGTTCCCGCACCAAGGCCAAAGTGGTGAAGAATAAGGTGGCGCCCCCCTTTAAGGTGGCGGAATTCGATATTATGTATGGTAAGGGCATTTCCGCCGCCGGCAATGTGCTGGATATCGGCACCGAGATGAAGATCGTGGAAAAAGCCGGTTCCTGGTACAGCTATCAGGGCGAGCGCATCGGCCAGGGCCGGGAAAACGCCAAGGAATATTTCGAGGCCCATCCGGAAGTGATGGCCGAGGTGGAAGCGCAGATCCGGGCTAAGGTGGCTGCGGAGAAAGCCCCCGCGTCTTCCGTGGATGAGAGCAGCGATGCCCCGGATGCGGAATAAACAGGATTTGGCAGAGCAGCAGGATCAGGTGTATCCGGCTGCTTTGCGCTATTTGGCCCGGCGGGACTATGCGGAGCAGGAACTCCGGGATAAGCTGTTGGCCCGGGGCGCAACGGAAGCCGCGGTGGACGACTGTGTGGAGCGCCTTTATGCCGCGGGCTACCTGGATCAGCAGCGCTTTGCCCAGGCCCGCACCCGCCAGCGCCGGGATTTTTCCGCCCGGGGCAGGCTGGCGGTGCGTCTGGAGCTGCGGGGCCTGGGCCTGGACGAGGAAGGCATCCAGGCGGCTTTGGACGCGGAATATGACGAGGAGCAAGAGCGGCAGATCCTGACGCAGCTGATCAGCCGGGGGCTCAGCCGTTTGCCAGGGGACGCCGGGCCGGAGCAGCGGCGCCATTATCTGGCCAAGCTGCAGCGGCAGCTGCTGTCCCGGGGTTTCCAGGCGGCTTTGGTCTATGAATTGCTGCGGCAGGCCGGAGATTCAGAATTTTAATATTCGAAATACGTCTTGACAGGTTTTTGTTTTTATATTAATATAAATATGTTAAAGTCGGTTTTGAATTCGCTCCAAGGGCGTTTTGAGCAATAGATGAAGCTTAACTTGATATATATGATCATAGCTGCACTTTAAGGGAGATTGATATATATATTATAATGGCGCGCCGTTTTTTCTGGCGAAATTCATCTATTCAGCAGTCAAAATCGAGTTTGCAAACTCGATTTTTCTTTTTTAAAAGCGGCTTAATCATATTGATGGAGGTGAAGCATGGGAACAGTCGGAACAATTTTAATGGTTTTTTTAGCACTTATCATTGGCGCTCTGGCCGGCTATATTGTCCGTAAAAAGCTGGCTGAGGCCCGGATCAAATCCGCTGAGGAAGCGGCTGCTAAAATTTTAATTGATGCGAAAAAGGAAAGCGAAACCCGGAAGAAAGAGGCTCTGCTGGAAGCGAAAGAAGAGATACACCGTTTGCGCACCGAGACGGACCGGGACAACAAGGAACGGCATAACGACATTGTGCGTCAGGAGAAGCGCCTGCAGAAAAAAGAAGAGGATATCGACCGCAAGCTGGAAGGCATTGAGAAAAAAGAGGAATCCCTGCGCCGTAAGGACGGCGAGATCGAGAATGTCCGCCTGCAGGTGACTGAGCTGCAAAAGCAAAAGCTCCAGGAATTGGAGGTTATCTCCGGCATCACCAGCGGGGAAGCCAAGCAGATCCTGCTGAACAGCATCGAGGACGACGTCAAGCATGAGGCGGCCATGATGGTGCGGGATATTGAAAACAGCGCCCGTGAGGAAGGGGAAAAGCGGGCCCGGGAAATCGTTGCCTCCGCCATTCAGCGGGTGGCCGCGGATCATGTGGCGGAAACCACGGTTTCCGTGGTGCCCTTGCCCAATGAGGAAATGAAAGGCCGCATTATTGGCCGGGAGGGCCGGAATATCCGCACCCTGGAAACCCTGACCGGCGTGGATCTGATTATTGACGATACGCCGGAAGCGGTGATTTTATCCGGCTTTGACCCGGTGCGGCGGGAAATCGCCAGAAACGCTCTGGAAAAACTGATTTTGGACGGCCGCATCCAGCCCGGCCGTATTGAGGAAATGGTGGAGAAATCCCGCAAGGAAGTGGAGCAGCGCATCTGGGATGAAGGCGAACAAGCCACTTTCGATACCAATGTGCATGGCCTGCACAGCGAATTGATCAAGCTGCTGGGCCGGTTGAAGTTCCGCACCAGCTATGGCCAGAATGTGTTGAAGCATTCCATCGAGGTGGCTCATTTGGCGGGTGTAATGGCCGCTGAGCTGGGCGCGGATATTACCCTGGCCAAGCGGGCCGGTTTGCTGCATGATATCGGCAAGGCCATTGACCATGAGGTGGAAGGTTCCCATACGGTAATCGGCGCTGATATTGCCAAAAAGTACAAGGAAGGCCCCGGGGTCATCCACGCCATTCTCGCCCATCACGGCGATGTGGAGATCGGCTCTTTGGAAGCCGCCCTGGTGCAGGCGGCGGATACCGTTTCCGCCGCCCGGCCCGGCGCCCGGCGGGAGACCTTGGAATATTATATCAAGCGCCTGCAAAAGCTGGAGGAGATCGCCGAATCCTTTGACGGCGTGGAAAAATGCTACG
>DAIMZM010000068.1:0-13251 GCA_036733985.1 Bacillota bacterium
TTCCTTGCCAAAGACCAAAAAATCCTCCGGCCCATAGCCGACCTCCGTATAGCTGTGCTTTCCCTTGGTGCTGGCGTAGAAAAAGCGGCGCTCCGGATAAGCGGCCAACACTTCGGCAAAGCTGTCGTAATAATGCAGATCCAGATACTGCCAGTAATCCAGGCCGGCCCGCTTCAAATGCTTGTCGTCTGTAGAAAAGCCCAAGGGCCGTACCAGATGCAGGCTGCTGCCCGTCACCGAGCAGGTGCGGGAAATATTACCGGTATTATTGGGGATTTCCGGCTCCACCAAAACAATATGCATAGCCGCCTCGCTGATATCAGATATTCCGCTGCTTATCATACCATTGCCAAGCGGGAAAATCAAGCGGCGGGGGAAAAGGGACCGGTGCGCACAGGGACGCGGGGGCTTTCGGCAGTGCTGTCTAGTCAACGCAGCGAACAGTCCGGCCCCGGCGGAAATCACCCATGGCCGTACCTTGGCTACCGCCCCGCCTCCCCTTCCAATACCGCGATATGATCCAGGATATCCTTGAACAGGGCGGCGGCCTCCACCCCGCCGGCAGTACCCTGTTCCACATAAACGCTGATCACCCAGCGGGGCTGCTCAGCCGGGGCAAAGCCGCTGAACCAGACGCCGCCGGCTTCGCTGGTGCCGGTTTTGCCGCCGCAACTGAAATAGGCGCTTTGGGCAGCCTGACCCGTACCCGTTGCCACCGCTTCCTGGAGCAGCCCCTTCATTTCCGCTGCCACCCGGTCATCCAGAACCTGCTCCGCATCCTGGCGCGCATAAGTCAGGATGGCCTGGCCCTGATGATCATAGACCCCCTGCACCAGCCGGGGCTCTACCAGGAAGCCGCCGTTACAGAGCGCCGCCATCAGCCGGGCCTCCTGCAGGGGGCTGATCCGCACCCCCAGCTCGCCCAGGCTGGCATTGGCCACCTCCGCCTCCACCTGGCTGTTGAAATCCAGATGGTCGGCAGGGGTTTCCAGGCCCAGATCATAGCCCAGCAGCTGCTGCCCGGTCAGGCCTAAGCGTTCCGCGTAATCCTTGATCAGATCCCCGCCCAGGCTCTGGCCCAAGGCCACGAAATAGCAGTTGCAGGAGAGGGCGAAGGCTTTGTTCAGGTCCACTTCTCCATGACCTTCCGGAGAGCCCAGGCAGTGAACGCTATGGGCTTCGTTCACCTGGTATTCCCCGGCGCAGATAAAGGGGCCGTAGGCGATTGCCTCGTCCGCCTCATCCGCGGCCTCATCTCCCTCCGCCTCCGCCGGCAGCTCTTCGCCGGCTTCCGGGGCCAGGGCCTCTGCCGTAGCTTCGCCGGCTTCTTCCAGCGGCGCAGCTTCCGGCTCTTCTTCCCCGGCCTGGACAGCCGCGGTTTCCCCGCTTAAAGGCGACTGGGGCAGCTTGACCTGTTCAGACAAGGCGGCGGCGGCCAGGACGGTTTTGAAGGTAGAAGCCGGGGGATAGAGAGCGAAGACCTTGTTGACGTAGACGTCCCCGGCCCCGGCTTCCCAACCGTAGGGGTCAAAGGCAGGAGCGGAAACCGCGGCCAGCAGATCCCCGGTATCCGGTTCCATGATCACACAAGCGCCGGATAAACCGGCCCGTTCAAAAGCTTGCTGGGCGATTTGCTGATAATCCAGATCCAGGGTCAGGCGCAGTTCATGATAGTTGGGATATTCCGGCTCCTGTACATAGAGGGTCTCGGCGGAAAGCCCGCCGTTGGCGTCCACATAAGCCAGAATCTTCCGGCCCGCCCGCTGCCGGAGATAGCTGTCATAACGCAGCTCCAGGCCGCTGACGCCCTGCCAGCCGTCAGCCGCCTGGCGGACAGTGCCCAGCAGATGGGGGGCGATGGCCGGGCTGCCGTAGCGGGCGGCCAGGGGCAGGCACATGACGCCGGGGATGGGCTGATCCGCCAGGGCTTGGGCTTGCTCGGCGCTGAGGCCGGTTTTCAGGATATAAGGGGAAACAGCGCTTTCCCCGCCTAAGGCCAGCCGGGCCGCCATCGTCTCTTGGGTTGTGTCCAGAATCGCCGCCAGGGCCGGAGAGACGGCCTGGTTATCCGCCACCATGGCCGGGAAGACCACGGCGCAGTTTTCCGTCACATTGGTCAGGGCCCGGCCGGCCTGATCCACAATATCCCCCCGGGCATACTGGTAATAATCCAGGCGCCGGGTCTGCTGCTGCCTGGCCTGGTCAGCCAGGACGTCGCTTTGGGCCAGCATCAGCCAGCCCAGCCGGGCCCCGATCACCGCGAAGAGCAATAGCATGACCCAGCCTATGGTTTTAACAGTGCGTTCGCTCATAAATAAGCCCCCTTTAAGCTTATTATGAGCGAAAAGGGGGCGGGAAAAACCTGTTTCCCCGGTATTTTTCGAATATCGGGAGGTGAACGGAGCCCTGAAGTTTTTCAGACAAGCCGGGTGGTTTTTAGAGGACTTTCAGCAGCGCTTCCGTCTGATCCAGCCGTTCCCAGGGCAGATCCAGATCCGGCCGGCCAAAATGGCCGTAAGAAGCCACCTGCTGATAAAGGGGCCGGCGCAAATCGAACTGGGCAATGATGGCGGCCGGGCGGGCGTCAAAGAGCTGGCGCACCGCCTGGGTCAGGCGGCTGTCCGGGACTTTGCCGGTGCCGAAGGTATCCACCAGCATGGAGACAGGCTCGGCCACGCCGATGGCATAAGCCAGCTGGATCTCGCAGCGCCTGGCCAAACCGGCGGCCACGATATGCTTGGCAATATAGCGGGCCATATAGGAAGCGGAACGGTCCACCTTGGTGGGATCCTTGCCGGAGAAAGCGCTGCCGCCATGCCGGGCCATGCCGCCGTAGGTATCCACGATGATCTTACGCCCGGTCAGGCCGGTATCGCCCTGGGGACCGCCGATGACAAAACGGCCCGTGGGATTGATCAGCACCCGGGTATTGCCGTCCATCAGGCCTTCCGGCAGGGTGGGCTTGATGATATTATCAATGATATAGCCTCTGAGATCAGCCAGCTCGATATCGGCCCGGTGCTGGGAAGAGATCACCACCGTATCCACCCTTAAGGGGCAGCCGTTCTCATCATATTCCACCGTGACCTGGCTTTTGCCATCCGGCAGCAAGGGGGAATGATGATTGGTTTTCCGCACTTCCGCCAGCTTGCGGGTGAGGCTATGGGCCAGGGAAATGGGCAGGGGCATCAGCTCTTTGGTCTCGTCGCAGGCATAGCCGAACATCATACCCTGATCCCCGGCGCCGATTTCCGCGAAAGCGTCCCGGCTGCCGGATTTCTTCTCCAGGGCGGAATTGACGCCCATGGCGATATCGCTGCTCTGCTCGTCAATGGCGGTCAGCACCGCGCAGGTCTCGCTGTCAAAACCGTATTTGGCCCGGGTATAGCCGATATCCGTCACCACCCGGCGGACGATCCGGGGGATATCCACATAACATTCGGTGGTGATCTCGCCGGAAACCAGAACCATGCCGGTGGTGACAAAAGTCTCGCAAGCCACCCGGCTGTTCTTGTCTCCTGCCAGCAGCGCGTCTAAAACGCTGTCGGAAATCTGATCGGCGATCTTATCCGGATGGCCTTCGGTTACGGATTCAGAGGTAAAAAGTCTGCTCATAGCGTCTCCTCCTAAAAATAATAGATTGATCCAATCTCCGGCTCTTTTCGGGGAGACTGTTTCTATGGCTGGTACAATTCAGCAATCAGGCCCAGGATTTCCTGGGCGGCAGCCTTTTTGCTCATAAGGGGGAACTGCTTTTCCCCGATCCGGCCCGGTTCCGGCCAAAAAGCGGTGATGATATTGGTGTCAAGGTCAAAGCCGGCCCCAGGGGCTGAGACGTCGTTGGCAATGATCAGATCCAGGTGCTTATCCCGGAGCTTGCCCGCGGCATATTCCCCCAGCCGCTCGGTTTCCGCGGCAAAGCCCACCAGGAAACGCCGGCCCTTTTCCTGCCCCAGGGAAGCCAGGATATCAACGGTGGGCTCCAGATCCAGGCAAAGGGGGCCGCCCTTCTTGATTTTCCCCGCTGCCGCCTGCCGGGGCCGGTAATCCGCCACAGCGGCGGCCATGACCACGATCTCCGCCTCCCCGTACTGCTGCCAAATGGCGTCGTGCATCTCCTGGCAGCTGGTAACCCGGATCAAGGAAACGCCTTTTGGCTCAGGCAAGGCGGCGGGGCCGGAAACCAGGGTGACCTGAGCGCCGGCGTCAGCCGCGGCCTGGGCAATGGCATAGCCCATCTTGCCGCTGGAGCGGTTGCCGATGAAACGCACCGGATCAATGTATTCGTAAGTAGGGCCGGCGCTGATCAGCATCCTTTTGCCCGCCAATGGGCCTTTCGGCGCGATCAGGGCCCGGGTGATCTCCGCTTTCAGCACGTCCAGATCCGCCAAACGGCCCTGGCCATAGTCGCCGCAAGCCAAATAGCCGTAGCCGGGCTCAATAAAGCCCCAGCCCCGCTCTTTCAGCACAGCCAGGTTGGCCTGGGTGGCGGCATTGGCGTACATATGCAGGTTCATGGCCGGAGCGGCCAGCACCGGCGCTACCGTGGCCAGCAGCGCCGCGGAAAGCAAATCATCGGCCAGGCCATGGGCGGCCTTGGCCAGGATATTGGCGGTGGCCGGCAGCACCAGGAACAGGTCGCATTGGGCCACATCGATATGGGGCACCTGCCAATCCCCGGTTGTCGCCATAATATCCAGGGCCACGGGCCGGCCGGATAGGGTTTTCATGGTCAGGGGCGTGATGAAATGGGTGGCGCCCTCAGTCATCACCACTTCCACATCCGCCTTATTTTGCTTCAGCCAGCTGACCACCTCCGCCGCCTTATAAGCAGCGATGCCGCCGGTAATGGCGGCGGTGATTTTCTTGCCTGCAAACATCCGTTTCCTCCCGCGCTAAAACATGCTAGCGGCTAGGCCGGCGGCTGTGCAAACCATAGCCGTTATCCCAGCGCAGCTTACCCTCGCAGACTTCGTTCAGGGCCATGGACACCGGATTGACCAGTCCGGAAGCCAAGAGATCCGGATTATTGTCAATAACGGAGCGGGCCCTTTTCGAGGCAACGATCACCAGGGTATATTTGGAATCCACATTTTTCATCAAATTATTGATTGTCGGTTTATTTAACAAAGCTGCCTCCTTATTGATCCTGACCCTGATTTATCCTGATCCTGCCTTCGCGGATGATTTCCAGGATGCGGTTGGCGCAGCCCGGGACATCATCGTTGACGACACGGTAATCATAAAGACCCGCCACGGCCATTTCCGCCTCAGCCAGGGCAATGCGCTGCTTCAGGGCGTCGCCCTGCTCGGTGTGGCGGTCGATGATCCGCCGGCGCAATTCCTCGGCTGAGGGAGGAAAAATAAAGATGGAGATCAGATCTTTCCTCTTCAAGGCGCGTATCTGCGCCGCGCCTTTGGTGTCAATATCCAGAATCACGTTTTTCCCAGCGCTGAGGCATGCGTCCACCTGGGCTGTTAAGGTGCCGTAGCTGTGGTCATAGACCCGGGCGCTTTCCAAAAACGCATTCTCGGCCTTGCGCTGTTCAAATTCTTCCTCAGAAATAAAAAAATAGTCCTTGCCGTGCACTTCATTGTTCCGGGGCTTTCTGGTGGTGACAGACACAGAAAAACAGGTATTGGCATCGGCCGCCAATACCGCATTGCGTACACTGGTCTTACCCACACCGGAGGGGCCGGATATGATCACGATTATGCCGTTATCGCTCATTTTTACCTCCGGCCTTATCACCGCAGGCCAGCCTGGCTTCGGGAGCGGCCAGGCGCGCCGCCAGGGTATCCGGCTGCATGGCGGAAAGGATCACATGCCTGCTATCCGTAATGATGACAGCACGATTACGACGCCCGCAAGTGGCGTCGACCAAAAGGCCGCTTTCACGGGCGTCGGCGATGATGCGCTTTACCGGAGCAGACTCCGGCGTCACCACCGCCACGACCCGTTCCGCGGCCACGATATTCCCGTAGCCGATATTAATTAAGCTTACGCTCATGGGGGGAGGCGTAATTAAGCGAGTTTTTCCAGAAGCTGCGCTTTTTGTCTGGCGCCTAAACCCTGTACGCGGCGGGCTTCGTCAATGCCGATCTCTTCCATTAGTTTGGCGGCGGTAATCTTGCCCACCTGAGGCAGGCTTTCCAGCAAATATTTCACCCGCATTTTGGCGTAAACTTCGTTCTCAGGGGCGCCGAGAACCTCCGCCAGCGTGATAGCGCCGGCCTTGAGCTGTTTGCGCACTTCCATACGCTGGCTGCGGATTTGCTGGGCCTTTGCCAAAGCCTTGCTTCTTTCCTCAGGGGACAATTTGGGTATAGACATAATTACACCTCCGATTTTTATTCAATGTTTTGGATTTGCTCCCTTATTTTTTCCAGTTCACTCTTGACCTCGATCACAGCCTGATTAATGGCCAAGGCGTTGGATTTTGAGCCGATGGTATTGATTTCCCGCAACATTTCCTGAAGAATAAACTCCAGCTTGCGGCCGATAGGTTCCGCCGACGCCAGGCTATGGCGGAATTGGGCGGTATGGCTGGCCAGGCGGGTCAGTTCCTCGCTGATATCCACCTTATCCGCAAAAAAGGCCAATTCATTGGCCAGCCGGGCCTGATCCACTTCCACAGCGCCCAGCATTTCGGCCAGGCGGTCGTTTAAGCGCTGACGCTGTTCCGACACCACCAAAGGCGCCAGCTCCGCGATGGCAAAGGTTTTCTCTTCAATAAGGCGGAGATGGGCTGCCAGGTCTTCCGCCAGGGCCGCGCCTTCCCGCTGCCGCATTTGCAAGAGCTGCGCCAAGGCCCCTTCCACTGCCTGGGAGAGCAGCTGGGAGATTTCTTCAAGATCATCCTCGGCATTTTTCAGAGACAAAACGCCGGGCAGCGCCGCCACTTGCGCCAGCTTGATTTCCGCTGGTAAAGCGCAGGCCTGCGCTAACTCCGACAATGCAATATGATACGCTATTGCCAGCTCTTTGTCAACCTTGACCACGGATTTTTTTGCCGCTACCTGCTCGAAAAGGATAAAGATATCGGCTTTGCCCCGGGAAAGCCGGGACTGCACCGTCTTTTTGACCATGGCTTCCAGCTGATTGAATTGGCCCGGCATCCTGAGAGAGATTTCGAGAAAGCGGTGATTCACGGCTTTTATTTCCGCCGTGATGGCGTACTGATCACTCATAGCTTGGCCGCGGCCAAAACCGGTCATACTCTTCAGCAAATGGATTACCGCCTGTTTTGCAAAATAATTTCTAAAATAATTTCTACCAATGGAAGTAAAATCCTTTTTTATTTGGGGAATTTTCTTGACTTTTTTCCTGCTACAGGCTATTTTATATACAGCATGGCCGATAATATACACAGCTATGACAATTTTTCCCGGTTTAGCCTTGTTCCTAACCGAAAATGGGAATTTCACGAGGTAAAAATGGCATTTGATTCTTTGGCCTTAAGCGCCGTTGTCAGGGAGCTCTCCCAGGAATTGCCCGGCAGCCGCATCAATAAAGTCCATCAGCCCGACGCTCATACCCTGATCCTGCGCTATCATAGCCGGGAGGGCCAGGGCAGGCTGCTGATTTCCGTGCATCCGGAAAACGGCCGCCTGCACAAAACCAGCGGCCAGCGGGAGAACCCGGCCAAAGCCCCCCTCTTTGTCATGGTGCTGCGTAAATGGCTGGAAGGCGCGCGGCTGCAGGCCATCGGCTGCGTGGACGGGGAGCGGGTGGCCTGGCTGGAGCTGGAAGCCAGGAATGAGATCGGCGACCCGGTGCGGCTCAGGCTGATGGTGGAAATCATGGGCAAGCACAGCAATATCATCCTGGTGGATCAGGAGAATACCATCCTGGACGGCATCCGCCGCTATGGCAGCAGCCTGTCCCGCTACCGGGAAGTGCTGCCGGGCCGGGCCTATCTACCGCCGCCGCCCCTGCATCAGCTGCCCCTGCCGCCCCGGGATGAAGAAGCGCTGGCAGAGGCTCTCTACCGCCAGGGAGACGCGACCCTGGCCCAGGCGCTGCGCCGGGAGATCCGGGGCGTTTCTCCCCTGCTCTCCCAGCATCTCCCCTTGGCCGCGGGCTGCGCCCCGGAGACGCCTGTGGAACAGCTGGGCGCTTATGAAATCAGCCAAATCTATAACCAAATGCAGGATTTACGGCGCCGGATTGACCAGGGCCTTTATCAGTGCAGCCTCTTAAAAGATGGCCAAAACCGTTATCTGGATTTCGCCGCTATCCAACCGGCCCAGTGGCCGGAGGCGCGCCTCCAGCCTTGCCCCTCCATGAACCAGGCCTTGGATACCTTTTATCAGCAAAAGGAAGCGGAACAGCTTTTCGCCCGCCGCTGCCAGGCCCTGGACAAGGCCTTGCGCAAGCATCAGCAGCGGCTGGATAAAAAAATCAGCCTGCAGCAGGCGGATCTGGCCCAATGCGAGGCTGCGGAGGATTATAAGGAAGCCGCGGATCTGCTGGCAGCCTATCAATGGGCCCTGGTCAAGGGGCAAACCCTGGCGGAACTGCCCGCCTTTGACGAGCCAACGCGGACGATCCCCATCAAGCTGGACCCGGCCCTGAGCCCCCAGGAGAATGTGCAGCGCTATTACCGCCGCTACGCCAAGGCCAAAAAAGCCTCGGGCCAGATCAAGCAGCAGCTGGCCGCTAATTGCCAGGAATTGGCTTATCTGCTCAGCATCCGCCAAAGCCTGGCGGACGCCTCAGACCTGGCGGAATTAGAGCAGATCGAGGCGGAAGCCCAGGGCGCCGGCTATTACCAGCGGCAAGAGGAAAAGGGGCAGAAGGCCAAGGATCAGCGGTCCGGGGGCAACCCCTCCGCGGCTCTGCCGCCCCGCCAGTATCTTTCCGGGGACGGCTTCACCATCCTCATCGGCCGCCACAACAAGCAGAACGACCGCTTATCCCTGAAGCAGGCGGCGGCGGACGATATCTGGCTCCATGCCCAGAAAATACCCGGCGCTCACGTGATCATCCAGCGCCAGGGACGGGATATCCCCGAGAGCACCCTTAAGGAGGCGGCCGCCTACGCGGCCTGGTTCAGCGAAGCCAAGGCCAGCGCCCAGGTGCCGGTGGACTATGTCCAGGCCGGGTTGCTGCGGAAGCCGGCGGGCAGCCGCCCGGGATTGGTTATTTATACCAATCAACGCACGGTCTATGTAACGCCAAAAGAGCCGCAAGGCCCCGAACAGCCATAACCAGCATTTGGATTTGTTTTTTGCGACAAATGGTGTTATAATCATACGCATATTAAAATTCCGGGAGGGATTCTATGCGTAAAAAAACATCGCGAATCTTGTTCATTCTCAGTTTAACTCTGATCATGTTGCTGATACCGCTGAGTGCGCAAGCCTCATGTGGCGGCGAGTATACTACATATAACTACGGCGCCATCCTGCAAATGATGCGGTCAAACCTGGGCCAGCAGCTTTCAGCAAACAGCTGCAACCAGACTGGCACAGCTGGTGAAGTTTCCGTAAACAGCCTGCCTAAGCAATTAGATTTCTTTAACCTGTATGATATTACCCGCAGCTATAATTCCAATGCCGGCGGTTCCTGCGGCGTCAGCAGCGGCTCCGGCGGTTCCTGCGGCGTCAACAGCGCTTACGGCGGTTCCTGCGGCGTCAACAGCGGTTCCGGCAGCGCCTGCGGCAGCGGCGATTGCAGCGGCAGTACTTGCAACGGCAAGGATTGCAGTGACAGCGCCTGCTACGGCAATACTTGCTCCGGCAACAGTTGCTCCGCCAATACCGGCTCCGGCAACAGCTGCTCCGCCAATACCGGCTCCGGCAGTTCCTGTGGCAGCAACAGCGTGAAGGCAACCTATTACACCTCCGCCAACGGGCGGGGCGCCAATCAGCAGAGCGCAAGCAACAGCTCCCCTGCGGTGTCCGTACCCACCATCGTACAGCAGGTCGTTGACCTGGTTAACGCCGAGCGGGCCAAAGAGGGGTTGGCTGCCCTGACCCTGGACGCCAGCCTTTGCAATGGGGCTGCCATCCGCGTGAACGAGATCAGCACCCTGTTCAGCCATACCCGTCCCAACGGCCAAAGCTGCTTCACCGCTTTGGACGAAGCGGGGGTGAATTATCGCCAGGCCGGCGAAAACATCGCCCTGGGTCAGACCTCTGCCCAGCAGGTGATGGAGGACTGGATGAATTCCCCCGGCCACCGGGCCAATATTATGAGCGCCAACTATAGCCGTATCGGCGTGGCAATGGCGGCCAGCGGCGATTCCCGCTATGGCGGCTATGCCTGGGCTCAGGAATTCGCCAACTAAACAACCCAAATTCAGGCCATCGGTCAAAAGCGGTATGCTTTCCAGCATACCGCTTTTTTTGCGCTCTAAAGCCGGGGCAGCGCCAAATCGCCCAAGCACCCAGCCGCACATCAGACAATTCCTTTCATATGCTGGTACTATAAAAAAAGCATAAGGAGGCAAAATTTATGAAAGAGTGCACGGGTATCATTATGCCCTGCAGGAACGGCTGTATGAAAGCCGGATATGCCTATGTGCCGCCCCAGGATGTGAAACGCTTCTTCGACTACCAGTCCGCTTTTGCTTGCGGCACCATTTTCCCTGATCTATGCCTGCCCCAGGGCAAATACGGCCCTAATGAAACTTTTAGGTAAGGAGGTATCCTCATGAGCAGAGAACAACAAATGATGCTGCAGAGGCTGCAGCAAATCGGCCTGGCCGTTGTGGATATGGCGCTCTATCTGGATACCCATCCCTTTGACACCATGGCCCAGACCCATTTCAATATCGCGGTGAACGATTATGACGAGCAATTGGCCGAGTACACAGAGCAGTATGGCGCATTGACCCTGGGCAGCATCATTCCGGCGGGCAGCGAGGGCTTCCCCTGGGCCCTGACGCCGTTCCCCTGGGATATGTGAGAAGGAGGATAGGATATGTGGATCTATAATAAGCGCTTAATGTACCCGGTGAACGTCAACAGCACCAACCCCACCCTGGCCAAAATGCTTATGACCGCCTACGGCGGCGCCGACGGCGAGCTTTCCGCTGCCCTGCGCTATATGAACCAGCGCTATTCCATGCCCATCATCAATATCCAGGCCCTGCTCTCGGATATCGCTACTGAAGAGCTGGCTCATCTGGAAATGATCGCCACCCTGGCCTATAAGCTATCCAAAAACGCCACCCTGGAGCAATGGATGGACGAGGGGCTGACCGGCACCTTTGTGGAGCATGGCCAGATGATCTATTATACCGATTCCACCGGCGTGCCCTGGACAGCCGCTTATGTGCAGGTGAAAAACGACCCCATCGCCGATCTCACCGACGATATGGCGGCGGAGCAGAAGGCCCGGGTCTCTTATAACCACTTGATGGATCTGACAGATGACCCGGGGGTTTTGGATACCCTGCGCTTCCTCCGGGAGCGGGAAATCGTCCACTTCCAACGCTTTGGCGAGGCTCTGGTGCAAGCCCAGGAATACTTTGCCTGCACCAAAGCCTTCTAGCCAATCCCCTGCCCCGCCCATAAAAAAGACAAAGCATAAGCCGCTCTTAGCAGCGGCTTATGCTTTGCATCAGCTCCGGGAACAGCTGCCGGGCCAGGGTTAGGGCAAAGGTATCGGTCATACCGGCGATATAATCCACCACAGCCTGGCTGGCCGGCTCCCGCTGGAATTCCAGGGGCAAGGCTTCCATATGCGCCAGAAAATGGGCGTAAAAGGCGTCGATCACCAGGGCCAGGTTTTGTTCCTCCGCGATTTTGCGGGGATGCAAATACACATGCTCAAACATGAAGGCCCGCAATTCATCCATGGCCTGGGCAATGGGCCGGGACATTTGCACCAACGGTAGCCCCTGGCTTTCCCGCACCACATCCCGGACCATGGTATTGATCCGCTGGCTATGGCTCTGGCCCAGCAGCCGCAGGGTAGAATCAGGCAGCTGGCGGTATTCCAGGTAGCCGCTGCGCACCGCATCGTCAATATCATGGTTCAAATAAGCGATGCGATCACAAAAGCGCACCACCAGGCCTTCCAGGGTTTGAGGTGGTTCCTCGCCGCTATGATGCAGGATGCCGTCCCGCACCTCAGCGGTAAGGTTCAGCCCCCGGCCGTCATGCTCCAGGAGATCCACCACCCGCAGGCTTTGCCGGGTATGGGCAAAATCCCCGGTCAGGCGGTTTAGCGCCCGCTCGCCGGCATGGCCGAAAGGCGCGTGCCCCAAATCATGCCCCAGGGAAATCGCTTCGGTCAAGTCCTCGTTCAGCCGGAGCGCCCGGCTGATGGTACGGGCGATCTGGGAAACCTCCAGGGTATGGGTGAGCCGGGTGCGGAAATGATCGTCATCCGGGTTAATAAAGACCTGGGTCTTATGTTTAAGCCGGCGAAAGGCCTTACTATGAACGATACGGTCCCGGTCCCGCTGATATACGGTGCGCACCGGGCATTCCGCTTCCGGTATCAGCCTGCCTCTGCTATTATGGCTGAAAGAGGCCCAGGGCGCCAGCCACTGCCCCTCGAAAGCCAGCCAATCCTCCACCATGGCAACCACCTCTTTTCGTTTTTATACTAGCATAAGCAAGTCCCCGGCGCAAGCGTAAGGGGCCCGGGCAAAAAAATAGACCCCAGAAGGGGTCTATTTTTATTTGGCGTCAAGGTTTGGCTATTGACCGCCCAGATAGGCTTTCATGACCTTCTCATCATGTTTCAGCTCCGCGCCGGGGCCTTCCAGCACGATATTGCCGGTATCTAAAACATAGCCGTAATCCGCCAGGCCCAAGGCCATCTTGGAATTCTGCTCCACCAACAAAATGGTGGTGCCCTCATCATTCAGGCCTTTGATGATCCGGGAAATCTCCGCCACGATCAGCGGCGCCAAGCCCATGGAAGGCTCATCCAGCAGCAGCAGCTTGGGGCCGGCCATCAAGCCCCGGCCAATGGCCAGCATCTGCTGTTCGCCGCCGGAAAGGGTGCCGCCCATCTGCTTATTGCGCTGCCCCAGGATGGGAAAGCGGTCAAAAACATTATCCATACGGCGTTTGCGCTCAGCGTCATCCTTCAGGGTGAAGCTGCCCAGCTCCAAATTCTCCGAGACCGTCAAATCCTTGAAGATGCGACGGCCTTCCGGAATATGGATCAGGCCCCGCTCCACAATGCTGTAAGGCGGCACCTTGGTGATATCCTCGCCCATGAAGGTGATTTTGCCGGCGGAAGCCGGGGTGATATTGGAGATGGTCTTCAAGGTGGTGGATTTG
>DAIMZM010000069.1:0-13206 GCA_036733985.1 Bacillota bacterium
GGGCCAGAGCTTCAGCGTCAGCGGCCAGGCTCCCGGCGACAGCTGGCTGTGCATTGAGGCGCAACAAGGCGTGACCAATGCCGCGGTAGGGGAGGGCAATCAATATCTGGGCGTCTTCCAGCCCAAGAATCAGCTGAACAGCTATGTGCTGGGAGTGGCTTGGGACGGCAGCCGCTATTATCCCGGCAGGCCCTTGCGGCTGGCCCTGGATTATCAGGCGCAAGTGCTGTCCATCACCCTGGAGGATACGCCTGCCGTCAGCGCCGGAGAAAACCTGGCTTTGGCTTTCCTGGTGCAAGACGGCGCCGGGCAGCCTCTGGCCAATTGCGGGCTGGCGCTGCAGCTGACCTATGGCGAAAAACCAAAGCTGGATACGGCTGCCGCCTTGTTCCAGGACTATGTTGGCTCCGGCCTGTCCCTGGCTGAGGGGTTGGCGGAAAGCCCGGCCCCGGTGGGCGGGGATACGGTTTACTGGACAGTGCTGACCACGGATGAGCAGGGCCGGGCCGCCGTTACTTTAACAGCGCCCGGGGGCAGCGGCAACTGCTATCTCAGCGCCCAGAGCATTGATTTCCGGGACAATGTGCTGCGGGCCGGTTCCCTGGTGAAGCGGCTGGCCATTGCCAATGGGGCGGAGACGGAAACCCCTGACCAGGAAGAACCGCCGGCTGAGACTTTCAGCTACCGCAGCGGCTTTTTGCGGCCCGGCGGCGAACTGAGCCTGGACAATGGCAGCCTGCTGATCATTACCACGCCGGAGCGCCGGGAAATCCTGGAATTGCTGGCAGCAGCGGCCTGCGCCCCAGGGGACGGGGCTGAGCAGGCCATGTCCGCCGCCCATGCCCGGCAGCTGCTGATGGATTATGGCGGCGACGCCCTGCGGGCCGTCTTTGGCAAGGCGGATCAGGATTGCGGCGTTTATCAGAAGGCGGACGGCGGCGTCGGCGAACTGAAAGGCTACAGCGACCCGCTGCTGTCCGCGGAGGCCGCCGCCCTGGCTCCCGGCGGCCTGGCCTGGCATGCCCTAAGGGATTATCAGACGGGCCTGCTGGAAAGCGCCTCAGCCGATCCCCTCAGCCAGGCCCTGGCCCTGGCCGGGCTGGCAGCTTCCGGCCGGCCGGTGCTGAACGAGGTCAAACAGCTGCTGTCCGCGGCTGATCCGGAACAGGCCGGCTATTGGTGGCTGATGTGGGCTCTGTATCAATGCGGCGACCGGCAAACCGCCCTGGCTTTGTATCAGCAAAACAGGACCATCACCGCTAAGGCCGGGACAGAGACGCCCCGGGCCCTGGTGGCGGCAGCCTGCGGCGACAGAAGCCTGGCCCTGGCCCTGCTGGCTCAGGAGCGGCAGGCTGCCGCGGCAGGGAAGGTGCTGGCGGCCAGGCTTTTGCTGAATAAGACCGTTCAGCCGGAAAGCCGCTTTTCCTACCGTTTGGACGGGGTTGAACACAGCGGTAGCCTGAACAGTATCTCCGATCATTTGCTATCCCTGAATGGGGATAATCAACGGCTGGTTTTGGCGGAAGCCGAAGAACAATTATGCTATGTGGAAATTTTTATTGAAAAGCCGCAACTGGCAGCGGTTTCAGGCCCACAGTGATCCGGCCGGAATAAAGCGGCTTCCCCATTGACAAAAACCATGCGCTTTCGGCATGGTTTTTAACTATGCAGGAAATGATAATTGCCTGACGAATATTATAATGTTTAGGTGCGTGAATACCGCCATGCAGCGCCCGGAGCCAAAAGCGGCGCGGCATGCTTCCGGGGTGATGCTTTGCTTTACGCGATCATGGCCATTTTAGCCTTGCTATCCCTTTATGGCTTGTATTTATTGGCCCGTGGCTTCATACGCTTATATAAGGAAGGCGAAACCAAGCTGCTGGCTTTTGCCCTGGGATTTTTTATCCTGGTGCCGCTGCTGGTCTGGCTCATTGCCCGGCTCAGCCCGGAACAGCGCAATGTTTGGCTGGTTCTTCCCGTTCTGCTGCTGGCCCTGGCCTGGGCCGGCCTGGGCTATGGGGTGGAAGCCTATTTGCGCCTGGGGCTGAAGCGGCGGCTGGCCGGGAAGAAGCGGGAGATCCCGGCCCGGCCCGCCCATTGGCTCAGGGATAATGCGCTGCGTTTAGCCGGGGGCGGGGCGTTATGGCTGGCCGGCCTCTTGATCCCCTTTGATCAGCCGGTACTGGAAACCATGGCCCTTTGCGTTTGCCTGTATTTGCTGGTCCGGGGGATTTGGGGTTTTTGGCGTTACCGGGGTTTTTAAGCCGGGTTTGAACACGCTGAGGCGTGAAATTGAAAAGGAGGCTGCTTGATGATCATGGCTGATTTTGATATGAAAAAGGTGGAAAAAGCCCTGGCCGCATTGGCCAGGCATGAATTTGAAACAAAATATTTTGCCACCGGGGCGGAGGCTGCGGCTTGGCTGGACGCCCAGGTGCCGGAGGGCGCCACCGTGGGCCAGGGCGGCTCCGTGACCTTGGATGAGCTGGGCCTGATCCAGCGGTTCAAAGAGCGGGGCCTGGCGGTGCCCAACCCCTGGGACGGGACCCTTTCCGATGAACAGCGGCGCTTAGCCTACCGGGACGCGCTGTTTGCGGATAACTTTTTCTGCTCCGCCAATGCCATTACCCTGGACGGTTTTATCCTGAATGTGGATGGCAGGGGGAACCGCCTGGCCGCCCATTTGTTCGGCCCCCGCCGCCTGTTTATCGTGGCAGGCGTCAATAAACTGGTGGAAGACGAGGCCGCTGCTTTTGAGCGGGTCAAATACGCCGCGCCCCGGAACTGCCGCAGGCTGAGCCTGAAAACGCCCTGCGTTGTCACTGGCGCCTGCAGCAACTGCGACACGCCGGCCCGGAGCTGCCGGGCTTATCTGCTGCTGCGGCGTCCCACCCGGGCCGTACCTACCACGGTGGTGCTGATCGGCGAGGAATTGGGTTTTTAACCCCCGCCCTCGCCAGGGATCCGCTGTTGGAAACAGGCTGTCTTTTGCCATAAACCGCGGAATAGCGGAACAAATGCCTTGCCGCCCGCGTCAATTGATATGGTTGAGCTGAATGTTCAGCCGTAAAACCTATGATAGGAGAAGGGTAATGAAGAAGAGCGCGCTTAAGGTTTGCTGCCTGATTTTAGTGCTGGCCCTGGCTGTTTCGCTGCTGGCCGGCTGCGGTAAGGGCGGCGACGATACCCAAACGGACCTGCCGGATTTTATCTATCAGGCGGAATACTATGATTTGCCTGATGAAGTGGAACATCTGTCTTATATGACTTATCTGGACGGCATGATTTATTTTTCCGCCAGCGGCGTGATCGGCCAGCGGGAGCCGGTGGAGGGCGACCCGGAACCCGGCGACCCCGATTATTATGATGGCTATTATGATATGTGGGGCAACAGCCTCAATAAAATGAACGTGGACGGCACCGGCTTTACCAAGCTGGAAAATTACCAGGCCCTGGACGCGCCGGACGGCTCCGGCCCGCTGTATCTTTCCACCATGACCGCGGATACCAGCGGCAACCTCTGGGTAGTGGAAAATACCTCCATGGGGCATACGGACGACAGCGGCAACTGGGTGGATGACGGTTCCGTCAATTATTTGCGGAAGCTGGACGCCACCGGCGCGGAACTGCAGAACATAGATTTGGCCCCGATTTCCCAGGGCGTGGATTATTTCTATATCTCTTATCTTTGTGTGGATAAGGACGGCAATATCTATATCACGGACAGCAACAATACGATCTGGGTGCTGGATAATACCGGCCAGCAGCTATTCGACCTGCGAGTGGACAATTGGGTCAACAGCATGATCCGCCTGGCCGACGGCCGGGTGGCTGTGATCTCTTATGAAGCCAACGGCATGGTGGTGAAGCCGGTGGACGTGGCGGCCAAGGCCTTTGGCAAGAGCGTCAGCGTGCCGATGAATGCCAATCAGTATTATAACGGCGGCGGCGATTATGATTTCTATTATAACGGCAATTCTAATTTCTACGGCTTTGACATGGAAACCGCAACCGAGACCAAATTGCTGAACTGGATCGATTCCGATATTGACAATTCTTCCATGGACGGCATCTTCCCCCTGGAAGACGGCCGCATCATCTGCATGATTTATAATTACCAGGCCGAGCGTTCCCAGGTGCAGCTGGCCCTGCTCACCAAGAAGGACCGCTCCGAAGTACCGGATAAGACCATCCTGACCATGGCCACCATGTGGATGAGTTCCGAGCTGCGCAGCGCCGTGATTAATTTCAATAAGACCAATCCGGATTACCGTATCCAGGTGCAGGATTATTCCGACTTCAATACCGAGGATGATTATGAAGCCGGCCTGACCAAACTGAATACCGAGATCATCACCGGCAAGGTGCCGGATATCATGGAGGTCAGCCAGCTGCCGGTGCGGCAGTATGAGGCCAAGGGCCTGCTGGAGGATTTGTACCCCTATATCGACGCGGATAGCGAGCTTTCCCGGGATGATTTGGTGGCCGGCGTGCTGAACGCCCTTTCCGTGGACGGCAAGCTGTATCAGGCCTGCGCCAATTTCAGCATTTTCACCGTGATCGGCGCTACCCCGGTGGTAGGGGAGCAGATGGGCTGGACCATGGATGAGCTGAACCAGGTGCTGGCCGCCCATCCCAATGCCCGGGCCTTTGCCAATGTGGACCGGAATTCCCTGCTTTACTATATGAGCATGCTCAGCCTTTCCGATTATGTCAACTGGCATACCGGTGAATGCAGCTTTGACAGCCCCGGCTTTGTCAAGCTGCTGGAATTCGCCAATTCCTTCCCGGACAGCATTGAGTGGAACGAGGACGAATATGTGGATGATTCCACCCTGATCATGGAAGGCTCTGTGCTGCTTTATCCCACCGGCCTTTATGATTTCGAGTCCTATCAGATGTATAAGGCCATGTTCGGCGGGGAGATCACCTATAAGGGCTTCCCGGCGGAGCAGGGCTGCGGCTCTGTGTTCAGCGTCAATTCCGGTTTGGCCATCTCCAGTAAATCCCAGCATAAGGACGGGGCCTGGCAGTTCGTCCGCACCCTGCTTACCGAGGAGTATCAGGAAAATAATTATGCCTGGGCTTTCCCCATCAATAAAAACAGCTTGGATAAAATGATCGAAAAAGCCATGACTCCGGAAACCACCACGGATGAAGAAGGCAATGTGGTGGAGGTTTCCAAGGGTTCCTGGGGTTGGGGGCCGGATCTGGAGGTGGAGATCAAAGCCGCCACCCAGGCGGATATCGACCAGATCATGGAGCTGATCGACGCCATTGACGCCACCATGAACTATGATATGAGCCTGATGGAGATCGTTCAGGAAGAGGCGGCCACCTACTTTGCCGGCCAGAAGAGCGCCCAGGAAACCGCCGCCAATATTCAGAACCGGGTCAGCCTTTATGTAAACGAACAGCTTTAAACTTGTTAATCAATCCGGTTCCGGGGCGGACCTCCTGGCCCGCCCCGGACATTTTAAGCAAAGCCGCGGGAAGAATCCATGCAGAAAGAATCAATGGTGAAGAAAAAGAGGCCGGGGCTGCTGTCCCCAGGTAAAATTGATCGAGAGCGCATACTGGCCCTGGCCTTTCTCTGGCCCAGCTTAATCGGGGTGCTGATGTTTTTTGTGGTGCCTTTCGGCGTGGTCTGCTACTATGCCCTGATCGATAATCCGGTGCAGCATAACTTTGTGCTGTTCAATAATTTCAGCAGGCTGCTGGCCAATTCCGCTTTCCAGACAGCGGCCAAGAATACCGCCGCCTTTTCTGTGCTGGCCGTGCCTTTGGCCGTGGCCCTCTCCCTGCTCCTGGCCGTGCTGCTGGAAAGCCGCATCCCCTGGAAAAGCCAGTTCCGCACCTTCTTTTTAAGCCCGATGATGGTGCCGGTGGCTTCGGTGGTGCTGATCTGGCAGGTGATCTTTCACTATAACGGCGCGCTGAATGATTTCCTGCTGGTGTTCGGGGTGGATAAAATCGACTGGCTGAAATCCGATTACAGCCAGATCGTGGTCATCATACTTTTTTTATGGAAAAACCTGGGCTATAATATGATCCTCTTTATGGCCGGCCTGGCCAATATCCCCAGAGACCTGCTGGAAGTGGCGGATATTGAAAATGCCGGGCCCTGGTTCAAGTTTTTTCAGATCAAGCTGCGCTTTCTTTCGCCAACCATCCTTTTTGTCACGATCCTTTCCCTGATCAATTCGTTTAAGGTGTTCCGGGAGGTTTATCTGCTGACCGGGGACTATCCTTACGAGACCCTGTATATGTTGCAGCATTTCATGAACAATACCTTCCGCTCCCTGGATTATCAGAAGCTCTCCGCCGCGGCCTTGCTGATGGCGGTGGTCATGGTTCTCATCATCGGCCTGCTCTTCATTATTGAGAACCGCTTCGGGAAGGATGTGGAAGGATGAACAAGAAGCGCTATTTTTCCCGGAGCCTGATGTTCCTGATCGCCGCCTTTTTCGCCCTGCTCTTCCTCATGCCCACGGTGCTGACCATCACCAATTCCTTCATGTCCCAGTCTGAGCTGGCCTCCAACTATGGACAGGTTTTCAGCAGCTTCAATGACCCCAAGACCTATATTGCCCAGCGGGTGAATTTGAAGTTCATCCCGGATCTGGTCAGCTTTTCCCAGTATTTTACCGTGCTGCTGAAAAGCCCGGATTATCTGCTGAAGTTCTGGAATTCCGTGATCCTGGTGGTGCCTATTGTCCTGGGGCAGGTGGCCGTCGCCGCTTTGGCGGCTTACAGCTTTTTCCGCTATACCGGCAGGAAGCGCCAGTTCATCTTTTTCTTTTATGTGGTGCTGATGCTCATGCCCTACCAGGTGATGCTGGTGCCCAACTATCTGGTGGCGGATTGGGTGGGTTTGCTGGATACCCGCTGGGCCATTATTTTCCCCGGGGTTTTCGCCCCCTTTTCCGTTTTCCTGCTGACCAAATTCATGCGCCGTATCCCTCCGGCCCTGATCGAAGCCGCTAAGCTGGACGGCGCCGGCGAATGGCGGATTTTTACCAAGATCTGCCTGCCCCAATGCCGCAGCGCCCTTTATTCCATCGCCATCCTGGTCTTTATCGATTATTGGAATATGGTGGAGCAGCCCCTGATCCTGCTGCCGGATACCACCCGCCAGCCTTTGTCGGTGTATTTGTCCAGCATCAATACGGGGGAGGTGGGGGTGGCCTTCGCGGTGGCCACCATCTATATGATCCCCACGCTGCTGCTGTTCCTCCACGGCGAGGAATACCTGGTGGAGGGGATTACCCATTCCGGCTCGGTCAAGGGCTGAGCAGCGCTGTTTAAGTTTTGTTTTGTACTATGTATTTGGAGGTTCCCCCTATGTCCGGAGTGAAGAAGCTTAATCGCGCCTGGGTCAAAAACGCCGCCATCATCTTCCTGGCGCTGATGCTGGTGCTGACCTTTTTTTCCAATACCATTATGAACCGGTCCTTGCCGGAGGTGGCTGTGGAGTATACCCAGTCCGGTACCATCAGCGCGAAAATCCGCGGTACCGGCACGGTCAGCGCCAATCAAACCTATGAGGTTAATTTCAACCAGTCCCGGGAAGTGGCCGCCGTGCATGTCAAAACCGGCGATACGATCCAGGTGGGGGATGTGCTCTTTACCCTGGCGGATAAGGAAAGCGATGAGCTGAAAGCAGCCAAGGATACGCTGAACGAGCTGAACCTGGCTTACCGCACCGCCCTGGTGGACGCCGCGGATCCGGATTACAGCCAACTGAACCGGGAGATACAAACCGCCCAGGAAGCGCTGAACAATGCCATCATCAAGCGGGATACCGGCTCTGTGCCCCAAAGCGTCATCACTGAGACCCAGCAGCGGATCAAGGATTTGACCGCGGATCTCGCTGATTTGCAGCAGGAGCTGAACGATACCGGCTTCCCCAGCGCGGACGCGGCTGCGATTTTGGCCCAGGAGCGGAAAATCGACGATTTGGAAAGGCAAATCGATAATCCTGATGAAGACGACGACGTGGATGCGCTGGAAGTGGAACTGGACCGGGCCAGGGAAGATCTGGATTTGATGGAAGAAGCCATCGATATCAGCATCGAGATCAATGAGCGGAACAACGAGCTGACCGAAGCCAAGGCCGATCTGGTTGAGCTGCAGGAGAAAACCGATTGGGATACCGCTGATAAAGCGGTGCGGGAAGCCCAGGCCGCCCTGGACGATAAGCTGTTCGCTCTGGAGCAGGCGAAAAAGGAAGACGGCAAAACCGGCGCCAAGGAGCAATTATCCCTGGAATCTCAGCGGCAGAAAATCACCGACCAGCAGAAGCTGGTCAATGAGCTGCAGGCGGAATCCGTGGATACGGTGGTTACTGCCGCTCAGGCCGGTATTGTCACCAGCATCAATATTTCCGCCGGCCAGACCAGTACCCCGGGCCAGCCCCTGGCGGTGGTGGAAGCGCCGGATCTGGGCTATTCCCTGTCCTTTGCCGTCACCAATGAACAGGCGAAAAAGGTCCGGGTGGGGGACTCTGCGGAAGTGACCAATTATTACTGGGGTTCCAATGTCCAGGCCAAGCTGACCAACATCAAAAATGATCCGGATAAGCCGGGCCAAGGCAAGCTGCTGGTCTTTTCCCTCAGCGGTGAGGAAGTGGAAAGCGGCGCCCAGCTGACTTTGGCCATTGGCCAGCCCAGCGCCAATTATGATGTCATCGTGCCCAACAGCGCCCTGCGCTCCGACGCCAACGGGGATTTCATCCTGATCGTCATTGCCAAGCAAACCCCCCTGGGCAACCGCTATATCGCCGACCGGGTGGATGTGCAGGTGCTGGCCAAGGATGATACCAAGGCTGCCATTTCCGGCGCCCTGACCGGCTGGGATTATGTGATCACCACCGGCAATAAGCCGGTGGAGCCTGGCATGCAGGTGCGCCTGGCGGAATAGTGACAGGATATGAAGCTGAAAAATATTTTTTCTAAAAATAAAAAGGACAAGGGCTTGTCCGGGGATAGGCCAGCCCCGGCCCCGGAAATAGCGGCGGCGACCCAGGAATACACGGGCCTGAAGGAAGCTTTGGACGCCGCGGACCCGGACGGCCCCACCCGCGTCTTTGTGGCGCCCAAACCGGCTATCCCCAAGCGGTCGGAGCCCCGCCTTGAACCGGGTGTGATAGAGGCATTGCCAAAGGGCAAAGGCAAGAAACCCCGGCTTAGGGCAGGGAAGAAGCCAACTCCGCCCAAGCCGCCGAAACCCGGGAAAAGCGGGAAAACCCTGGCGGAGCGGCTGCGGCGTGCTAAGCCCCTGAGCCGCCGGGGCAAGATCCTGCTGGCGCTGAACATCTTTTTGCTGATGCTGTTCCTGCTCTGCCTGGGCCGCTGGCAGCACCATAGCCAATTGCTGCTTTCCCAGCAGGCCGCGGCGCGCTGGGCAGGGGAGAGCGAAGAGCGCTTTGCCCAGGCCAGCTGCTTCCTGCCGGTGAACAGCACGGTCAGCCAGGAGGATATCCTGGCCTTCCGTAAAAAGCTGGACGCCAAATATTTGGAGATCTCCCAGGAGGCCGGGGAGAACCAAAAGCTGTACCAGGACGCCTGGTCTGCCACGGCGGAACTGAGCGTGGCCGGCGAATACGGCAACGCCACCGTCCAGGCCATCGGCGTGGGCGGGAACTATTTCTTCTTCCATCCGCTGCGGCTGCGGAGCGGCAGCTATTTCAGTGAAGGCGATTTTATGCAGGACCGGGTGGTGCTGGATGAGGAGCTGGCCTGGCGTTTGTATGGCGGCGTGGATCTGGCCGGGCTTACCGTCACGGTGAATAACAAGCCTTATGTGATCGCCGGGGTGATCTCCCGGGAGGCGGACAGGCTTTCGGCGCGCACCGTCAATCCGCTGCCCACCCTCTATCTGCCCTTTACCGATCTGGCCGCCGTGGCGGAAACCGGCGTCACCTGCTATGAGCTGGTGGGGCCTGATCCCATCACCGGCTTTGTCAGCGGCGCGCTGAAGGATCATTTTCCCTTAGGCGATGGCGAACTGCTGGAAAACAGCGCCCGCTTCCGGCTGGAGCCGATGATCAAGACCCTCTGGCATTTTAGTGAGCGGACGCTGAAAACCACCGGCGTGGCCTATCCCTATTTTGAAAACGCCGCCCGCCTGGCGGAGAATCAGCTGGCCCTGCTGCTGGTCTGCATGGCCCTGCTGTTGATCCCGCCCCTGGTCTCCCTGGTTTGGCTGATCATCCGCGGCTGGCAACGGCTGAAGGCCTATATCCGCGGCAGGCGGGTCAATTACGAGGATATGTAACAAGGAGCAAAGTAATGGCAAGTATCAGGCTGGATCATGTGACCAAAGTTTATGACGATACGGTGCTGGCGGTGGACGATTTCACCATGGATATCGACGATAAGGAATTCATCGTCCTGGTGGGCCCTTCCGGCTGCGGCAAATCCACGGTGCTGCGCTGCATCGCCGGTTTGGAGGCCGTGACCAAGGGTCAGCTCTATATCGCCGACCGCCTGGTCAACGATGTGCCGCCCAAGGACCGGGATATCGCCATGGTTTTTCAGAACTATGCGCTCTACCCCCATATGACCGTTTATAAGAACCTGGCCTTTGGCCTGGAAAACCGGAAAATGCCCAAAAAGGAGATCGATACCCGGGTGCGGGCCGCGGCCAAGCTCTTGGGCATTGAGGATTTGCTGAAGCGCAAGCCCCGGGCCATGTCCGGGGGCCAACGTCAGCGGGTGGCCCTGGGCCGGGCCCTGGTGCGGGAACCGGCGGTCTTCCTCCTGGACGAGCCTTTGTCCAATCTGGACGCCAAGCTGCGCACCTCTATGCGGGCGGAAATCATCAAGCTGCATAAGCGCCTGGGCGCCACCTTTGTTTATGTGACCCATGACCAGATCGAGGCCATGACCATGGGCGACCGCATCGTGGTGATGGATCATGGCCGGGTGCAGCAGATCGATACGCCTCAAAACCTCTATAATCAGCCGGCCAATCAGTTTGTCGCCGGTTTTATCGGCAATCCCCAAATGAATTTCCTGGATGTGCTGCTGGGCCGGGACGCCCAGGGCTGGTATCTGGAACTGCCCACCGCCGCGGTGCGGCTGGATTGGCCCGACACGGTGCTGCAGCCCTATCAGGGCCGGCAGCTGGTGCTGGGCATCCGGCCGGACAGCGTCTCCATTGCCCCCCCCGGCTTAGTGATTGCCCGGGTAGAGGTGGTGGAAGCCCTGGGGGGCGAATGCCATATTGACCTGGATTATCAGGGCTACCGGCTGACCGTGCGGCAAAGCGGCCTTTGCCAGGCCCGGATGGACGATGAGCTGCCTCTCTATTTTGATCTGGGACAGATCCACCTTTTCGACAAGGAAAGCGGCCGGACCATTGCCAATGGCCGCCAGTTCAAAGAAGCCGAGGCTTAACCCGCCGGTATAAACTGAAAAAGATACCGGACAACCCTTCCCCCCGGAAGGGTTGTTTTTTCTGTTCCGGGTTTTGATCGGTCAGGGTTATAACCCCTGCCAAAAGGGTATAATCCAGGCAAAGCCTGAACAAAGGAGGCGCCTATGGAAATCCAGCGGGAAATCGGCGGCCGGCAGGTGGAGCCGGATGAGCTGGAGTGCCTGCAAATCACCAATGAGGTGCTGCAGGCCGTATTTCAGGAAGCCTGGGCCAGGCTGAACGGGGAGAATGGATAATCCTTCCGCTTGTTTCCGGCTTAGCCCGGCTGATATAATGGTAACGGCTATTAGACTATCAATAGGATAAAAGAGCGGGATTATGGCTAAAGGCAAAAGTAAAATGCTCCGGCTGGAGCAGACGGCGGCCCGGCCGCCCCAGGCTGCCTTATATGTGCGGGTCTCCACCGACGCCCAGCGGGAGGAAGGCTATTCCATCGAGATCCAGACGGAACGCCTGCTGGCTTATACCGCCTCCCTGTTCGGTTCCGCCGCCTGTACCGAACTGTATATCGACGACGGCTACAGCGGCGGCTCCCTGGACCGCCCGGAGATCCAGCGGCTCATGGCAGATGTGCGGCAGAACCGGCTTACCCATGTGATCGTTTATAAGCTGGACCGCCTGAGCCGCTCCCAGAAGGACACCCTCTATTTGATCGAGGATGTGTTCCTCCTGCACAATGTAGCCTTCGTCTCCATGCAGGAGAGCTTCAATACCGCCACCCCCTTTGGCCGGGCCGTCATCGGCATCCTCTCGGTTTTTGCCCAATTGGAGCGGGAGAATATCTTCGAGCGGACCCGGGGCGGCATGCAGAAAAGGGTGGAATCCGGCCTCTGGCCCGGGGGCGGGCGCACCCCTTTCGGCTATGATTATGACCGGGAGCAGGGGATCCTGGTACCCAACCAGGACGCGGACAAGGTGCGGCGGCTTTATCAGCTCTATTTGCAGGGCTGGTCCCTGCAGCGCATTGCCGATCGGCTGGGCCTGAAATATGAAAAACTGGCGGAACAGGTCCTGACCCGGAAATCCAATGCCGGCTTCATCGTCTATAACGGCATGGAGTACCAGGGCCGCCATGAACCGCTGATTTCCCTGGAAACCTATGAGCGGGCCATGGCTATGCTGGCGGAGCGCTCCGCCCGCCGCCTGGTGGTTTCCGGCGGCCATCTTTTGACCGGGCTCATCTATTGCGGCTGCTGCGGGGCGCGGATGCGCTACTGCAAATGGAGCGGCGGCATCTGGAAGCTGGCCTGCTACAGCCAGGTAAGAAGCAAGGATTATCTGGTGCGGGACCCGGACTGCCCCAACAGCAAGGTGGACGCGGCGCCGGTGGAAGCGGCGGTGGTCAGCGACCTCTTTGCCATGACCCGCCAGGATTTCACCCCGGAAACCGCTCGACAGCGCTATTATGACGAACAGGAGGCGGCGGCTAAAGAGCGGGCCGCGGAAGCCCAGAAGCTGAAGCGCCTTTATCAGCGCTATGCCGCGGCTGGCGACGAGATCCTGGCCGAAGCCATTGACGAGCAGAAGCAGGTTTTGGCTCGCCTGGACGCCCGGCTGGCGGCCTTGGCAGAGGCCCGGCAGCTGAGAAGCCAGGGCAGCCAGGCCCTGTCCCAGATCCGCAATTATGCGGGCATTTGGGACCAGCTGACCATGCAGGAAAAGCAAAGCGCCGTGCGCTCCCTGGTGGAGCGGATCACCATTACCAGGGATCAGGTGCATATCGCGTATAAAATCTGAAAACCCGGGTATAAAGGGGGTCAGACG
>DAIMZM010000070.1:0-13169 GCA_036733985.1 Bacillota bacterium
GAGCGCTTGACTCACATTCAAGAGGTCACTGGTTCGAAACCAGTTACGCCCACCAGAATAAAGGCCAGCTACACCGTGTTGTAGTCGGCCTTTTCTTTTATCCGGGCCCTTGTTTGGCAGCCTTTTCCGGCGCAGGTTTTTCAAGGTTATGGAGGTTACTATGGTTACTTTTCCAAAGCGGCAAATCGTTTTGGCTTCCGCTTCCCCCCGGCGGCTGGCTTTATTGCGGCAATTGGGCCTGAAGCCCCTGGTCTGCCCGGCTGAGACAGCGGAATATGAAGATCCGGCAACTTGCGGCGGGCCCTCGGGCTTGGTGACGGCTAACGCGGCGCAAAAGGCCGGGGCGGTAGCCCAGCTTTACCCCAATGCCTTGGTGATCGCCGCGGACACGGTGGTCGTCTTTCAGGGGCGGCTGCTGGGCAAGCCTGTTGATGAGGCGGCGGCAGCGGAAATGCTGGGTTGTTTATCCGGCCGTATCCACCATGTCTATACCGGCATTTGCCTGCTGGACGGCATGCTGGGCCGTCAGGCTGCCGGCGCGGCCCGGACGGATGTCTGGTTTCATACCCTTTCGGCAGCGGAAATCAGCCGCTATGTGGCCGGAGGCTCGCCCCTGGACAAGGCCGGGGCTTATGGCATACAGGATGAAGGCGGCTGGTTTGTCCGGCAGATCGCGGGGGACTATACCACAGTGGTGGGCCTGTCCTTCTCCCTGCTCTGGAATTTGCTGGCGGAATTGCAGGACTGAAAGAGATAGCGGCATAAATAAAAGCGGCCCGGGATTCCGGGCCGCTTTTCGATCGGCTTTAGGGCTTAGAAGAGGGGGACCACGATGCCCCCATAGCTGTTGTTGATATAGTCGCGGATCTTATCGGTCTGCAAAGCAGCCACCAGCTTCTGAATGGCCGGGTTGTTCTCGTTGCCTTCCTTGACGCAGATGATATTGGGATAGGTGGAAGCGCCCACGGAATTTTCGTCCTCCAGGGCCAGGGCGTCCTCAGAGGCTTTCAAACCGGCCTGCAGCGCATAATTGCCGTTGATCACGCCCAGATCCACGTCAGGCAGGGAGAGGGAGATCTGAGCCGCTTCCAGCTCCTTGATCACCAGGTTCTTGGGGTTCTCGGCAATATCCAGCACCGTGGCGCTTAAGTCCGCCCCTTCCTTCAGGGTGATCAGGCCATTGGCTTCCAGCAGGAACAGGGCCCGGGCCTCATTGGTGCCGTCATTGGGCACAGCGATGGTGGCGCCGTCCGGCAGGGCGTCCAGGGCAGCGGTTTTGCCGGCGTAAATGCCCAGGGGCTCGTAATGGATATTGGCCACAGCCACCAGATGGGTGCCGTTATCCGCATTGAACTGCTCCATATAGGGGATATGCTGGAAATAGTTGGCGTCCAGGTCGCCGCTTTCCACAGCGGTATTGGGCTGCACATAATCGGTGAATTCGATCACTTCCAGGGTAATGCCTTCGCCGGCCAGATCCTCAACCACCTGGTTCAGGATTTCCGCATGAGGGGTAATGCTGGCGCCGATTTTCAGAACCACCGGTTCAGCCGGGGTCTCGGCAGGGGTTTCGGCAGGCTGTTCCCCAGGGGCGGCGGCACAGCCCGCTGCCAGGGCCAAGGTTAAAATCACTAAAACAGTTAAGGCTAAAAACTTTTTCATGTTCTCTCTTCTCCTTCATTCATATAAAATTTGAATTTTAACGTGCCCTTCTGTCCGATTTCCGGGTGACAAAATTGCCGATCTCCTGGATAATCTGGACGATGATGATCAGAACCACGATCATCACCAGCATCACATCGCTCTGCGAGCGGTAATACCCATAATTGATGGCGATGGTGCCCAGGCCGCCGCCGCCCACAAAGCCGGACATGGCGGAATAGCCCAGGATCACCGTGGTGGAAATGGCCGCCCCCAGCAGTAGGCTGGGCTTGGCTTCCGGCAGCAGGACTTTGGTGATCATTTGCATTGTCCCGGCGCCCATGGCTTGCGCAGCTTCCAGGACGCCCTGATCCACCTCCTTTAAAGCGCTTTCCACCACCCGCGCCACATAAGGGGCTGCGGCGATGACCAGCGGCACGATGGTGGCGGTGGAGCCGATGGCCGTACCCACGATGAAGCGGGTCACCGGCACCACCCAGACCAGCAGGATCAGAAAGGGGATGGAGCGGAGTATATTCACCGCCCCGCCCACCAGCCGGTAAGCCGTGGGCAGGGGACGGATGCCGCCTTTATCGGTAATAACCAGGAACAGGCCGATGGGGATGCCTAAAACATAAGCCATCAAGGTGGCGCCCAGGGTCATATAAAGGGTTTCCAGAAAGCCGGTGAACATCATTTGCAGCATGGCTGTGCTGAACATGTTATTTCGCCTCCCTTTCCCATTGATAGGCAATGCCCTCGCTGTCCAGATAAGCCAGGATCGCCGGGGTCAGGGTCTGGTTTTCCGGCAGCTGCACCACGGTATGGCCATAGATTTTGTTATCCAGGTGTTTGCTGGCGCTGTAGATGATGGAAACCGGCGCGCCGGTGGCCAGGGCCATGCTGGCGATGATAGGCCGGTCCACATTGCCGTCATAGATCAGGCGCAGCAGGGGGCCGCCGCTGCCAAAGCTGTGGATGGTCTTTTCGCCGTCCGGGTAAAGAAGGCTTTTAGCCACAGCGGTTTGGGGATGGAGGAAGATCTCCGCCACCGGCCCGCTTTCCACGATGCGGCTCTGGGAGATGATGGCCACCCGGTCGCAGATCTGCTCCACCACCTTCATCTCATGGGTGATGACCACCACCGTGACGCCCAGCCGGGTGTTCAAATCCTTGATCAGGGCCAGGATGGAGCGGGTGGTGGTGGGATCCAGGGCGCTGGTGGCTTCGTCGCAGAGCAGCACCTGGGGATTGGCGGCCAGGGCCCGGGCAATGGCCACCCGCTGCTTTTGGCCGCCGGATAATTGGGAAGGGTAGGCCTTGGCTTTATCCGAAAGCTCCACGATTTCCAGCATTTCCCAAGCCCGCTGGCGGCAGGCTTCCTTTTTCCAGCCCGCGATCTCCAGGGGGAAGCAGATGTTTTCTAAAGCTGTCCGCTGCATCAGGAGATTGAAGCCCTGAAAAATCATGCCGATGGACTGACGGGCCCGGCGCAGTTCCGGCCCGGAGAGGGCGGTCATCTCCTGCCCGGCCACGCTGACCCGGCCTTCGGTGGGGGTTTCCAGCAGATTGATGCAGCGCACCAGGGTGCTTTTGCCAGCGCCAGATAAGCCGATCACGCCGAAGATTTCCCCCTGATTGATGGTCAGATCCACATCCTTCAGGGCCACCACCTGGTTTTCGCCGCTGCCGAAGATTTTGGAGAGGCCGCTGATTTGGATAATCGGTTGCGCGTCCATGATTGCTCCTTTACCTGTTACTGCCATAAAAAAAGCCTTGAACCCATGGTTCAAGGACGACCAAAGCCGTGTTACCACCTTGATTCGCCAACGCTTCGCAGCGCCAGCCTCGTGAGGTACGGATACGCCCAGGGGCGCTCGATACCCTAGCGCTGTTACGGGCGCTCCCGTCGCTGCCTATCCTAAGTTTCGGCGCGCGGCTCCCAGACCATCTTCATCCCGGCTTTCCGTACCCCTTTTCAGCTACCGGGGCTCTCTGACACATCAAGACAGGGACTACTCCTTCTGTTCACAGCCTTTGACAGTATGAAGTTTACGGCAATGCCGTATTGGTGATAAGGTTACACCTATTTGGGGAATTTGTCAAGGGCCGGAAAAAAATTCTTTGCCGATAGGGGCTAAAGCCCGGCCGGCAGCCCTTGCCGTTTATTAATGTTGGGCGGCGATTCTTGACAAAGTTTTGCGCTGATGTTATTCTGGTAAAGGTAGGGAAGGTAAAATTGGAGGTTGAAATGGCGAATAATACTCCGGCGCAGAATAAAGCCGTGGCCGCGTTGATCTTGGGCATCCTCTCGCTGCTCCTGGTCTGGTTTGGCTACTCGGCTTTAGTGTCCATCGTCCTATCCATTATCGGGATTATCCTGGGGGTTAACGCCAGGAAAGAACTGCCCCCCGGCGAGGCTGGCATGGCCACGGCCGGCCTGGTCTGTTCCATCATCGCGCTGATCCTGTCCTGCATCTTCTTTGTGGCCTGCGTCTTATGCGTGGCCGGTATGGGTGCTGCCGGGGCCTTTGCCGGCATCTTTTCCTAGACAGGCCCCGGGCCGGGAGCGGTTATGCACCCCTATCTGTTGATTGGCGGTTTAAAGCTGCCGGTCTATTGGCTGATGTCCCTGCTGGGCCTGGCCTTGGCAGCTTTTCTGCTGCGGCAACGGAACCGCTTCTATCAGCTGCCCGGGGATGATGTGCTGCATATCGGCATTCTGGCCATGGTGGGCGCGCTGATTGGCGCCAAGCTGTTGTATCTGCTGACGATTCTGCCTGAGCTGATTACTTACGCCGGCCTCTGGCTGGCTGAGCCAATGCTTTTGCTTTCCGGCGGCGCGGTGTTTTACGGCGGCCTCTATGGCGGGCTGACAGCTGCTTTGCTTTATTGCCGCAAGTACCGGGTGGATAAGGCCCGGGCTGTGGCTTTGTTTACCCCGGCTATCCCTTTGTTTCATGCCTGCGGCCGCCTGGGCTGTTTCTTCAGCGGCTGCTGTTGGGGCGTTCCTTGGGAAAGGGGCCTGGCCTATCAGGAAGCCCTGGCCGCGCCGAACGGCGTCCCTTTGCTGCCGGTGCAGCTGATTTCCGCCGCTTTGCTGCTGTTGCTGTTTGTCTTCCTGCTGCTGGCGGAAACCAGGCTTTCGCAGAAGCACTTGCTTTTGCCCCTCTACTTGGCGCTTTACAGCGTTGGCCGCTTTATCCTGGAATTTTTCCGTGGCGATACGCTGCGGGGAATTTTTTTGTTGTCTACCAGCCAGTGGATAGCCGCGGCTACCCTGTGCGGGCTGGTCGTTTGGTGGTTTTTCAGAAGGAGTAAGGGCGGGAATGGACACGAATAAATCCGTCAGCCAAGGCTGCGAAGTCTTGAAAATGGCCGGCATCGCCATCATTTTTGGCACAGAGGCTGTGATCGTGCAGCTGGGATATGGCAACGGCTTTGATGTGCTGTCTTTGGCAGCCACCCGGTTTTTGATCGCCTCGGTCTTTTATCTCGGCCTGGCCCGGCTAAAGAAAAAACCGCTGCTAGTAGCCAGGGAGCTCTGGGGTGGCACCCTGGTGCTGAGCCTGCTCACCACAGGCTGTTCCTTCGCGATCTATACGGCGGTATCGCTGATACCGGCCTCTCTGGCCATCCTGTTCTTTTATGCCTATCCCTCCCTGACCGCTCTGGCCTCCCGGCTGCTGTTCCATGGGGAGCGGCTGACCCCCTCTACTGTCCTGGCCCTGCTCCTGTCCGCCGTGGGCCTGGTGCTGCTTTATTGGAGCTCCATGGCGGATATCAATCCCTGGGGCGTGGTGGTGGCGCTGACCGGCGCGGTGCTGCAGGCGCTGCGCTTGAACCTGGTGGACCGGGTGGTTTCCCGCACCGATATGATCACCTTTAACCTGGATTGCACCGTAGCTGTGGCGGTAATGTATAATTTGGCAATGCTATTTTGGGAAAAAGGGCGCTATGGCTGGGTCTCGGTGACCGTTCCCGGCTGGCTGATCATCCTTTACCTGGCCCTGGCAGTCACCGTGGCCGGCATGTACGTGGTTTATCGGGGCATCCATATTTTAGGGCCGGTGCCCTGCTCTTTGTTGCTGCTGCTGGAACCGCCCACCACGGCGGTGATGGCCTTGATCATCTTTAAAGATCTGCTGACCGGCTGGCAGCTGCTGGGCGGTGCGCTGATCCTAACGGCGGTGGCCCTGCCCCAGGTGGTGCAGGCCCGGGCCGGGCGATTAAGAAGACAATTACAAGCTGAAGTGGAAGAGGTAAAGTAAAATGCATTTGCATGTTGCCCATATGTGGCATCAAATGGTCAAATACCTGGCGCGGAACCAGTACCAGGAACAGAAAAAGCAGGCCCAGCCTGCTGTGGAAAAGCTCTGGACCAAGGATTTTTCATCCATATCATTGCTGAACCTGTTGATTTTCGTGGGCGGGAATATGCTGGTCACCACCTTCCCCTTTTATATCAAATCTCTGGGCGGGGATGAGCTTACCGTGGGGCTGGCCGCGGGCATCTATTCGCTGGCAGCCCTGGCGACGCGGCCTGTCACCGGCTGGTTCCTGGATAATCATAGCCGCAAAGTCATCTTTGTGGTGGGCCTTTCCGGGGTCATGCTTTTTCCCATACTTTATCTGGCCTTTCCCATTTTATCCATGGCCATGGTCTTTCGGGTGTTCCACGGTTCCCTGTGGTCCGCCGCGGGCACCTCTTCCAATACCAATGCCTGCGATATCGTGCCCAATAGCCGCTTTGCCGAAGGCATGGGCTTTTTCGGCCTGACCAATTCTTTTGCCTTGGCGGTTTCTCCCGCCCTGGGGCTCTTAATCATGGAGCGCTACGGCTTTAACCCGATGTTTTTGACCAGCACCGGTTTTTCCTTGCTGGCCCTGCTGCTTTTGTCCAGGATACGCCTGCATAACCCGCCTCATAGAAGGCGAAAGAGCGGCAGCCTGCGGCTGAGGGACCGCTTATCCGCTTTGTTTGCCAAAGACGCGCTGCCTGCCTCGGTCTTGCTCTTTTTCTGCATGCTGCCGGCAGGCTCCATTTCTTCCTTTATCGCCTTGTACTCCGAAGCCGAAGGCCTGGGCAACGGCGGCATCTATTTCACCTTCCAGGCTTTGTTTACCGGCCTTTTCCGGGTTTTTGGCGGCAGGGTGGCGGATAAACATGGGGAAAAGGTGGCGGTGTATTATGGCACCGCCTGCTTCTTTGTGAGCCTGATGGTGCTGATGACAGCTAAGACCGCGCTGCTGATGTATGCATCGGCAGCCCTGTTCGGCATCGGCTACGGCCTGACCCTGCCTTCCTTCCAGGCCATGTCTTTGCGCACCGTGCCCTGGGAAAGGCGGGGCTCCGCTTCTTCCACTTACTTATGCTTTTTTGATCTGAGCTGGGGCTTAGGCGGCGTCTTAGGCGGCGTGTTTTCCAACGCCTGGGGCTATCGGCCCATGTTTGCCCTGATGAGCCTGGGTTTGGCGTTCTGTGTGGCCACCTATATCCTCTGGGCCAGGAAGACCCCCTCCGCCTTTGATGTTTGGCAAAAGCGGAACAGCGGTACAGTAGCCAAGGCGGTTGGCCATTGACCTCCGGTTGCGGAAAGGCGCTCCTTAGGAGCGCCTTTTTTATGCGGTCGGGAGGCTGGTTCAGGGCCTGTTTTCAGCCAGGGCTGTTTGTAAAAGCCGCTGGGACAGGGCCAGCATGGCCGGATCCGGGCTGGTATTGCTCAGAGTCGCCCGGCCCTGGCCGCCTGTGGGGCGGAGCAGGCCGGCCTCAGCCAGTTTGCGTTGGGCTTGCCGGGCTGTGCCCAAGCCTCCGTCAAAGATAGCAGGGGTATAACCCAGGGCTTGGGCAATGCCCTGGCGGACAAAAGGAAAATGGGTGCAGCCCAGCACCACCCCGTCCACCGCCGGTTTGCGATAGGGGCGCAGCAGCCGGTCCAAATAGTCCGCCAGGCCGCCGCCCTCGGTGACGCCCTGCTCCACATAGTCCACGATGCCCGGGGCGGGCAGCAGCAGGATCTCCGCCTCTTCCCGGTATTTGTTCAGCAAATGCTGGAACTTTTGCTCAGCCAGGGTCATTTCCGTGGCCATCACCAGCACCCGGCCATGGCGGAAAGCCTGGATGGCCGGTTTCAAGGCCGGTTCCATGCCGATGACCGGCACCTGGGGATAGCTGGCCCGCAAAGGCGTCAAGGCCACTGAACTGGCAGTGTTGCAGGCGATCACCACGGCCTTCGCGCCCTGGGCCAGCAGCTCCGCCACCCTGGCCATGGCCAGGGCCGTGACCTGTTTTGCGGTTTTTATACCATAAGGCGCGTTTTGCGAATCTCCCAGATAGAGATAGTCTTCCCCCGGCATCAGGCTGATCAGTTCTTTCAGGACGCTGATCCCGCCCATACCGGAATCCAATACCCCGATGGGCTGTTCTGCTTTGTTCATGTTTCCTCCCCGGATACATTCGCCAGCCGCCGGGCAAAAGCCCGGGCCCGATCCTCAATGCCTTCCAGCTTCAGGATCGCCCCCGGATCATTGGCTGTTTCCAGCATGGCGAAGCGGGGCGGCAGGTAAAAGGATTTATTCATATTCAGGCCGGCGATCAATTGCCCGGCAATGATATCGCTGCCGGAATAGCCGGAAACGATCAGGGCGTAGAGGCTTTTCTCATAAAACCGCCGCGTCCTGGTTAAGGCGGTGAGCCGGTTGATGAAAGCGCTGATATTGGCGGAGAGCGCGTCGTTATAGTTGGGGCAGAGCAGCAGCAGCCTGTCGCAGGCCAGCACCGCCGGGTACACCTCCTTGGTGATCACGCCGCCGTAAAAGCAGCCGCCCCGGTCGCCGAAGTGCAGGCACATGGAATAAGGGCAGCCGCTGCAATCGCTGATCTCGCCGTTCCTAAGGCCGATCTCCGTGATCTCCCAGCCGGGCAGGCCTTCCTTGACCAGGCCCCAGAGGGCAAAGGTATTGGAGGTATGCCGGCTGGAAGCATGAAGCACCAGCAGGCGGCGGCTATTGGCTGGCGGCGGTTCCGCCGCCAGCAGCCGGGCCACGGTTTCCTTGGCGGTCAAAAGGTAAGCGCCATAGTGATCCACATCGTTCAGCCCGGCAATGGTCTGGAAATTAGCCAGGGAAATGGTGCCTTCCACCAGCGGGCGGCCGATAAAAGCGCAGCCGGCCGTATTGGCGGCGAAAACCAGCTCCCGGGCGACGGATTTGGTGTAAAGCTCGGTCAGGCCGTCCACCAGCAGCGCCCCCATGCAGGATTGGAACAGGCCTGTTTCCATACGCAGCAGCTGCAGCATGCGGTAGTATTCCAAATTGACGCCGGAAACGCCTAAAGGCACGGCAAAGAGCAGCTTTTCGCCTTGGAAAGCATGGAGTTGCTCCGCCGTCTCAATGGTTTCGCTGACCCGGACGCCGGCCAGGGCATGTTCCAGCACCGCGTTGAGCCGTCCGGTTTTCAGCCGGTCCGGGCAGCAAGGCATGATCAGGGTCAACGCCCCTTTCATGACGGGCCTCCCGGCTCAAAAGCGGCCAGCCCGGCATAAGTCTCTGCCAGGCGCCGCATCAAGGCAGCGGGCAGGGGCCGGGTTTCCAGTTCGATCCCGGCAGGCAGCTGCCGGTTCCTGGCCCCCAGCCAGACCCGGCCCAGGCGGGTGGCGCTGTAATGCCATTCCCCCCGTAAAGTCAGCAGCAGGGACAGGGCCCCGGAGGACAGGGCCGGGGCGATATAGGGTTTGAAGCCCATTTCCCTGGCTTTCAGATTAGCTGTCAGAGAGAGCCGGGTCAGCTCCTGAGAAAGCGCGTCCTGATAATCCGCCAGGGAATTGGCAATGACCAGGCCCTGGCCATGGGGGCCATAGGCCCGCCCCTCCCGGAGGAAGCTGGCGAAGCGGCTGTCTTTTTGGGCAAAGTAGGCGGCCCGGGCATTCATCACCCCCAGGCCGTAGCCAACGATCTGCTCCGGGAACAGGCCTCCGACCCCGGCCTGATAAGCGGCCTGGCAAAGCTGATCCACCGGATCGCTAACCACGGCGAACAGGCCGCTGAAATTGCCGGCCGCAGCTTGCGCCCCATAAGCGCTGATGATGGCCGCGTTTTTCTCATACTGGGCCAGGCGCACATCCCGCACTGCCGCGCCCAGCGGCGGCACCCCGGCGGAGGCGCAAAAGACAAAAACATCGCAGGCGAACAAATCATTGGGGCCGATGGTTTCGACCCGGGGCAGGGCCTGGTAATCCCCGGGCCAGGCCACCTGGTTCAGCTCATATTCCCAGCGGGCGGCCGCGGCCTGGTTCAAATCATAAATGCCGATGCTGTCCAGCAGATCAGCGCCCAGCAGCTTCAAACCGGTGAGCAGCATGCCGCCCACATCCCCCACCGCCAGCAGGTTCAGCCTCAGCTTAGGCCGGGCCGGGGCAGGCTTGAGCAAGGTTTGCCAGCGGGGATAAGTCCTGTTCACAGCGGTGAGCAGCCGCTTTTCGATCAGCCCCGCGATTTCCGGCCCCGGGTTTGCCTGGGGCAGGCTTTGGCTGTCCAGCCAGGTATAATCCTCCGTCCTAGCCAACAGCTGGCCCGGATGGCTGACGGCGAAGGCGGCCCGGCTGTTGTCCCGCTCCCGTTGGCAGAGGAAGAAGACCCGCTGATCTTGAGCAATCGGCGGGGAGAGCCGCTCAAAGGGCAAAGCGCTGTCCCAGGAACAAAGGGTTTGCCCCGCCGCCTGATACCAAAACAATCGATCTTTTAAGGCCTCGCTCATTTCATCACCTGTTCCAGACGCAGCAGCATTTCGATGTCATTATTCAGGTATTCGGTGGCGGAGAGGGAGGGATCATAATCCACGCAGCCGCCCCGGTCCGGGCAGAGGGGGCGGATAATCGCTTCCGCCAGGCGGGACAGGGTCAGGTTTTTGCCGAATTGCAGCCGGTATTCCGTTTCCAGAGTGCTCATGATCGCCAGGGCATTGTTGAGACAGGTCAGGGACAGCTCAAAGGCGTTGTTATGGGAATAGTACTGATGCAGGGGCGGCACGCCGTAGGGCAGCAGCAAGTTCACCGAGGGCAGCAGGCCCGGCACCTTCATGCCGGCCCGGCGCACCGTATCCCCGCCGATAAAAGGATACATGGTGGATTCCACAAACCAGCCCCGCATATTTGGCACATAATAGACGCTGTCCACAGTCAGGCCGGATTCCAGGATATAGTCCCGGCCCCGGCCGGAGAGCAGTCCTACCAGGATGGATTTGATCTGGATCTGCTCTTTGTCCATCAAGGGCTTGAGCACCCGGATGCGGGAGCCCTTATGCAGCAAATCGTCCACCATGATCACCGGCCGCATGAAGGATTTGATGATGCGGATCTGATCCGGCAGCGGCGCGTAATGGGGATAAGCTTCAATGGTGAAACTGCGTAGATCCGGCGCGAACACCTTGTCCGTGTGCAGGGTCTTGGTCACCGTATTGGGCACAGCCTTGCCCCGGAGGATTTTGCCAAAGGGCATGCACATATTGGGCCCCAGGATCCTTGGGGTCACAGGATAAGGCGGGACGCCGTTCATCTCGGCGATCTTGGCCACCAGCCGGTGGTGGATAATGCCGCTGGACAGGGATAAAACCAGATGCCCGGGGAAAAGCCGGGTCAGAGCGGTCTGGAAGCGCTGATGGGCCTGGCGTACCGTGTCCAGCACCCGGCCGTCAGAGGCCAAGGGCTCCTTGATGGTGGTTTCCAGGTTCTGGATCAGGGTCAGGGGCGAACGCATATCCACGGTCCAGAGGGGGTAATCCAAGGCCGGTTTGAAGAAGCCCTGGCGTTCCAAAACGCCCACGGCCCGGGCCGTGGCCGGCAGCTGGGCCAGGGGATGGACAATGGCAAAGGTATAATCCTTGCGCAAAGCCCAGTCCAGAGCTTCGGTGAGCAGCAGCTGTTCAGAGTCCCGGAATTCCCGGTGCGGCCGCACCGCCAGGCAGCTGATGAGCAGGATCCTGCCGGAGATGATCTGCCGGAGCTGCTGGGAGAGGCTGCTGCTGTTCAGCTCCTGCATCAGGCTGGAGGTATGCAGGGTGCTGAAGCTGATAAAGCCTTCCGCCCGCTCCTCCGCGTTCCCGTTACGGATTACCAGCAGGCGCTGCCTGCGGCGGAGCAGCTCAGCGCAGATGCTTTCCGTCTCCGCCCCCTGGGGCAGCACCTGATTGACCACGGCGCGGACGCGGCCGGGCAAATGAGACTCCACCAGCTCGAAATGGACGGCCCCTGCCCGGATAATGGGCTTATACTGGGGCTCCCTGAGGTAAATGCCGTTATGGTAAATATATTCCTGCACCATGGGATCTACCAGGTTGGTGATATCCCGGTTGCGGTCGATATCGTCCCGGATGCGGCTGGAGCTGATATCCTCCAAATGCAGGGGCAGGGTCAAATGCAGCACCTGGCCCTTGATGCAGCTGAGGCAGTCCGGCTGTTGCTCCGGGCTGTCCTGGCGGTTGGCCCGCTGGAAAATAATGTGGTTGAAGCCATGGATAGAGCCGGGAGAGGGCGGCGCTTTATAGGAGGAAGCATTGGCCACCACATCCGAACCCACCACAATATAGATTTCCCGGTTAGGGAACAGGCCGCGCAGGCGCTGCAAATCAGCGGGATTGGCCAGGTTCACCGGAATAGCGTAGGGGAAAATTTGCACATGGAAGCGGTCCGCCAGGGCTTGGACAGCGATCTGCCGCCGCATCAGCATGGGCTGGGTGTTTTTCGACCAGGAGAATTCATCCACCGCCACCATCACTTCAAAACCTAAGGCCCGGATACCCTGGATAATACCCTTATGGGACAGGGTCAGCGGGTCGAAGGTGCCGGGGAAAAAGGCCACGGGCAAAGGCGGTGCAAAAGCAAAGCCCTGCCGCAGAATGGCTTCCTGGGAGATGAAGCGGTAAACCTGGGTCAAAGCCGCGGCCCGGTAATAAAAAGCCAGGCCTTCCTCCAGATTTTCGGCAACCAGGAACAGCAGCTTTTTCGCGGACAGGGTGAAAAGGCGGCGCTTCTGCTGCTCCGGCATGCGGGAGGAGGCGAAGAAATGTTTCCCCAGCACCAGCAAGGCTTCCTGCCGCAGGGCCGGGCGGTGGCCGGCCAGGCCTTTCATCAGGATGCCCAGCAAATAGTTCTGCCGCTCCTCATGCCGCTCCCGGGTTTCCGGAAAACGTTCAGGATACACGTTATAGCATTCCAGGAGTATGGCCACCGTATCCAAAGCCACGGCGGCGATGCTGTCATTGGCGCTGCTGAGCAGGCCCTTTAATTGGGCGATCAATTCATCCAGTTCCCGGGGATGCAGCCAGAGGGCGAATTCCCCTAAATAAGCGGGAATATATTTGGAAAATTCATATTGCCCTACTTCCAGGCCTTTGGCCAGCTCCACGGCAATCTCGTTCCGCTGGTCCAGGCTAAGCAGCGGGGCGATCTTCACCAGGGCCGCGCCGGCGTCATGGCGTACCACCACCCGCTCGCTGACTTTGACCAAGTTGGAAAAATGGGCGGCGATATGCA